>CAYVDO010000433.1:0-6530 GCA_964450125.1 uncultured bacterium
TCACCAGGGGTGAAAAACCTCGCGCGTGGGGTAGGTCGCTTTGCGCGGCGCGCGCTGCGCCAAGAGCGGACCCAGCACCAGGCCGGCGACGAAACCGCCGACGTGGGCACCGAACGCGACACCACCGCCGTTGCCTGCGTCTCCTACCGTGGCCGCGCCACTCAAGAATTGCATCAGGAACCAGAAGCCGAGGAAAAAGAACGCAGGGATCTCGATCACCTGGATGAAGAAGAAGATCGGAACCACGGTGAGGACGCGGGCCCTCGGGAAAAACAGGAAATAGGCACCCAGGACACCCGCGATCGCGCCGCTCGCGCCCACCATCGGCACGCCGGAACGCGGCACCAGATAGGTCTGGATGAGCGCCGCCACGGTGCCGCAGACGAGGTAGAAGAGCACGAAACGCACCTTGCCGAGGCGGTCCTCGACGTTGTCGCCGAAGATCCACAGGAAGAGCATGTTGCCGAGGAAATGCATCCAGCTCGCGTGCAGAAACATCGACGTCAGGATCGGTGAGAATCGCCCCCACCAATCGAAGGGATCGGCCTCGCCGTACCAGAAGAAGACTTGCGGCACGAGCCCGTAACGCGACATGAACGTGGGATCGATCGTGCGCACGCCGTGAAGCCGGTCGTAGACCATCGGCTCGTAGAACCACGCCACGGCGTTGAGCGCGAGCAGCGTCCAGGTGACCACCGGAACGGAGCGGGAGGGGATGGTGTCGCGCAGCGGAAACACGGCGTCTTCGCTCGATTCGCGTGCGGGGCGGCGAATGCGCGGCGAGTATCGGTGCCCCCCTCCCGGTCGTCAACCAACTCGCCGTTCTCGCTACCTCGAGCCGAAGCGCGGGTGTCGAAGTGAGGAAACATGAATCGAGCGCAGGCTGAAGAACGCATGGAGGCGTTGATCCGCGAGATCCGCCACCACGCGCACCGCTACTACGTGTTGGACGATCCCGAGGTCGACGACGCGATCTACGACCGGCTCTACCGCGAGCTCCAAGAGCTCGAAGGCGCGCATCCCGAGCTCACGCGACCGGACTCGCCCACCCAGCGCGTGGGTGGCGAGCCGCTCGAAGGCTTCGAGCCCGTCACCCACGACGTGCCGATGCTCAGCCTCGGCAACGCCTTCGACGAGACCGAGGTGCGCGAGTTCGACGCGCGCGTCCGCAAGCTCCTCGAGCGTGGCGAGGACGAGCCCGTGCACTACGTGTGCGAGCCCAAGATCGACGGCCTCGCCATACGTCTGCTCTACGAGCGTGGTCGCTTCGTCCTCGGCGCCACACGCGGCAACGGCACGGTGGGCGAGAACGTCACGACCAACCTGCGCACCGTCCGCTCGGTCCCGCTCGAGCTGCACGCGTCGAAACACCTCCCCGCGCCCGCACGTCTCGACGTGCGCGGGGAGGTCTACATCCCGCTCGCCGAGTTCGAGGCGCTCAACGCGCGGCGCATCGCCGCCGGCGAGCCCGCGTACAAGAACCCGCGCAACACCGCCGCCGGCTCGATCCGCCAGCTCGATCCCAAGCTGACGGCGTCGCGGCCGCTGCGCTTCTTCGCCTATGCAGTCGGCGGCGTGGAAGGCGTCGAGCTCGGAAGCCACCTCGAGGCGCTGGCGGCCCTCGCCGACTGGGGCTTCCCCGTGAATCCCTTGCGAAGACGCGTGAGCCGCATCGAAGACGCGCTCGCCTATCGCGAAGACGTGTTGGCGCGTCGCGACGCCCTCGCCTACGAGGTCGACGGCGTCGTCATCAAAGTGGACTCGATCGCCGAGCAGCGCACCCTGGGCGCCCTCACCGCCACTCCGCGGTGGGCGCTCGCCTACAAGTTCCCGCCGCGGCCGGCGCGCACCCGCGTCAACGACATCGTCGCGCAGGTGGGGCGCACCGGCACGCTCACGCCGGTGGCACACCTCGAGCCGGTCGAGGTGGGCGGCGTCACCGTGAGCCGCGCCACGCTCCACAACCTGAGCGAGGTGCGGCGCAAGGACGTGCGCATCGGCGATCGGGTGATGGTGCAGCGCGCCGGCGACGTCATTCCGGAGGTGGTGCGGGTGCTCGCGGACGAGCGCAGCGGCGACGAGCGCGCGTTCGAGATGCCCGAGCGCTGTCCGGCATGCGACGCACCGATCGAGCACGAGGAAGGCGAGATCGCGTACCGTTGCGTCAACAGCCAGTGCCCGGCACAGCTCAAGGAGGCGTTGCGTCACTTCGCATCGCGTGACGCCATGGACATCGAGGGCCTGGGCACCAAGCTGGTCGATCAGCTCGTCGAGAAGGGGCTCGCCACCAGCCCTGCCGACCTCTACAGACTCACCGAGAGCCAGCTCGCCGAGCTCGAGCGGATGGCCGAGAAGAGTGCCACCAACCTTCGTGAAGCCATCGAGGCGAGCCGCTCGCGCTCCGTGGATCGCCTGGTGCTGGCGCTCGGCATCCGCCACGTGGGACGCGCCACCGCCCGCCAGCTCGTGAACCACTTCCGAAGCCTGGAAGCGATCCGCGACGCAAGCCTCGAGGACTTGCAGAACGTGAGCGACGTGGGGCCCGAGGTGGCCGCCAGCATCTTTGCCTTCTTCGCGAACGAGCACAACCGCGAAGTGGTGGCCGCGCTTCGCGCCGCGGGGCTCGGCGAGCCCGCCCCCGAGAGCGAAGGCCCGCGGCCGCTCTTCGGCAAGAGCTTCGTGGTGACCGGCACGCTGGCTGCGTTCTCGCGCGACGAGGCGCGCCGCGCCATCGAGGCACGCGGCGGCAAGGTGAGCGAATCGGTGAGCAAGAAGACCGACTACGTCGTGGTAGGCGAGAAGCCGGGCTCGAAAGCGGAGAAGGCCCAGAAGCTGGGCATCACCATCCTCGACGAAGCCGGCTTCCGGGCGCTGCTCGAAGGCTGAACCCCACTCGATCACGAAGCCGACACGAACGCGACCGGTCGCGTTCCCCCACATCCTGGAGAGCCGCGGTCACACGCAACCGCCGACGGGCGGCGCAAACACGAGTGATCGCGTTGCGATGGGCTCGCAATCGAACGACACGTGCGAATTCCTGGACACGGCTTTGCGGGCTCAGGTAGCCTCGCCCCGCCATGCGCACCGAAACGGTGAGCTTCCCGGGACCCGACCGTCGCACGGTCAACTGTCTCGTCTATCGCCCCGACGCCGCGGCGCGCGCCACCATCTTCCTGGTTCCAGCGCGGCCGCTTTTTCCCACCGACTACGAGTGGCTGGTTCGGCCGCTGGTCGACGCGGGCCTGACCGTGGTCGGCGTCTATCAGCGCGGCTTCGGTTCCGAGGGGGCAGACGACCGCTGCGGCCCCAAGGCCGTGGGTACGATCCGCAAGGCTGTCGGCACCTTGCTCGACAAGGGTGTCGTCACCGACCCGGTGGCGATCGTGGGACACGCGAGCGGCGCCCAGACGGCGCTGCTCACGGCAGCCGCCGACGAGCGCTTCAAAGCCGTGGTGGCGCTGGCGCCGCTCGCCGATCTCGCAGCCCACGTCAAAGCCGCGCGCGGCTATCTGCCCAACGTCGACGACGATCACCGCCAACTCTTCGGCGAGGTCTTCGAGGACGCGGACGAAGCGTATCGTTCGCGCTCGCCGATTCACGTCGTGGACCAGATCAAGAGCCCGGTGCTGCTGCTCAGCGGCGAGATGGATCACGTCGTCCCGCCCTACCACGCGCGCGCCCTGCACCAGGCGCTCGAAGCATCCGGCACGGCGGCGCGCTGCCTGGTGTTGCCCTGGCTCGGCCATTTCTTCGAAGCGTTCGGTTTTCATGGGCACCAGTTCGAGCGCATCCTCGACGAGACGCTGACGTGGATCTCGACCCACGTCGCGGCGATCGCGCTCGCCGAGAACGGCAACAACGCCGACTCACGCGCACCCGCGACCAAGCGTGGGCCGGGGACCTCCGTCACCGACACCCAGCTCGGCGACGGACGAGCCGCGGTCTCGTCGAACGGCTCGCCGGCGACCGACGCCACTCCTACGCCCGGGCCGGAGCCGCGCATCAAGTCCGTCTGATCGCTGGTTGGCGCAGGCTACCGCAAGCCCCTCCGTACGGCATCTTCGGCGTGGGACTCCCCCCGTTGCGCACCGTGGCTCGGTGGCTCGCTCGCGCCGTCACGCTCGTTGCGCTCGCTGAAGCGCTGGCGGGTGCGACCGGAGTCCAAGCGCGCGAGACCACCGCCATCGACGCCGGCTGGCGCTTTCAGCTCGCGCCGCGGCGCGCGTGCCCCAAGGTGCCCGGCGACGATTCCGCGTGGCAGCGCGTACGGCTGCCACATACCTGGAACGACGTCGACACCTTCGACGACGTCGTCGGTTACGCACGGAACCGCGGCTGCTACCGCTACGAGCTGAAGAGCGAGGCACGCTTCGCCGGCCAGCTGGTTCAGCTCCGTTTTCTCGGCGCCTATGCACAGGCGCGAGTTTGGATGGACGGACGCTCGCTGGGCCGTTTCGACGGGGACTACACGGGTTTCACCGTCGACCTTCCCGGGGACTCGCTCGCGACCGAGCGGTCCACGACGATCGACGTGGAGGTCGACAACCGCCCCTCGCGCCGGGTGCTACCGGGCCGACCCGACCCCGACTACAACCTCTACGGCGGGCTCTATCGCGAGGTCTATCTCGAGGTACTCGATCCCATTCACGTCGAGGACGACGCGACCTTCGCACGCCCGGAGCCGATGAACGGCAACGTGTGGCTGGTGCCGGTCACGGTGGGGATCGCGAACGCGGGTGGCAGCGCGGGTATCGACGTCGACCTCGCGTTGCTCGCTCCCGACGGCCGATCCGAGGCGCGCGCCACTCGCCACGTCGAGGTCGGGGATGCCCTGACCACGCACACCACGTTCGACCTCGGCCCCCTCGATTCGCCCGCGCTCTGGTCACCCGAGTCGCCCGCGCTCCACGAGGTGCGGATCGCGTTGCGCCGGGGCGTCACGACGATCGACGAGCACCGTTTCTCGATCGGCCTGCGCACGGCGCGCTTCGATCCCGCGCGCGGCTTCTTGCTGAACGGCGCTCCGCTCAGGCTGCGCGGCGCCAATCGCCACCAAGACTTTCCGGGCATGGGTAACGCGCTGCCTGCCGGCTTCCAGGCGCTCGACGCCCGCGTCTTGAAGGACATGGGTGCCAACTTCGTGCGCACCTCCCATTACCCACAGCACCCAGCGTTCCTGGATGCGTGCGACCATCTCGGCATCGTCGTGTTCGAGGAGATCGCCACCTGGAAGACCGTGGGCTGGAGCGCATTTCAGGACGCGGCCGCACGGATGATGCGCGCGATGATCCGGCGCGACCGGAACCATCCCTCGATCGTGCTGTGGGGCATGATGAACGAGGGACGCTCGAAGGCGATGTTCGAACGCTTGAAAGCGATCGCCCGCGACGAGGATCCGACGCGCGGCGTGGGCTACGCCGAGCACCGCTTCGAGCGTGCGCTGAGCCAAGACACGGCGGCGCTCCCGGACGCCATCGGGCTCAACTACCGCCCGGAGAAATACCCCGAATTCAAGCGCCTCTTCCCTCAGGGCGCGTTCTTCGTCTCCGAGCACACCAACCGCAGCCACACCACCCGAGGCGATCGCGAAGCCGAGCTCGTCCAGGTCCGCGACATCGACGCCGAGCTGGACGAGATGGATGCGTTGCCGTGGCTCGGCGGCACGGCGCTCTGGTCGCTTCACGACTACGGCACCGAGCGCCCCAAGAAGAAGACACGCACCATCCACAACTCGGGGACGGTGGATGCGTTCCGCATCCCGCGAGCAAGCCACCGCTATCTCGCTACCCGCTGGAGCAAGACCCCGCGCGTCGAGATTCTCACCCCGCCGCTCACCGCCACGACCGGGCCTCATGCGGGCAAATTGGTGGTGCCGATCGCCACCGATTGTGCGCGGGTGCGGTTGGCCGCGGATGGCCGCGACCTCGGTGAACGACCGGGTGAGCACCTCGTCGAGTGGCCCCTCGACGCGGCGCCGACCCGCCTCGAGGTACACGCCGAGTGCGCGAATGAATCGGTCGATGCGAGCTGGACCAAGCCGGGCCCACCCACCCAGCTTCGGATCACGAGCGATCTCGATGCGCTACCGCGCGACGGTTCGAATGCAGCGCTGATCACCGTGCGCGTCGAGGACGCCGAAGGCCGGGTCGCCACCGACTTCAGCGACGACGTGATCGTCACCAGCACCCGAGCGGGGCACGTCGTCACCATCGGAGATCGCGGCCGCGTACCGGTGGTCGCGGGGCTCGGCGCATTCGCCGTCGTGAGCAGCCCCGACGCGAACCGTCCAGTGCGCGTCATCGCCGCTCACGGTGGCTTCGAGCCGGCGAACCTACACCTCGCGATCCGCTGAGAACCGGCCCGCGACCCTCGGCGGCGCAAACCTAGGAGCCTGTCGGAGAATGTGCTTCGCACGCCGACAGGCTCCTCGCTTGATGTTTCCCCGGGGGCCTGTTCCAGACCCCCGCCCCGAAAGAGGCGTGACTTTTTCGGGGCCCCACCCCCAAGTCGGCTCGGCTTCGCTCGCCGAT
>CAYVDO010000434.1:0-6522 GCA_964450125.1 uncultured bacterium
CAAAACGGGGCGGAACACCGCGGATAAACCCCCGAAGATCAACAGACTGTTAGCCCGCCCGGACTCCACTACCGAGGTCAGGATGAGTCCACATGTCGACCACGGATCGAAGGCTATTCCCGGGGTTGTCCCATCGAGAATCGCCGCGACGGCCTCGAACACGAACCGAGCTGGGGTCCAACGGCCATCCGAGGCAGCCGGCCCGCACGGAGCGCCCGAACGCCCCCGCCAGGCTTCGTAGCGCCGGAGTATCCCTGCGGGCTGATGCTTTGCCGCCTCCTCATTCATCGACCCACCTCCACCGTGTCCCAACCGGCCAGGCACATCAGGCGACCGCCGGTTCGCCAGGAGGTTGCTCTTCCCACACCTGTGTTCCCAGCGGAGTCACCAAGTCTCGGATCTGTCTAAGCAGGCGCTCATGACCGGCTTCGCAGTGTCGGCGAAGCATGCGAAACACGGCGGCCTTGAGGAAAGCCCGATCCTGCATCTCGCTCTCCGCCCAGAACTCCTCGTACCGCCTGAGGGCTTCCACCAGTGCTTCGTCAGTGTCGGCCTGCAGTCCTTCGCGTCGTGCCCACTTTCCGAAAAGCCCGAGCCAGTTCGCGAACGACGGGTCTAGGTGATCTCGCCGGTAGCGCTCCCGCACCTCGAAGACCTCGTCCCAGGTCGGCACGGCCGGCGTCTCGGGGTCGAATCGGATTTGCCATCTGGGTGTGTTCTGCGTGACGCCCTCAAAAGGGTCGCTGTCGTCCAGCAAGATCCCGACCTTCGCATGGTTGTAAGGGTCGAACGCCACGCGTCGTGAGCCGTCCGCGCGACGAAGCAGGTCGATCGCGAGTTTGTAGCTCGAGTTGCACTTGTGCCCCATAGGAACGAGGTTCCGGAGGTTGGCGGCGGCGAACGGGTAACGGCTCCTCGTGAGGTAGTGGTCCAGCGCTTCGCGCGCCGCGCCCGGCGCGTCAAAGTACTCCGTCCCGCAGAACGGGCACATATGTTCAGGAACCGCTGCGTAGATGTCGGCGTACTGCTGGTCGCGAACGCCGAGGTCGGTCAGGAGGGCGAACGCAAACCCGAACAGAGCGTCGACGGGCGCGCGCACGCCCTGGGGCAAGTCGCCGATCGTGTCGCAATCGGATGCCCCGGACAGAAGATCGGAGATGCGATTCTCCGCTTCCACTGCCTGAAGAACGACGTCTCGGTCGGCCTTCGAGAGCGTCCGAATCGCGCGATCGTAGGCTTTCACTCGATCGCGCAGGCCTGTCCGCGATTTCAACTTCGCGCGGTGCGCGCTCGGGAAGATCGTCGGCCACACTGGATAAGGCTCACCTGCATCTGCCGTCGCATGGACGTTCCGCACCGCCTCGCACAAGCAGTCATGCAGCCAGTTGTTCTGCGTCGCTGCGACCGGGTATCCAAAGAGCACGGCTAGGCGCCCTCCTGATGCGTTAGCTCCCGAAGGCGGTCCATCAAAAACACTTTCTCGACGGAGTCGCCCAGCCGCGCGATGCCGGCCTTGATGGCCTGGCGATCTTTACTCTGCATGAGATCCGCGATCTCGCGCCGCGGAACCTCCGACATCGGTGGCCGGACGTCAAAGCACTCCTCCAGAATCGTGTCAAACGTCGTACCGAACGTCTCGATGCCGGGGCGCCGTACCTCAACGCCAGCTTCTGTCTTCTTAAAGATGAGCACGTTCTCTCGCGCCATGTCTGAGGGGACAAACGGTGAGTGCGTTGTCAGGAGGCAGTCCTGCTCGGCGGCTGCGACTCCTGCCTCCCGACGCCTGCCGCTCGCGGTCGGCAGGTCGAGAAGTCGAGAGATGAATCTCACCCGCCACTGCGGGTTGAAGTGAGACTCCGGTTCGTCGAGGAGGAACAGCACGTTGAGGTACTCGATTTCGAATTGAAGGTCCTCGTTACTTTTCGCACGCTCCTCGTCCTGCACGCACGCGTGAAAGACCGTCTGAAAGGCCTCGGCGATGACTTGAAGGAACTGCGACTTGCCGGCGCCGTTGGGGCCCACAAGACAGAGCGGGTCGAACTGCTCCGCGCCTGCCGGCGTTCCTCTCAAGCCGACATCGAGTCCGTCGAGGAGGCCCCCGCAGGTCGCCGCCTTGATGATGTGAACGCGGGTTAGTTTCACGACCTCACTCGCACGAACTGCATCGCCTTGCCCTTCTTGTCAAAGACTTGCCGGACGACTGGACGCCGCTCTTCCAGCAGCTCGAAGAGCGCATTTTTCAGGGACTCGTAGTCGCCGGGGACCTGTACCCTGAGCTCATCGAACGAGAAGCGATCGGACTTCAGCTTCAGGATCGCAGCCTTGATGGTGTCCTTGTCGGTATTGCTCATGGTCGCTCGCCTTCCCGGTGCCTTGGGACGACTGCGTGACGGCGGCGCCGCCGCAATCGATCGAGTGGCGTTCAGCCTCACCAGAAGCTCAGCCGCAGGCTCGTCGTTCGTGTCTTGCGCAACGAGTTCGCCGCGGAAGGCCTTGGCCAGAGTCACCGGCGCGAGGCGATCTACCAGCCGAGTCGCGCGCCCGCTATTCGCGATTAAGGCCGCGTTTAGTGCGAGCAACGCCTCAACTCGGCGAACAATTTCTCGTTGCTCTTGAACACACGGCAGCTTGAAAGTGAACGCAGCAAGCTTACGCGCGTTAATGTTAGACTGGCTAACTCCATCCGATTTGACCCGCCAGCAGTATTCGCGACCCGCAGGGCTACCAAGGCAATAGTTTAAGTAGTCTGGCAGCAGCTGCTCACCACATCGGACGCGAATCAGATATCCGGCGTATATCGCATCCCTCTCCCCACGGAAGACCGCAGCCTTTCCGACAAGCTCTGGACTATTCGTCCGATTGAATAGAACGTCACCGCTCGAAAGCCTGTACTTCGAAATCTCCGCTTCGTCAGACGTGTACACAAGGTCACCCCAGTCGAGCAACCCGTCCTGGATATTCCCCATGCGCAGCACCGGCACGCGACCCGCCTTCGACGACTTCTCTGCGGATCCATACGAAAAATCTGCAGCCACGCTCGCAAGGCTCACGAGCGGCCACTCGCCATCGACGCTTTCGGATCCGCGCCATTCGCTCGTTAGCTCGCCGCTGGTTGCTGCAGCGAGCACGGACTGGCGGAAACGCTTGAGAATGCCGGGGACGCGGTCGAGGCGCTCGCGACAAGCGTCTACTCGCGCGACCAGGGCATCGAGCTTGTCGGCGATGCGCTTCTGTTCGGGGAGCGGAGGGACCGGGACCTTGAACCTTGCAAGGCTCTCTCGGGTGAGATGTTTGATGGTCGTGCCCGTGAACGCGTCCGCAAGGGCGCCCGTCTCCGCATCGTGCCGCAGGCGGTACATGAGCAACTCGGGGACCACGCCCCCGTGGCTGCGAAAGCGATGCAGCGCTTTCTGGTAGACGAACACGTTGTCGCCACCACGCCACACGGCGCACCGTCCGGGCTCTCCGCCCTCGCAAACGAACAAGTCGCCGTCTTCGACGGAGAGCTGCTCGAGCTCCGTAGGCGATGCGAAGATGGTGCGCATGTCTTCGAGGACGAAGCGGAACCACCTGACGTTGATGTTCCGCAGGTACTTGGCGGGCAGGCCCTGGTTCTTGGCCTTGTCCAACATCTTCCCGAGCCTGAGTTCCCCCAGGTCCTCGATGGGAGCGGACGTCCACCCAGGAGGAAGTCCGCTCACTGTGCGACCTCCTCTTCGACGTCCTCGCCGAGCTCGGCGAGGATCCCGCGCAGCTCCTCGAACGCGCCTTCCAGCTCCGTCATCGCTTCGCGCGCCAGCACCGCCGGCTCGGGAAGCTCGGCGGTGCTGCCGTCACCGTCATCCTTGAGCCAGGCAATGTCGAGGCTCTCGCCGCGCTCGGCGATCCACTCGCGCGTGAACCCGCGGAAGCGCCCTTCCTCGCCGGTGTCCTTGCGCTTGGCGAGACTCTTCGGACTGCCCAGCGGGTCCTTGCCGAACGCGGCCTCGAACTCCGCGAAGTGCTCGCGGGTGAGCAGCGTGCGCTTGCCGAACTGCGGCATGTTCGCGCGCAGGTCGTAGACCCAGACCTCCTTGGTGCTCTTCCTGGCGCCGTCGTCCACCTTGGTGAAGAACAGCACGTTGGTCTTCACGCCCTGCGCGTAGAAGATGCCGGTAGGCAACCTGAGGATCGTGTGCAGATTGCACTTGTCCATCAGGTCGGCGCGGATCTGCTTTCCGACGTTGCCCTCGAAGAGCACGTTGTCGGGAAGCACGACCGCGGCGCGCCCGCCCGGCTGCAGACCACGGTAGATGTGCTGCAAGAAGCAGAACTGCTTGTTGCTCGTCGGGAAGGTGAAGTCCGTGCGCGTCGGCAGCCCGCCGCCCTTCTTGGTGCCGAAGGGCGGATTCGTCAGGATGAGGGTTGCCTTCGGCAGTGCCTCGCCCTCGGGGGAGAGCGTGTCGCCATAGCGAATGCCTGCGCCGTTTGGGTCCGAGTCGAGCCCGTGCAGCATCAGGTTCATGAGCGCGAGGCGGTGCGTGTCCTGCACGTGCTCCATGCCGTAGAACGTTCCGGTGTAGTAGCGTGCCGCTTGCTTTGCAGTGAGCGACGCGATGTCGTTGTGCTCCCGGATGTAGTGGTTCGCGGCGATGAGAAATCCGCCGGTGCCGGCTGCGGGATCTTGGATCAGATCCGCTAGCGTCGGCTGCATCAGCGCCACCATCGAGTCGATCAGGGGACGCGGCGTGAAGTACTGGCCAGCGCCAGACTTCTTTTCGCTTGCGTTCTTTTCGAGCAGGCCCTCGTAGAGATCCCCGAGGCCCTCTTGGCGCGCGCTGTACCAATCGAGCTTGTCGATTTCGGCAACGAGCGTGGAGAGAGTCGCAGGCTTCTTGATGAAAGAGCTCGCGTTTCCGAAAATCTCCTTCACCAGCGTCGAACCGTTGCTGCCAAGGTGAATCAGAGTGACCTTGTGATGCTCGAGTCGATCTGGCGCCGGCTTCGTTTCGAGCTCGTCCCAGCGGTAGCCGCTGGGGATCTGGTCTTCCGTGCCTGTCTCCTTCGCCATCTTCAGGAAAAGCAGATAGGTGAGCTCCGTGACGTACTGGTGGTAGGTGACACCATCGTCCTTGAGGACGTTGCAGAGGTTCCAAAGCTTCTGGACGATGTCCTGCGTGACAGTGCTCATGCGGTGCTATCCGTGGAGGTCAGGCTGCCGGCGGCCAGATCGAGTCGTTGAACTGATCGAGGACCTGCTGAAGCTGGCCGTCGAAGATGCGATCGAGGCGAGGGAACCCACCACCCTCGCGCTTGAAGAGGAGATTCTCGTCGTCGATCGCGGCGCGGTCGACGATCACGTTTGCCTTGGTCTGGGCGGCGATCTTCTGCAGCCATTGCCGCTGGGGCGCGGTCCACGCTCGGGCGGAGAGGACTCTCTGAAGGGCTCGATCCACTCGTTCGCCGTACGGAATGAGGGGATCGCCGAGGGCGGCCTGCCGGATGAAGCCAACGATGCGGGCGGCGATATCCTGGTTGGTTATCTCTCGCCAGGCGGTGGTGAGGTTCACTTCGCTGTAGCCGGCGCGATCGAGCTCGCGGGCGAGTGCCCGCAGATCCTTACGAGTTAGATCGCGCGGTCGGGTGAGCACCGCGACGAGGGCGGGCAGCTCGTTGCCCCGGCTCGTAATGAATGCGGCGAAGTCCTTCAGGTAGTCCTCCGGACGTTTCGCGCTCCCGTACCCGCGCTCGGTGCCGGTGACGTTGTCCGGATGGTGTGAGACCAGAATCGGTGGACTCGGCCGCGAGTCCGTTCGGTCCAGAATCTCGGTGAAATCTGGGTTTTGGGTGAACCAGGCGGCAACGGCTGGCAGGCTCATGTCGCGAAGTGCTCGAATGAAGGCATCCGGCGGCATTCCAGTAGAGGCCTCGAAGTCTTGAGCCTGGGCCTCGCTCAGGTGGCGCTTCTTGCGCTGAAGCTTGGCGATGAACTGGTCGAGCACGGTTGCCCGCTCCCGGTCACCTGGGAGAGTTCGGATCTCCTCGGCTAGACGTGCGAACGAAATCGCCGGGTTTACCACCACCGGGTTCATCGCAGTGACGTTCGCCAGGGCCTCGTAGATTCGCACGGCATCGAATACCCGGAAGGCCTCTTTGCCGATGCGCTCACAGAGCCGGGTGGCTCGTCCGAGCATCTGGTCGAAGAGGATGCGGCTGTTCACGCGCCTGAGAAACACGAGGTTGCAGATCTCGGGGACGTCGACGCCGGTGGTGAGAAGGTCAACCGTCACGGCGACGTTGGGGTTGCGCTCGTTCTTGTAGCGCCGGATGAGCTCGAGCGGCTTGTCGGCTGCGCCGGTGATCTTGACGACCGCGTCATCGTCCACGCTCCCATACCGGGCTGCGAAGGCCTTCTTGAGTTGGTCGACGACCAGGTCGGCGTGTGCGTCGTTGGCGCAGAAGACGAGGGTCTTCTGGAGTGACGATGGGAGTTATCTCTGAATGTTGTGGATCGGTGGTGAAGGAAGGGTGGCGTAACCTCCG
>CAYVDO010000435.1:0-3314 GCA_964450125.1 uncultured bacterium
GGCGGCGATCGCCTCCAAGATGGCCGGCGGCGCGTAGCGCTCGCTGGTGGCGAGCTCGGTGCCGGAAAAATCGCCGGCGTCGAGCTCCTCGATCGAGCCGGGGGCCGCGATGCCGAGCAGCAGGTATGCGGCCTCGCGGGTGGAATCGTTGAGCCCGCCCAAGAGCTTCGAGTCGTAGGTGCGGCCGTGGGTGGACGCGAGCAAGCCACGATACGAGTTGCAAGCCATGTCGAATGCGATCACGTCGAGGAGCATCGCGGCCTTGGTGGCGATGGCCTCGTCCTCGGCGAAATCCACCAGATTGACGAGCGCGCCGATGTCTTCGTTCCAGTAGACGTTGGACTGCCACTCGGAGAAGCCGAAGCGCCCGCGGGTATCGAGCCATCGGTTCAGAAGCTCACGGGCATGTTCGGCGTGCTCGCGGCCCGTCATCCCCGAGTTGCGAAACACTTGGTCCGGCAAGAACTGGCCGGCGAGGAGCTCGGCGGCGTGGAAGAGGATCTGGTGGTTCTCGGACCACCAGACGAGATCGTCGGAGCCGGGTTCGTCGAGCCAGTACTTGAAGCCGACGAGCGCGTCGATCATCGCGGCCCGCAGCTCGTCCGGCAGCGTCGGATTGCGACGATCGAAATGGAGCACCCGGAGCACCGGCGTGATGTGGAAGTCGACCGAGCCGTGACGGGAGTTCAGCTCGTCGGCGATCCCGAGCATCTCGTCGACGTGGTAGTCGCTTTGGCCGGCGAATGCGGTGCAGGCTTGCGCGTAGATGCTTCCGTTGCTCGCGTCGGTCCGATTCAGGCAGTGCTGCAGGTACACGGCTTGGCGTTCCCGGTAGCCCGGCGTTGGCGCGATCTCGCCGTTCGCGCCGTTGCCGGCCTCACCACCGCAGCCCGCGCCGAGCGCCAGGGCCATGGCGCAGACGACGAGCGCCGTCGCGAGGTGTCGTCGGTCGAGGATGCTCATCGTTTCCCTTCGTCGATCACCGCCGGATCGCGAACGAGATGCTCGAGCTGCTCGGGCGTCATGGTTGCGCGCTGTCGAATCGTTCGCGGGCCTCGCGCAAAGTGCGCCAGCGCTCGCGTGGGTCGATCAAGCCGGCGAATGGAGTCGGCTGTCGGAGTACGTGCGTGTGCTCCGATGGATCGACGAGCAGCTCGAGCAACTCGTTCAGTGGGCTGCGGAGCCAGTTGCGCCGCTCGGCGGCGTAATGGCTCGCGCGCCCGCCCTCCGCGCACCACGGCTCCACGCGTGTCAGCGCTTTCGCGACCGCGGTCGGATCGCGTCGCAGGCGGTCGGCGACCGCGCGGTGATACGCGAGGCTTCGCTCTTCCGCGAGAACGTGTAGGGCCGGCCGCGGCATGCGCCGATCATAACGCCGCGACCGCTGGCCACGTTGCCGAGGGGCGACGGCGCGATCGGCGCGGTCTCTACTGGACCTGCGCTGTGCGATCCCCATAGTCTCGGGTGCGATCAGGCGGCGAGACCCATCGGCCGAGCGCTGGTCGCGTCTCGCCGACGTGGGATTCGAGGAGCCTCGACATGCGGAGCAACCGATCGATCTCTGTCTGGCTGTGCGTTCTCACCCTGACGCTGCCGAGCACAGGCCGCACCGCGATCGGCCTGATTCACGACCGCAGCGACCTGGATCTGGGAAACTATGCCGACATCAGCATCTACACCGTCGTGGACGACATCGTGGTCAGCACTCCCGTGCGCGTGACGGCGGCGGTGGTCTGGCTGGCGGACAGCGTGATCAACGACAACGGCGTCCTGGACAGCTTCGGCGGAACGCTGAGCTGGGGAATCCGCGAGGATTCGAGCGGAGTGCCCGGAGCGCTGCTGGCGTCGGGCAAAGCGGTGGCGCAGACGCTCACCGATTCGGGGCTCCAGAATTCGACGAACGCGGACGTCGTGAAGGTGCGATTCGAGCTCGAAACGCCGCTCTATCTCGCGTCCGGGACGTACTGGTTTGGCCTTCACGAGGGCGCTTGGGGCGCGCCCGACGACGGCAGCAGCCTCAGGTGGCAGAACTCCTTCGGTACAGCGGGGCTGACGTCGGTTGATGGCTCCGAGCGCCTCGCTTCCGCGCGCGGCACCGGTTTCGGGCTGTACAGCTCGCTGGCCCTCTACGGCACGACGACCACCTGGAACCAGGGTGGGATCGCCGATCTCACGAGCGGCTCGACGATCGGTGCATTCGTCGAAGCGGCCGACATGCTGGTGTTGTCGGGAACCACCCGCTTCTCCGCCGTGGACGTGTGGCTCCTCGACGACGAGGAGAACGACAACGGCGTGCTTGACACGTTCGGTGGGACCCTCGGCTGGGCGATCTATGCGAACAGCTCGGGGAAGCCCGGCACGCTCCTCGCCAGCGGACGAGACCCGGCGCCTGCACTCGCCGACACGGGTCTTCAGTCGGCGGCCAGCACCGATGCGGTGCGGGCGCGCATCCGGTTGGGACGAGCCATCTCCCTCACGACCGGCACTTACTGGTTCGCGCTGCACGAGGGAAACTGGGGTTCCGCTTACGACGGCTCGGAGGTCACCTGGGCCTTCGCGACCGCGAGCTTCGGCAACTCGTCGTGGGGCGACTCGAACGAGGTGTCGCCGGGGAGCTGGGGCTTGGGACCGGACGCCGATCCCGCCTTCGTGGTGTTCGAAGACCCGATCTTCGCGTCGGGCTTCGAAGCCGGCGTCACGTGCGCGTGGTCGAGTGGCGCGGGCCTCGTCTGTCCTTGATTCGAGATCAACCGCCCACGCTCGTGCTCCAGATGCTCGTGCCACCGCTCTCGAAATCGCCGACGAAGAGCACCGAGCCGCTCTTCCACTTTTGCAGCAGCTTCTTCAGGGCTTGGGGCGGATTCGTCGGCGCCGTATGACCGGCCTGATCCAGCGACGAGGCGCCGTGACACGAGCCGCACACACGGATCTCGCCGGGCTGGAAAGTCACCCAATAGCGCTCGCGCACCACGCCGGTGCCGGCCCCGTCGGTGAGCTGCCAGGTGAGCGCGCGCCGCGCAGGAACGAATGCGGCGATCGAGCCATCGGCCTCGACGGCGACGCTCGCGACCGGGCCGGCGTGGCTGGCATTGGACCCGACGGCCCACGTGTCGTGCATGGCTCGCGCGAGCACCCGTCGCCCGTCGCGCGGGACGTTGCTGGCGTTGCTGCCGGTGGTGCCGCGCACCAGATCGCCTTGGAAGAACTGCAGGAACGCGACGTCGTAGATCTTGCCGGAAGCTCCGAGTGTTTGCACGCCGCCACCGGGACCGCGCAGGTTGAAGGGTTGTTGTAGATCGAAGTCGTCTCGGGTG
>CAYVDO010000435.1:3324-6519 GCA_964450125.1 uncultured bacterium
CCGCAAGCGCCAGGTCATGGCTCACGAGGTAGTTGGTCAGCTCTTGCTGGGTGACGCCTGCGGCGGCGAGCATCGCTTGTTCGGGCGCATCCAGTGCGGGTGGCGTACGGGTCGGTGGAGTGCGTGCGCGCAGCTCCACGGGATTGAGCTCCCATAGCGTGCCGTTGAACGACACCAGGTTGTCCGGGTCCCAGTAGCTGAGCTGCTTGGTGATGCCGCCCGTGAGCGTGGTGCCGGCGATCTGGTAGCCGTTGGCGCCAGTGGTGAGCGTCTTGAGGCGGAACTCGTAGCTCGAAGCAAGTTGCCCGCCGGAGCCCGACTCGCTGCCCGTGTCGTCGGTGTGCACCACGACGACCGTGCCATTCGTGAGCGGAGTGGGCTCGCGATAGTGGCCCGAGTGGTTGGCGGTGGTGGTCGTGCCCGCGGTGTCGCGGTGGGTCACGTACGTCACCGCCATGTGGTCGGCGTCCGTCGTGGGAGGTGCGTCGATGGACACCACCTGACCCGAGGCATGGGTGTAGAACTCGGGAGCGTCCACGCCGTAGTAGCGGCCCGGCGTGGTCGGGTCTTCTTTGATCTGGAAGAGATTGTCGATTCGGCGGGGGTTGAAGCGCGCGTACTGGCCGTAGAACTCCTCCACGTTGGGATCGTCGTCGATGGAGGCGGGGATGTAGCCGTGCAGTTCGTGGCGCCCCAGGTGGTTCAGCGTCTCACCGCCGGTTCCGTCCTCCTCGATGGTCCACGGGAAGAAGTGGTTGAACCCGTGGCCCATCAGATTCGTGCCTGCGAGCAGGTCGCCGCGGCATGAGCGCGGCTCGGGGAAGACCTCGAGGAGAGCGTCGCGCGTGAACGCCGCCGCAGCGGACTCGGAGTCGTAGTCGATCGAGCCGTAATCGCCGCCGGAGTCGCAGTTCTGGCCCGTGCCGGCGTTCTCATCGGCGTCGGCGAGCTGATCGCGCTGCAGGTGGTCCCACTGCGTGAAGACCACGCGCCCGTAGCTGTCGATCGTGGGCGTGAAATCCCCGGACGGCGCGTGGTTGAGGAGCTCGAGGGCGCCGTTGGTGGGATCGAGGCGCCACAGTCCGCTGACCACGTACGCGCGTTCGTACTCGTCGCGCTGCGGATAGAGGTGCGAGTGGCCGCCGCGCGGTCGGTCGCTGGTGAAGAGGATCTTGCCGTCGGTGCCATAGATCGGGCTCACGTTGTTCGCGTTCGCCGGCTGGTTCGGCACCTTGGTGATGACCGGTGTCTCCGCCGCGCCGAGACCGGTGATCTCGTACATCTGCCAGTAGTAGGTCTCGTACTCGTAGCGCTGGGCGGCGCCGCCCACGACCATGCTGAAGATCGCCTTGCTGCCGGACCAGTGCGGCGATGGATCGCGCACCGCGATGGCGTTGTTGCCCTGGAACCCGCTGGCTGACCCGTAGCCTGCGGCGAGGGTGAGGTTCTTGAGGGTGCCGTCCGTGTAGCGAATCCAGAGGTCGCCGCCGCGACCCACCGATTGGAGGGTGGCGAGGTGATTGCCGAAGGTCGACCCGATGGTGGTGAAGTCGCCGCGGATCGGCACCTGGGTGACGAAGAGTATCGGGTTGGGCAGCGTTAGCGGCGCGTGGGCGTCGAGTGGCTGCGCGGCGGCGTCGTGCTGGTTCCAGGCGACGAGGACGGTGGTCAGAGTCGCGAGGACCGCCCACCGTGAGAGTCGTGGGAATCGCACGCACGTCGTCGCTCTCGTCACGTTTCGCCCTCCACTGGCGTCCTCCCCCGAGGCGCCGTCCGCTGGCGGCGAGCGATGCTCGCAATTGTCGAGCCCGACCGCAGAATGTCTCGATTGCCGGCGAATCGCGAATCGCCCCGGGCGTTTGCTTCGCGCAGTCGCCGCGCATGCAGCCCGACTCGAGCGCTTTTCGTCACCTCACGTGTCAGAGCGTTGGTTGGGGCAAGGCGCGCGCGTTGGTCGTGACCGGTTTGGCGTTTTGGCAGCCATCGTGAGTCAGTCGATCGCGCGCCCCGGCTCGCGATGGGGGAACAACTGATGAGCGCACGTGGGACGACGACCCTCGCCCTGACCGTGGCCTCGGTGGCCGTCTGCTTCGCGGCGGGATGCGCGCCGCGGACCCCGCCGGATCCGCAGCCGTCGCCCGTCGCTCAGCCCATGAGCGCGCTCGCGCAAACGGCTGTTGCCCAACCGGCGCCGCTCGCGTTCTCGGCCCGGGCACCCGCAGGTGCGACGTTCTACCAGGCGCTGGTCCGGAACGGCGCTCGGCTGCTCGACGCCGTCGACGCCGACGCACGCGTGACCTCCGTGGACGACGGCGCCGTCGGATTGGACGTCGCCGGGTTCGGCACGGTGCGGCTGTTGTGGAAGCTGCCCGCGGAGCTCGGCGTATCGGTCACGAAGGGTGAGACGCTGCGGGTTTCGAGCCGAACGGCGAGCACCCATGCGGATCTCGCTCAGCAGCTCGTGTTGCGAAGGGGGCGAGCGGTGTTCGTGGAGATGCACACGCTGCACGGCGAATCGCCGATCGAGCAGTCGCTCGTCGACGGAGCGGTTCGCCTGCGTCAACTCGAGGGCGATGGATCCGAGAAAGCCGAAGGCTCGAGCCACGCTTCGCTCGCCGTCGAGGTTCGCGCGGGTGGCAAGACCCAGAAGGTCGCACCGGGTGCGTTCGTCGACGTAGCGTCGCACGCCGGGCGCTACAAGCTCTGGCTGGTGGGAAGCCTGGGCGCCGTCGCCGGCGGATCCGAACAGGTCGACGAAGGCCAGCCCTACCACCTGACGGTGGCTATCGCCGCAGCCGGACGCTGAACGCGCCGCCTCGCTCAGCCGAGTCGGTCGATTCGGCCGAGCTCGATGGCGCGATCGGCCATCTGGGCCAGCATGCGGACCAGGTGAATCATCATCGCGAAGCGGTCGTCCTTGGAGAAGCCGGTGACGTAGCGCTTGTAGATCTGCTGGAGCACCACCGCCATCTTGAAGAGGCCGAACACGAAGTAATAGAGCGGATCGCTCACGGGCCGCCCACTCGCCTGCCCGTAGCGCTCGACCACACCCACGCGGTCGAGGCCGCCCTCCAGCAGCGTCGGCCCGAACGCCACCATCTTGAGCGGCTCGGGGTCGTCGCGATCCACCCACAGGCTCAGGCTGGTGCCGAGGTCCATCCAGGGATCGCCGATGGTGGCCATCTCCCAGTCCAG
>CAYVDO010000436.1:0-6502 GCA_964450125.1 uncultured bacterium
CACGACGTACGGCGCTGCGAGGATTCGGTGGCGGTCGGCGTAGACCGCAACTCGACCGAGGGTCAGGATCGGAGGCTTCTCGGTCGGCTCGGCGCGCTGCACCACCACGCCTTCCACGCTGAGATCACCTGCGAGCGGCACGACGCGAATCGTGCGTGCGGTGATCGTGCCGCGGATCTGGGGGATCTCGAGGCGCGCGCCGGTCGCCGTGATCACGGGCGGAAAGAGTGCGAGCCGCGCCGACTCGACCGTGAACGTGCCGCCCACGAGCGGTCCGATGCGCGGCACGAGCCGCGTTTCCAGGATCACGTTCCGCGCCAGCACGGCGACGGTCACGACCGCCAACGCGAGCGTGGCGAGCCCGGCGACGACTCCGAGTACGAGCCGCTGCCGGCGCGGCGGCGCCCGCGGGTGCATCGCACGCGGATGCCACGGGCCGCGTGGAAGGTGGAGCCACGCCGGCCTCGTGAGCGGAAGATGCCCCACACGGATGGCGCGCGCGGCCATCGCGAACACCCCGAGGCGAGTGGATGCGCCGTCGCCGTCGCAGCACGAATTCCGAGTGAAAACTCCGCAAGTGGCGTGCCCCTGCGCGTGGCGTGCCCCGGCTCACGAGCCACCGCGATCGCAGACGACCGTGGAGCGGGCGAAATCGTCGATGTCGACTCATAATCGAAACAATATATTGACAAAATATATACACCCGGACACCCTGAGTCGTGGAACCGATGCGCGGATGGACCGCGCATCGGTAAACGCAACCCTCGCAACCCACGGAGCCCGCCATGCCCTCACGACTCGCCGATCGCCCTTGCGCCTCGCTCACTACCCGCCGCCTTCTCGCCGTCGTGGCACTCGCTGCCATTGCGGGGTGCGCTCGCGGTCCGGTGCCCGAGACCGTGCCCTTCGTGGACCTGAACCGCTACACAGGGCTCTGGTACGAGATCGCCAGCAATGCCGCCGGCTTCAACGACGACCTCGTGGACGTATCCGCGACCTACACGGCGCGCGCTGACGGTCAGGTGGACGTGTTGAATCGCGGCTTCGAGAACTCCTCCGCAGGTACCGAGCAGACCATCCAGGGCATCGCGCGCGTGGTGGACACCGCCAGCAACGCCAAGCTCGCCGTGCGCTTCCCGTCGGTGTTCGGCGGGCTCTTCGAGGGTGAGTACTGGATCGTGGCCCTCGGCGCCGACTACGACTACGCGGTGGTCACCGACAGCCTCCAGTGGACGCTCTTCATCCTGAGCCGCTCGCCTGTGATGACCGAGTCGCGCTACCAGGAGATCCTCGCCGAGCTCGCCGCCAACGAGATCAACACCCAGTTCTTGCGGATCACGGTCTCCGGCGGCCTGGCGCCGTGAGCGTCGCGCTCACCGTGAGCGGCGCGTGGTGTGGTACGACGGATCGCTGCGAGCACGTGCGCAGCACGCGCGGAGGATCCGATGACCGAAGGCACGACGCTGGTGGACCTGAGCCATGCGGTCGAGCACGGAATGATCACCTAACGCTACGCGTCGGGCACCGAGTTTCACATCGGCCGAATCGACATGGTCGCCAACACCGGCACCTACGTCGATAGCCCGTTCCACCGCTATGCCGATGGCGCCGACCTCGCGGAGCTGCCGCTCGAGTCCCTCGCCAATTTGCGCTGCGCGGTGGTGCGCGTGGCGCGCGGCAGCGGCCGGGCGATCGACCGCTTGCCGCTCGCGGCCGACGAGGTGCGTGGCGCAGCGGTGCTCATCCACACGGAATGGGATCGTCATTGGCGCACGGACGCCTACTTCGAGGGCCACCCGTACTTGACCGGCAACGTCGCGCGCTGGCTCGCGGATGCAGGCGCGCGGCTGGTGGGAATCGACTCGTACAACATCGACTCCATCGACAGCGGCGAGCGGCCGGTGCACTCGGAGTTGCTCGGCCGCTCGATCCCCATCGTGGAGCACATGCGTGGGCTCGCCGCCGTGCCTGAGCGCGGCGCGCGTTTCTTCGCGGTCCCGGTGAAGGTGAAACGCTTCGGCACGTTCCCGGTGCGCGCCTTCGCCATCGTTTGAGCGCTGCGCGCGCTGTCCCCGAGTCCGAGGTGTGGACGCATCGTCATCGCACCCGCGCGCGGCCGGTCCCGCCTCCACACGTCGAAAAGCCCCGAGAAGCAGGGATTTTCTACGAAAGTGAGACACCGATTCGTGCCCGGGACGAGAGCGTGATGGCCGATCGAGACACCGCTTCGTGACGGCCGTGCATCGACGAGCGTGGTGCTGCGCGGCCATTGGCGCGGCGAGCGCTTTGCACGTCTGCATTCCAGCGAAGTGGCGCAGTTTCGAGGGGCGACTCGCGCGGACCAGGGCCGCGCGTCGTCGAGTCATCACGAATTCGAGACGGGGGACGAGATGAAGCGCTGGGGCGTGAGGTTTCGAGGCTTGGGGACGCTGCTGATCGCGGGCCTCGCGGCGTGTGTGACTGTGCCCGGCATGTGGTCCGCGCTCAAGACGCTCGAGGGAACGTTTGCCGTTTCGTCGCCGCCGGAGCCCGCGGTGGTGGCCACCAACGGTCTCGGGCACACGCTCGCGGTTTGGGATGCGATCGGGATCCCGCGCTACGCGGAGCACACCAAGGGCGGAGCGTGGTCGCTCTCGCGTCCGGTGGTGATCGGTGCCATCGGTCAGTTCGCGACGGCGGCGATCGGTGACGACGAGACCGCCGCGGTGGCGTGGGTCACGGTTGCGACCGAGTTCACGCCGGCCTACGTGGTCGCGTCGGTGCGTGATCCCGGTGGGAGCTTTCTCGCGCCGACGCAGGTGGCGCTCGGCACCTCGGTGTACTACCTGAAGCTCGGGATCGCGGGAGACGGCAGCGTGACGCTGGTGTGGGCGGCGCCTGCGGGCATCCTCGCGAGCACACGCGCACCGCTCGGTACGTGGTCCACGCCGATACAGCTCTCCGCCTCCGGTGTAGGAGCGGGATTGCCCGATCTCACCGTCAACGGAGCGGGCGCGGTGCTCGCGGTGTGGCAACAAGGCAGCGCCGGAAATCCGAGCGCCATTGGTACCGCCTACAGGTCTGCCGGCGGCGGCTGGGAAGCGCCGCGCGTGTTGCCCTCCGGCAGTGGGCTCGCGACGTGGAATCCCAAGCCCGGGCTCGATGCCGCCGGCAATGCGGCGGTGGGATACCTGGATGGCTACGCGATGGTGGTCACGTCGCGGAAGCCCACGAGCGATTGGGACGTGCCGGCGCAGGTCTCGCCGGCAGCGCAGACTGTCTACTATCCGGCGCTGGCGATGGACGGCGCCGGCGACGTGATCGCCGCGTGGCAGGCGCTCGATGCCGGCAACGTCGGCACGGTGTACGTGCGTCCGCGACCTGCGGGCGGCGATTGGGGCACGACCACTCGGCTCTCGGCGGCGAGCGACGACGCGCAGTGGCCCACCGCGGCGTACGCAGGCGACGGCTCGCTGGCGGTCGTGAGCTGGATCGACAACTGGACCAGCCAGGTGCGCGCCTCGGTGGGCACCGTGACCGCGAGCTGGTCGCGCACCACTCTCGGTGCCGGTTGGTGGGGCTCACACGTACCGGTCGCCGCAGGCGGCGGCAGCGCGGTGGCGACGTGGGCCACCGTCGTGGGTGGCAATCCCAACGCCGCGAGCCTGGTGGCCAAGACCTTCGAGTGAAGTCGTCCGATCAGGGCAGCGTCGTGTAGCGCAGATCGTCGGCGCTGCCCTTCCAGGCGATGTGGATGATGCCCTCGCGTGCGGCGGCCACCGGCGTGCTCGCTGCGTTCGACGCCACCACCACCGGGGTACCCCAGCTCGTGGAGCTCGCATCGAACACCGCGCCCATGATCTTGCCGCTCTCCACCCAGAGCGCGAAGGCGCCGTCATCGCCGTTGGCGTCGGCGGCGACCACCGGGCGCGGTGAGCCCGTCACGGTGGCGATGGTGAGCGGCGCGCCGTAGGCACCGGTGGTCATGTCGCGCCAGCGGTGAACCAGGTTCGCTCCGTCGCGCCACGCGAAGTGCATGCGACCGAGCGAGGCTGCCGCCGACGGCGTGGTGTAGGGATCGCTGCCGAGCAAGCTCGCCAGCGTGTTCGTGGAGCCGGGGAGCACGTGCTTCACGCTGTAGGTCGTCTGGAACGTTCCCCAGTCGATCGTGTTGCGATGAAGGGTCGCATGCCAAGATCCGAAACCGGCGGCGGCATCGTAGTCCTGGATGTACGAGCCGAGGGGGGCATAGTCGACCTGCGACGCGCCACCCCACGAGGTTCCGTCGAAGATGCGTGCGCTGACCCAGGTGTTTCCATAGCGGTCGCCGTTCCTGTCGAGAACCGCGAGCGTGGTGTCGGTGGGCGCCACGAGATGGATGCCCGGGCAAGAAGTACCGATCGAGCCTTCCGCGCAAGCCACCACCGCCGCCGACCAGCCGGCGGAATCGCGATAGCGCCACATGCCCGGCAGGTTGAGCGCGTTGCCGGTGTTCTGCTCGTAGACGACGTGCGGTCGTCCGTCGGCGGTCGCGGCGATGTCGTAGCTGCCGGCGAGCGCATCGACGTTCTCGGGCGTCGACCATGCGCCGCCGGTCTTGGTCAGATAGACGAGCGCGCCACTCTGGGAGATCGCGACGTGCGGCTGACCGCCAGGGCTGACGGCCAGTCGCGGCGCGCCCAGCGAGCCTTTGAGTGGGCAGTCGATGACGCGAAACTCGAGTGGCGTCGAGGTCGAGAGGCCGACGCGCACCACCACGTTCACGACTCCCGAGAGGCCACCAGGAACGGCCACGGAGATCGACGTGTCCGACCAGCTCGCGATGCTGCTCGCCGTCGCCGCCCCGAAGGTGATGGTGCTCGTGCCCTGGGTGGCGCCGAAGCCCGAGCCGGCGATCACGACCTGCTCTCCCGGGCACGAATCTCTCGGCGTGACGGTGGTGACCTGAAGACAACCCGCCGCCGCGAGCAACACCAGCGGCGCGAGCGAGCGCAGCGCTCGTCGAATGGCGACGATCATTCGATCCTCCGGCAGCGGTTGGAGCGGGCACGCTGCAACGAGGTGCGCAGCGTGAGACTGCTGCGCTTGTAGCACGGCGATCTGCGCGTGGGTCAACGCACGCGGAGTGAGTCGTGGCTACCTGCGTGCGGGTTTGAAACGCTCAGCGAAACGCGAGCTGACCGCAGGCGGCGGCGATGTCCGGGCCTTTGCTGTGGCGGCGCATGACGCGCAAGCCCGCTGCGTGAAGTGTTGCGCGAAAGCGTGCCACTGCTTCCTCGTGGGGTGCTTCGAGGCGAGATCCCGGGAACGAGTTGAACGGAATCAAGTTCACTTTCACTTGCGGCAACGAACGGCACCACGCGGCGAGCGCCTCGGCGTGGGCGGGCGAATCGTTCACGCCGGCGAAGAGCGTGTACTGGACGAAGATCGGCTGGCGCTGCTGGGCGGAGAGGCGCGCCAAGCGCTCGCTGACCGCCGCCAACGACCAGCGCTGGGTGATCGGCATGAGGCCGCCGCGAGTGCGCTCGTCCACCGAGTGGAGGCTGAGCGCGATCGGCACGCGCGGCCAGCGCGCGACGAGCTTCTCCAGACCGTCGAGATGGCCGGCGGTGGAAACGGTGATGCGTCGCATCGCGATGGCGGCGCCTGCTGGGTCATTGAGGATCGCGATCGCGTCAGCCACAGCAGTGACGTTGTCGAGCGGCTCGCCCATCCCCATGAGCACCACGTTGGTCACGCGTTGCTGGGCGCCAAACCCGCGCGCCGCGAGCCATTCGCGGTTCCGCGCGAGCCACGCGTTCGCGGCCACGAGCTGACCCACGATCTCGCCGGTGGCGAGGTTCCGCGCCAGACCCATGCGGCCGGTGTGGCAGAAGACGCATCCTTGCGCGCAGCCGATCTGGCTCGACACGCAGAGCGTCACGCGCGCCGCTTCCGGGATCAGCACCGCTTCGGCGTGGTCGCCGGCGCCCTCCACACTGACCAGCAGCTTCGCCGAGCCGTCGACCTCCGAATGACGCGCGTCACGCACGACCGGGTGGGTGAGCGGGTGCCGAGCGACCAGCGCCCGCGCCAACGCCGCGGGGATCGAACGATCCGCCCACGGGTCCTCCGTGCCCAGACGATACGTGTTGCGGATCAGCGTCCGCGCATGAAGGCGCGGCACGCCCAGCTCGTCGCACACGCCTTCGAAATCCGCGCGCGCCAGATCGAGCCAACCGCGCGCCTTTGGTTCGTCGCCGCTCGCGACCATCGCCGGAACCTTCCGCTCCCAGGCTAGCAGGCTGCTGAAAAAGGTACGCGCCAGAGGCGCGTCGACGAGCACAGCGAGTCGCCTTGGGGGTGGGACCCCGCAAAAAACCGCGCTTTTTTGCGGGGCGGGGGGTCTGGAACAGACCCCCGAGGAAGCATCGGCAGGCGCGAAGAACTCGCCTTTGCGAGTTTTTCAGCAGCCTGCTAGCCCGATCCATTCATGAACGCGGCGTCCAGACACCAGGCATCACCCCGTTGACACCTGCCATCG
>CAYVDO010000437.1:0-3050 GCA_964450125.1 uncultured bacterium
GCCTCGGGGGTGGGCCCCGCTGCGGCTTTGCCGCTGCGGGCGGGGGGCTGGAACAGCCCCACCCACGATCACCGAATCCCGCGGTTCTGCGCGCCGGTCTCCACGCTCGCCGTCGGTCCCTCCGCGAGCCGGCGGCGAGCCACGAGCGAAGCGAGTGCCTTGGGGGTGGGCCCTGCTGCGGCTTTGCCGCTGCGGGCGGGGGGCTGGAACATCCCCCGACTCGCCGCCCCGACGCACGAACTGCGCACCGTTCTCCACGGTCGCCGTCCATATTACCGCGAGCCGGCAGGCGAGCCGCGAGCGCAGCGAAGCGCCTCGGGGGTGGGCCCCGCTGCGGCTTTGCCGCTGCGGGCGGGGGGCTGGAACAGCCCCCCGAGGAAACACGGGAGCGAGCGTGAGGCGGCTCTACGAGTCCGCGTGGCGCCGGATCGGCGCCCTCGACTTGGCGCCCGTCGGCGACCCAGCCGCTTCGATCCCGTTCGATGCACTGGGGCGCGGGCGTCGAGTCTTGGAGGTCGGTTCGGGGCACGGTGCGTTGCGGGCGGCGCTCGCCGCCCGGTTCCAGCGGGTGCTCGCCATCGACGTCGCGCCGGCCTTGGCTTTCGCACGAAACGAGGAGCCGTCGCGCGCTCACGCCGTCGCAGCGGACCTCGACGCGCCGCTGCCGATCCGTTCCGGGGCCCTCGATGCGGCGGTGGCGCTGGAGGTGATCGAGCACGTCGTCGATCCCGGTGCACTCCTCGCCGAGCTGGCGCGCGTCCTCAGGCCCGGCGGACGCCTGCTGCTCAGCACCGTGAACGGGCGCTATCTCGGCTATGCGTGGTCGTGGTTGCGCGGACGGCCGCCGCGCACCATCGACGATTCCGGGCTGCTCGCCGGATTGCCCGCGCCGCACCACGGCCACATCTCGCTCTTCACCGCGGGCGAGCTGGCGCGGTGGCTGCGTGCTCTGGGGTTCGAGGTCGAGGCGGTGCTGGGAACGGGCTGGGTCGCACCGCGAGCGACGGGTGTGATGCCGCGCGAGCTGCGCCGCGAGCTCCTTGCGCAGGGCTTTCAGGTGATCGCACGTCGCGACCGATCTCCCGCGCCGGCGCGCCACGCTCGTGAAGTGAGCGCGATCCTCGTGGCGCACGAGGCGGGCGAGGATCTCGCTGCCTGCCTGGCGGCGCTCGCTCGGCTTCGCGGGCCGATTCGGGTGACGGAGACCTGGGTCGTGGACAACGCTTCGCGCGATGGCGCGGTGCTTCGCGCCAAGGCGCGTTTCCCGGAGATCGAAGTGATCACGAGTGGCGTGAACGCCGGCTTCGGTGCCGCGGTCAACAACGCCGCCCGTCACGCGCGCGCGCCGCGTCTTCTGCTGGTGAATCCCGACGTGGTGATTCGGCCGGGCGCGCTGATCGCGCTGGAAGCGATGTTCGCTTCGGATCCACTGCTGGCCGTCGCGGGTGGCTGGCTCGAGCGCCCCGACGGCGGCGCAGCGCTCTCGTGGGCGCACTTCCCGACGCTGCGCGTGGTGGCGGCTTGGTGCGCCGAGCGCGCTGGCTTCACGCGCCTCGCGCGCTGGCTCACGCCCCGCGCGGGAGCGGCCGGCGGCGGGCCCGTCGGCGCGTGCGTGCTCGTCGATCGGCGAGCGTTCGCAGCCGCGAACGGCTTCGACGAACGCTTCTTCCTCTATGCGGAGGAGCTCGATCTCTACGAGCGGCTCCGGCGCGCGGGACGGACGGTTGCGATGGCGCCGATCGTGGTAGCGACGCATCGCGAAGGCGGCAGCACCTGCCGGCTTCCCGATCGAGGTCGCGCCGCGTGGGTGGCGAGTCACGAGGCCTTGTTGCGCAAGTGGCGCCGCCCGGTCGCGCGCTGGCTGTTCCAGCGCGCGACCCGCGCTGGCGGGCCATGGGCGAGTGCGCATGGGTGAGGGTCGAGCGCGCGCGGATCTCGCGCTCACGGTGGTGGTGCCGACGCGTGGCTCGGCCACGCTCACGCACGCTCTCGACTCGCTCGCGCTCGCTGCACGGGCCGTCGCGGGCGGCGCCGAGATCGTGGTCGTGGACGATGCGAGCATGCCGGTCGTGACGCTCCCCGATTCGGTCCAGGGTCTACCGGTGCGTTCGCTGCGTCTGCCGACGCGGCGCGGATTCGGCCCCGCCGTGAACGCCGGTGTGCGTCTGTCGACGGCGCGGTGGGTGGCCGTCGCCAACGACGACGTGGAGCTCGCTGGCGATTGTGTCGCGCTCGCGTGCGCGGCCCTCGACTCCGCGGATGCGTGGGTGGCGTGCCCTGCGGTCGCCGCCAGCGAGGGGCTGACGTCGACGTCGGAACACGAGCAGCGGGTCGACGAGAGCCTCTATCGCCTCACCTGGGATCGCGCGACCTTGCGCACCATCCCCATCCCGTTCGGACGCACCCTCGAGCCGCACTATCCTTCGGGTGCGTTGGCACTCTACGACCGCCTCCGCTGGGAGGAGCTCGGCGGCTACGACGAACGACTCGCTCCCTACTACTGGGAAGACGTCGATCTCGGCCTGCGGGCGCGCGCGCGTGTGGCGGCTGGGGATGGGCACTTCCGCGCGTTGCACGTTCCCGCGGCCATCGCCAGGCACGCGCGGCACGCCACCGTCGCGCACGAAGCGCGCTGGCTTCGCAAGACCATCTATCGCCGCAATCGCGAGCTGGTGATCGCGCGTCACCTCGCCGATCCCGTTCGCCGCCGCGTGCACGTGGCTGCGCTCCTCGTGCGCGCGGTGCGCGGCGTGCTGGCCGGCGACCCGAGCCACGCCCTCGGGGCATCGTGGGCGTGGCGGATGGGGCTCGGCGGGTGGCGCGGTGCTCTGCCGGCGACCGCATCGCTCGACGCGATCTTCGCCGAGAACGGAGTCGCACTCGAATCAGCGTTCGAGCGCGGACCGTGAGCGGCCGGTTGCGGGTCGTGGCGCTCGACTCGGCCCGGGAGCTCGGCGGGGCGGAGGTGGCGTTGCTCACGGCGACCCACGCGTTCGCCGCACACGCACTCGACGTCACCGTGATGGGTCCCGCCGGCGGCGCGTTCGAAG
>CAYVDO010000437.1:3060-6496 GCA_964450125.1 uncultured bacterium
CCGCGCTCAGCCATGCGATCGCGTTCCAGCCGCTGGCGCTCGATCGAGTGAGCGCGCGGCGGCCGTTCGCATCGCGGCGCGTGCTCCGCGACCTCGGAAGGAAGCTCGACGTCGCGAGACCCGACGTGCTGCTGGTGAACGGCGTGCGCTCACTCAAGGCCTGCCTGGCGCTCGGTGCCCATCCGCAACCCGTGATCGCGTTCGTGCACGACGTGCTCGATCCCGCAGTGGCGTCCCGGGCGATGCGCTTCTTCCATTTCTTCCGGGAGCGCGTCGCGCTCTATCTGGTTCCCGCTGCCGCGGCGCGGGAAAGCCTGATCGCGCAGGGGATCCCGTCTGCGCGGGTTCGCGTGGTGCCGCCGGCCGTGCCCGACGTGGCGCCCCTCGAGCGTGACGCGCGCGCCGCCGTGCGACGTGCGATCGGTGTCGATCCCGGGGCGCGCGTGATCGGTTTCGTGGGCCAGATCGAGCCGCGCAAGGGGGTGGACCTGCTCCTCGACGCCCTCGATCGCGCGCCGCTCCCCCCTGACGTGGTGTGCGTGATCGTCGGTGACGACCCGTTCGGAGAGCACCGCCGCTATCGCGATTCGGTCTTGGCTCGTGCCCGGCGCACGCCGCAGGTGCGCCTCACCGGCTGGCGCCGCGATGCGGATCGGCTCGCGGCCGCGCTCGATCTTTTGGTCTGCCCATCGCGGCGGGACGCCTGTCCGCTCACGGTGCTGAATGCGATGAGCGCGAGCGTCCCCGTGATCGGTACGCGGGCAGGGGGGATTCCCGAGCAGCTCGACGAAGGAGCGGCTGGAATGCTGGTTCCGGTGAACGATGCGATCGCGCTGGGCGCAGCGATCGACGCGCTGCTCGCGGACTCCGAGCGCCGCGCCGCGCTCACGCTCGCGGCACGTGCGCGCCACGCGCAGCGCTTCGCGTGCGAGCGCGCCGTCGCCGCGCTCGCGGGCGTCGTCTCCGAGGTCGCGAGAGACGTTTGACGCCCGTCGGCACGCGTCCCTATCTTGCCGCGGCTCGCGGCCGGGCGCGACAGGTCGCCACGCAATCCTCTCGCATGTCACGGCTCGTCTTCGCCACCCGGAATCGCGGAAAAGTGGTCGAGCTCGAGCGCATGCTCGCCGGACTCGGCATCGAGATCGACGATCTGAGCGCACATCCGGAGGTCGAGGAAATCGAGGAGACGGGGGAGACCTTCCGGGACAACGCGATCCTCAAGGCCACGACGGTGGCGGCGCGCACGGGGCTGGTGGCACTCGCCGACGATTCAGGCCTGGAGGTGGACGGCCTCGGTGGCCGACCGGGAGTGCGGTCGGCGCGCTACGCCGGTGAAGGCGCCAGCGACGAAGCCAACAACGCGCGGCTCGTCGAAGAGGTGACGCAGCTCGCCCGGGACGCACGCACCGCTCGTTACCGTTGCGCGATCGCGGTGGCTACACCATCCGGATCGGTCGAGGTGGAAGAAGCGAGCGTCGAAGGAGTCATCGTGACGGAGCCCCGCGGCAGCCGTGGATTCGGATACGATCCCTATTTTTGGGTTCCCGAGTACGGACGCACGATGGCGGAGCTGGAAGCGCACGAGAAGGACGCCATCAGTCATCGCGGGCGGGCGCTGCGCCTGGCGCGCGTTCATCTGGATCGTCGTCTGGGGGTCGCGACACGGCACGAGTCGCATGGAAGGTGAGAACGTCAGGGTCGGATGGAGCAGTTCGCGGGGCGTAGCGCAGCCTGGTAGCGCACCTGCCTTGGGCGCAGGGGGTCGCTGGTTCGAATCCAGTCGCCCCGACCACGACGAAGCGAAGAAGCCGCGTGCCCGTTGCTTGCAGCGGGCCGCGGCAGCGGCGGGCGGTCATCGCCATGGATGACGCGAATCGCGTCTCCGTCGAGCTCGATTGCCCGCGCTGCCAGCGGCGCGGGCGCATGGACGTGCGCTTTCGCTACGGCCCCGCGGGCCACCGGGCGCTCGTGCTCGGCGATCGCATCGAGTGGACTCCCGGCGCCGCTCGTCTCGACGGGCCGTCCACGGAGCCGAACCTCGAGGTGCCGGCGATCGCGTCGTGCACCGCATGCGCCAAGCTCGCCGCCCACTTCGCCCGCTCCCAGTGGCGGACACTCCGGCGCGCCTGCGAATCGAGCGAGAGCCGTGGCAAGGTGGTCGCTTCACGCAAGGTGCGAGCGCTCGACGAGCGCATCGAGACGCTGCTCGCCTACTTCGACTACGGCTTCGCGCTACGCGAGGCTCGCGAGTTGGGCGGGGAGGTCATCGCGCGTCCGGGGCGCTACATCGAGCACCTCGGTGAGCTGGTGCTCGGCCATTCGCCGGTGCTCTTCGATCGCATGCTCGGCGCGCTGCGCCTGGAACGCGATCGACTGGTGGAGGTGCGGCTCTTGCCGATCGCGGTGCAGGACGCGCTGCGCGCATTTCCCGTGACCATCCATTTCGGCGCGCTGTCGGCGGCCGTGCCCGCGCTCTTTGCGCCGCTCGCTCGCCATGGCGAGCCGTGGCTGGTGGAGATGCTCTACCGCTTGTCGATTCGTGCCGAGGTCGAGAGCTGGCGCCACACGCTCGCCGCTGCCGAAGAGGGACGACTGGAGCTGGCGGCCAAGCTCGCGAGCCTGCTCGCCCATCTGCCGTGGGTGGACGCTTCGCTCGCGTCGCTCGCCGCTCTCGATCGGTTCAGCTCCGAGGACGAGGTGGAGGAGGCGACACGCGAGGCGTTCCGGGGCTTGCCCGAGTGGCGTCTCGACGAGCCGGCAGTGGTTGCGCTCCAGCGGGCGAGTGCCGCGGCCACCGAGTGAGATCGAGCGAAAATGCCGAAAAACAGGGGATTCACGCGTGCGCGTGCCCACGCTGCGTTGCGTTGACAATCCCCCCTCGGGTGTCTATCGTGGACTCGTGGATTTCGAAGCGCCCATCAAGAAGAAGATCCTGATCGTCGAGCATTCGGAAGCGCTCGGCGAGGCGCTCTGCGATTATCTGAACGAACGCGATTACGAGACCTTCTGGGGGCGCGACGGTCTGGAAGGCTACGCGCTCTTCCTCAAGGAGCAGCCGGACTTGGTGATTCTGGATGCGCTCGCGCCCACCCTCGACGGCGTGGCGTTGTGCGAGAAGATCAAGGACACACCCTTCGGCAGACGCACCAAGGTGATCGTCACTGGTAGGGTGCTCCGCAACCGCCGCGATCGACCTCAAGAGGACCGCAACCTCGGCGCCGACGAGGTGCTCGCCAAGCCATTCCGCCTGGAAGAGCTGGAGAGCAAGATCGTGGTCCAGCTGAACGGCACCGAAGGCCGCACGTTCCACTGAGGAGCGCGCTCGGCGCCGGTCCGCGCGGCAGCGCGTGAGTGGCCCTCAGCGCAGCTCTTTGGCGTGCTGGATCAGCTCTTCGATGGGCACGACGCGGACTTGCGGATCGAGGTTGTCCTTGAA
>CAYVDO010000438.1:0-6471 GCA_964450125.1 uncultured bacterium
GGGCTCGCTCGAGCTCTTCGGCTCGGCGCACACACTGGCGCTCGCCGGCGATCGCGTGGTGGTGGGGCTGCTCGCGCAAGGAGCGGCGCTGGTGGACGTGAGCCAGCCCGAGACGCCACGGCTGCTCGGCCGCTCGCAGGTCGTGGCGACAGCGCGCAACGCGACCGTCGCGGACGGTCACCTCTACCTGGCCAATGGTGCTGCGGGTCTCGAGATTTTCGACCTCGCCGATCCCGCCCAGCCGAGACCCATCGCCCACGTGCCGGTCACCGACTACGCGTACGCCGTGCGCGTCGACGGCCCCCGCGCGCTCGTGGCCGCCGGCCAGATGGGGCTCGTCGAGCTCGAGGTGAGCAATCCCGCGTCACCGCGGATCGTGCGGATCTTCGACACTCCCGAGCACGCGTTCGCCGTGGGTGTGGTGGGCGACAAGGCCTACACCGCCGAGGGCATGTACAAGTTCGCCGAGCTCGACCTCACCCGCACCGACACGGACAAACCGGTGCGCGCCGGCAACAAGATGAACGGCGGCTACGCGTTCACCCTGGCGACGGTGGACGACGTGGTGCTCGCCTCGAACTACATGGGTGGCGTCGAGGTACTCGATCCCACGGGCCACTACCCGATCGCTCCGCCGTCCTCCCACGACCAGGAGTCGCGTGCCACGCCGCAGCCCGCGTCCGCGCTGCCGATCCTGTGGGTCGGCCCCAAGAAGGTCGTGGGCATCGCCCACGACGGACCGATGGTCTACCTGAGCACCTACACCGGCGGACTTCAGGTGCTGGATCTCACGAATCCGAGCATGCCGAGCCTCCGCGGGCGCGTGTCGCTCGGTCGCTTCCAATTCGGCGTCGCCGCCCGGAACGGCCTGGTCGCCGTCGCCGCTCACGACGAAGGCCTTTTTCTGGTCGACGTGAAGAATCCCGATTCGCCCGTCGAGATCGCGCACCTGCAGACGCGCGGCGAGGCCTACGGTGTCGCGCTCACCGAGCGCTACGCGTATCTCGCCGACGGCGCTGCCGGTCTCACGGTGATCGACATCGCCGATCCCGCGCATCCCACGTTGGTGCGCTGAGCCTGCGCTCGAGGAGCGCGCACACCGACACCTTGTGACGCCCCCGTCGCGCCGCTACGATCGGCCGACGAGGTTCCCCGCGACATGCGCACCGCAGCCATGACCGATCGCTTGAGCTCGCTCGATGCGATGTTCTTGCACGTCGAGACGGTGTCGAGCCCGATGCACGTGGGGATGGTGTGCCGCATCGAAGGCGCCCCGCTCCGCAAGCGCAACGGCGCCATCGACCGCGAGCGGCTCTTCACGCTCACCCTCGGCCGGCTCGCGAAGACGCCGCGCTTTCGACAGCGCGTGCTGTGGCCTCCGTTCTCGCAGGGCCGCCCGCTCTGGGTCGACGATCCGCATTTCAACATCGCCTATCACGTGCGTTTCACCGGCTTGCCGCGTCCCGGCGGCGCCACGGAGCTCAAGCTGCTCGCGGGGCGCATCCTGTCCCAGACCCTCGACCGGGCTCGGCCGCTCTGGGAGATGTATTGGGTCGACGGACTGGAGAACGACGAGATCGGGCTGGTGTGGAAGATCCATCACTGCATGGTGGACGGTGTCTCGGGCGTCGAAGTCGCAATGGTGCTCTTCGACTTCGAGCCCAAGAAGCGGGCGATCGCGAAGCCCGCGCCGTGGAAACCACGTCCCACGCCCAAGCTCGGGTCGCTGGTGGGCAATGCCCTCGCCGAGGGAGCCGCGCTGTCGCAGCGCTGGCTCGAGCAGGCGCGCGCGGTGCTGGTGAACCCCGAGAACCTGGCACAGCGGCTGCGGCGCGACTTCGAGGGTCTCGGCACCTGGGTGGGCAAAGGCCTGGCGCCCAGGACGTTCTTCAACGTGCCGATCGGGCCGCACCGGCGAGTGGACTGGGCCACGCTGCCGCTCGCCGACGTCAAGCGAGTCAAGTCCGCCCTCGGCGGCACGGTGAACGACGTGGCGCTGGCGGTGGTGGCGGGCGCGATGCGCCGCTACCTGTCCCACCGCGGCGAGCGGGTCGCCGGCATCAGCCTCCACGTGGGCATTCCCGTGAACGTGCGGCGCGAAGGCGACAAGCTCGCGCTCGGTAATCGCGTGTCGGCGATCGCCACGCTCCTGCCGGTGGGTGAAGCGGATCCGGTGGTGCGTTACCGCGAGATCTGTGCTCGAACCGAGGCAGCCAAGCGCTCGTTCGCCGCCGATGCCGCCGAGACGCTCACCCACCTCCCCGGTGGCCCGCCCGCCACGCTGTTGCAGCAAGTGGCGCGCATGCAATGGGCGCAGCGTGTGCTGAACCTGGTGGTGACCAACGTCCCGGGGCCGCCACAGCCGCTCTACGTCGCCGGCGCGCGGCTCCTCGAGATCGCACCGTTCCTGCCGCTCGGTCCCAACGTGGCGATCGGCATCGCGGCGCTCAGCTACGCCGGCCAGCTCGGGATCGGCTTGATCGGCGACTACGACGTGGCCCACGACCTGAACGTCCTCGCCAGCGACGTCACCGACGCATTCACCGAGCTCCTGGCATGCGTCGATCGGCCCGCGCGAGCGCGACCCACCCGCCGCCGCAGCCCGGCGCGAGCGAAGCGACCATCCCGGAGGTGATTCGATGTTCGCGGCTCTACGCCGACCGTGGCTCACGCGTATCGGGGTGCTGGTGACCGCGTTCGTGGTGGGGTGCACCGCCGCGGACTGGGCGGACATGCTCGACCCCGGCACCAGCGAGCCTGGCGAGCCCAGCGCCGACGACGGTTACGCGCCGGGTGCGTACGGTCGCGTCCCTCCTGCCCCCGCCTACCCGTCCACCGACGACTTCCGATACAGCCAGCCGCGCATGTCGAGCGCGCTGGATCACCTCCAGCAGGCGCACAGCGAGCTCTTGCAGGCCGACACCAACAAGGGCGGCCACCGCAAGGACGCGATCGACGACGTCGAAGCCGCGATCGAAGCGGTGCGGACCGGCATACAGTACGACGCGGCCCACTGAGGCGGGAGAGAGAACGTCATGCGGATCATCGCTTGGGCTCTCGCCGTGGCGTTGGCGTTTTCAGCGGGGCTTGCCGCTCGCCCAGCCCTCGCCCTCGCCAAGAGCAAGAAGCAACAACAAGCCGAGCCGACGAGCCCGGCTCCTGCACCGCGACCCGCCCCCCAGCCGCCCAAGGCCAAATCCAAACCTGCGCCCGATCAACCCCACATGCGCCGCGCGCTCAAGCAACTCGAGCTGGCTCAATACGACCTGTCGCAGGCCGGCCGCGGCAAAGGCGGATGGGTGCAGGTGGCGCAGAGCCGAATCAGCTCCGCGATGAGTCACGTGCGCGCCGGAATCGCCTACGGCGAGACGCACTGAGCGCGTCGCGGGCGTCGAAGGCGTCACGCCACGATGCGGGGGTGCCGGTGACGCTCGGCACGCTCACCCCAGGAACGTGGGCAGATCGAGCCTGAGGATGCCGGTGCTGGAGCCGAAGTAGAGCGCGTCGTTGCCCGCGGATTGATCCAGGAAGAAGCCCGAGGGCTTCTTGCCCAGGTAGGCGCGCTTCACGAGCGAGCCATCGGCGTAGCGCAGCACTTCCAGATCGCCGGTGATGAAGCTCGCGGCGTAGATGAGGTCGCGTTTCGGGTCGTACGCGATCGAACGGCAGTTGAGCACCGTGCTGAGCGTGCGCCGCACGCGGAGCGGGCTCATGTCGATCTCGACCAGGTCGTGGCTGTAGAAATCGCCGAGCAAGAGGCTGCGCTTCCCGACCAGCGGCACCATCGTGAGACCGCCGGCCGCGAGCTTCAGCTCGTCGACCACGGCGAGCGTCGCGGGATCGAGCTTCACGATCGCGAACTGATCGTCGAGGTCGAGCATGCCCACCTCGACGAAGAGCCGGTTCTCCACGGGATCGTGATTGATGAGCCAAGCACCGCTGCGAAAGCGCGTGAGCCCGAGTGCGTAGAAATCGATCTGCGCCTTCTTGGCGAAGGTGTCGCGATCGAAGAGCGTCACCGCCGGATACTCGGTGCTGACGACGGCGAAGCCCTCCGGCAGCACCTCGAGATCGATCGGCTGGATGAGCACGTCGTCGGTGATCGCCTGCTTGCCGGCGAGGGCGAACGTGGGCTTGTCGAAGGTCAGCAGCTCCGAATACAGCCAGTCCACCGTCCAAAGCCGCGACTCGCCGGCCCAGGTGCGGAAGTGCCGGAAGAGGCCCTCGGTGTGATGCTTGGTGAGCGCGTGGGAGGTGAGATCGAGACGGATGATGCCGGAGGTGGGGCCGTAGGTGGCGAAGAGTGCCGCGGCGTCGTGATCGACGAACACGTCGCGCAGGTACTCGGTGGGGATCTCCGGCACCACTCCAGGCGGCGGGTAGAGCACCGCGAGCCCGGGCACCGCCTTGGCGCGGTTGCCCACCTCGAACGGCACCGTCGCGCTGTAGAACGCGAACAGCGACCCGAAGGCGATCGCCACGACACTGCCGCGGGCGTAGAAGCGCGGCCAGCCGAGAACGCTCGCCGCCAGCAGCACCGCGATCGGCACGCACGATTCCACCTTGAAGGTGTAGGCGCGCGAGCCGAGCTGCTCGGGGCGAAAGCGCCATTGCGCCACCACCATCCAAGCCACGAACGCCACGACCACCGCGCGTTTGAAGCCGAAACGGAAACGCAGCACGCCCAGCGTCACCACCGCGACGGCGACGATGGCGGACACCACCGGGAAGGCATGCAGGATCTGCAGGAGATTGCGCGGTAGCTTGTGCCACTCGATGGGCACGAAGAGCGGATTCACGGCACCCGGGTGCTCGGGATCACGGTTGATGCTGGGCGCCACGGAGAGCACCACCCACGTGAGCAAGAGCGGCGGCGCTGCGAAGAGCGCCAGATCCAGGGCGACTTTCCACCACCGGCCGCCGCCGACGGTCCGCACCCCGAGCCAGCTCACGGCGAGCACCGCCGGCAGCGCCACGGCCAGCGTCCCGAGGACCCGCGACATCGGCACGATGCCATCGGCCCAGAAGAGCGCCGCGTGCGTGACCGTGTAGACCGAGACACCGAACACGGCAGCGTCCACCGGCAGGAGCGCGAGCGCAGGCCACGAGAGGCGTGCGCGGGTCGTAGGCGTCGAACCTGCGTTCATGCTGCTCGATCGTGCGCGATCGCGGGAGGATCGAAGGCGAAGGGCGCTCAGCGCAAACGCGAGTCGCTCGCCGACTCGTAGACCACGGTGCGGTTCTTGCCTTGCGCCTTGGCGCGATAGAGCGCCACGTCGGCACATCGCACGAGGTCCTGGATGCGATCGCCGTCCGCGGGATACTCGGCGACGCCGATGCAGATCGTGAACGGAATGCGCGAGCCTTCGAGCTCGAGACGGTCGCGCTCCACCGCCGAGCGGAGCTGCTCGGACACGTCGAAGGCGTCGCTGCGCCGCGTGCCCGGCAGCAGACAGATGAACTCGTCGCCGCCGTAGATCCCGATCATCTGGTCCGCCACCAGAACTCCGCGGAAGACATCACCGATGCGGCGGATCACCGCGCCACCGGCGAGGTGGCCGTAGAGCGTGTTGATCTCGCGGAGGTTGTCGACGTCGATCATGAGGAGCGCGAACGGACGAGCGCCAGCGCCCACCGACATCTCCCGGCGCACCATCCGGTAGAACTCCTTGAGGGTCAGGAACCCGGTGAGCTCGTGGTAGCGCACCAGCTTCTTGATCTCTTCTTGGTAACCGATGTCGATCTCGTCGAGCACGCGGTAGAGAAGCACGGTCTCGCCGAGCACGATGCGATCGCCATCGCGCAGCTCGACCTCGTTCACCTTGCGGTTGTTCACCAGGATCCCGTTGGTGCTGTCGAGGTCGCGGATGACGTGCCGGAACTCCTCGGTTTCGCCCACGCGGCGGATCACCGCGTGACGCCGGGACACCATCTCGTCCTCGATGGGGATGGGAAGGCGCACGTCGCGGCCCAGCTCCACCTCTTCGGCCGCCAGCGGCAGCTCGCGTCCCACGTCGCCGCCGCGCAGCACGATCAGGCTCGCGCGCCGTTGACCGCTAGGGATCAGGAACGGGTTCTTGAGCAGCAGCGTGTTCGCTTCGAGATCCGGCCCCGAAGGCATCGCGCCCCAACGATCGGCGTCGGGGCGCGAAGGGCGCTTGCTGGTCACGTCGGACATCGGCGCGCACCGTAGCAAAGCGCTCTCGCGCATGCCAACCACGCTCACCGGCGAGGGGGCCCGGCGACCCGAGCGCCCGCCGGGGCCCGGTCGATGCGCCCTCGCGGTCGCGCTCGCGAACGACCGGTGCACCCGAACGCAGCGCGATTCCCACGTGGTTTCGGCCGCGATTCGCACCTCCGCCCGCAGCTAGGGACTTGCGAAGCCGTGATAGTCTTGGCATGAACGAATCAAGCAGTCCCGCGACATTCAGATGGCCAGAGTGGCACGCGCCAGGGGCGCGCCGGCGAGCG
>CAYVDO010000439.1:0-4879 GCA_964450125.1 uncultured bacterium
CTCGACGAGCTGAGTCTCGAGCGTGTGCGAGTCGAAGCGGTCGAGCACGTGGTCGTGCCCGGCTGCGCCGTCGATCGTGGCCGCCAGCGGGCTCGATCGCCAGCGGTGTTCGAGAATCCGCTGCAGGACCTCGGCGAAGGTGGCGCCGCCGCCTGGCGCTGCCGCCGGCGCGAGCGGCCCTCGCGCCGAGTTGGCGAAGGCGCCGTCGGCGGGCGCGCCCGCGCCAGGATCGCTCAACGCGGGCTGCTCGTCGGCGCGGGGAGTGCCACGGTGTCGACGAGCTCGAGGCCGAACCCTTCGAGGCCCACCGGGTGCAGCGCCGGATTGTGGGTGACGAGGCGGATCTTGTGGAGACCGAGCCGCCGCAGCACCTGCGCGCCGAGCCCGTAGTCGCGTAACGCCGTCGGGTAGGTGTCCGTGTCGCTGAGCTCGCCGAGCGTCTGCTCGACCGACTCGGTGTGGCTCTTGAGCTTGCGCACCAGGCCGTTCGCGGTGAATGGTTTGAGGATGTAGAGAACGACGCCGCAACTCGCGCCGGCGATGTGCTCGATAGCGCGATGCAGCAGCACGCCTTGGTCGCGGCGCAGCGCTGTGAAGGCGTCACCCCACACGTCGCTGGAGTGCACGCGCACCAGGGTCGGGTGGTCGGGGTCGATCGTGCCCCGCACCAACGTCAGGTAGTGGAGCTGGTTCACCTTGTTGGTGAAGACCCGGACCTCCACGCGGCCGGCGAGATCGGTCTCGAGTTGAGCGCGAGCGACCTCGTCGACGAGCTGCTCGTTGGAGATCCGCCACGCGATCACGTCGGCCACGGTCACGAGTGGCAAATCGTGGTCGGCGGCGAGCTTGCGCAACGTCGGCATGCGCGCCATGTCGCCGTGCTCGCCGAGCACGGCACAGGTCACCGCCGCCGGGCCGAACCCCGCGGCCACCGTGAGGTCCGCCGCCGCTTCTGCGTGCGCAGCCCGTTCCAAGACTCCGCCTTCGCGAATCGCCACCGGGAACACGTGTCCTGGCGAGATCAGATCATGCGGCTTCGAATCCGCCGAGACGGCGACTTCGATGGTGCGGGCGCGATCCGCAGCGCTGATGCCGGTGGTCACGCCACGACGCGCCTCGATCGACACCGCAAACGCAGGCGTCGCCGGTCCGCGGTTGCGTACCGGCATCAGGGCCAGACCGAGGCGCCGGATGCGCTCCAGCGTCATCGCCACGCACACCAGCCCACCGCCGAAGCTCGCCATGAAGTTCACGGCTTCGGGCGTGATGCGTGCACCCGCCATGACGAGCGCACCTTCGCTCGAGTCGCGCTCGTCGTCGGCGAGCACCGCCAGCCCACCGTTGCGGATGACTTCGATCGCGCGCGCGGCGCGTCGCCGAATGGCGTCGGGCTCGGAAGGCTGGGTCGGAAGGGATCTGGTCACGGGAGGCTCTCGCGTCGCGGTTCGATGGGATGGCCCGCGAGTATTCCACCGTCGTCGCGAGCGTTCCAAGGAAGCGCAGGCCGCGCCGGACCGCCGTCACCCGCGCAGTCACGCCCCGTCACGACGTCGTTCGAGCGAACCATCGGCTGGCGCGGAAGCGACGGCAGTCGCGCGCCACGAACGCTGCGCCAGGCCGCGGCGACGGCCGCTCGAGAAGCCCCGCAGCGAGCAGTACGAGCCGGCTCGAGCGCGCGGCCGGATCAGCCCGCCCAGGCAGCGGCAATCGCCGAGCCCGTTGGTGTGCAAAGCAGCACGCCGACAGGCCGCTGAGCGATCAAGCTTCGGGAATCGGCTCGCCGCCGCGCAAGTCCTCGATCCGAAGCGGCCAGGTCGTGCTGGGCTCGGATTGCGCGCCACCGACGACGGTCAGTGCTGGTGGCTCGGGACGAACGTGCACCGTCTCGGCAGTCGTTGCCGCCAGCTCGTCTCCGGCGCGGAACCACTTGTCTTCGTACTTCACGGTGCAATCGGTCTCGAACGGTTGCGGGTAGTGGAATGCGCGCCCCTCGAAGTTCCGCATCATGGCCTTCGACTGGGTGATGGCGTTCACGTAGTTGGGCGCCACGGGCGCCTTGCCACCGCCTCCCGGTAGATCGACGACGAAGGTCGGGACGGCGAACCCGGTGGTCCATCCCCGCAGCGATTCCATGATCTCGATCCCGGTCTCGACGGGAGTGCGGAAGTGCTCCAGCCCCTCTTCGTTGTCGCACTGGAAGAGGTAGTAGGGCCGGATGCGGTTGCGCACCAGATTGTGCATCAGCTCCTTCACCACCCGTGGGCTCGAGTTCACGCCCCGCAGCAGCACCGTCTGGTTGCCCAGCGGGATGCCGGCGTTCACGATCCGCGCGCACGCGGCCCGCGATTCGGGGCTCAGCTCCTTGGGATGATTGAAGTGCGTGTTGATCCAGATCGGGTGGTACTTCGCGAGCATGCGCACCAAGTCATCCGTGATACGCATTGGCAGGAACATCGGCATCTTGGTGCCGAATCGGATGATCTCGATCGAGGGAATCTCGCGAAGGTGCGAGATCACGTACTCGAGGTTCTTGTCCGACATGGTGAACGGGTCGCCGCCCGAGATCAGCACGTCGCGCACTTCCGGGTGCGTGCGCAGATAGGCGAGCGTCTGCTCGATCTGCTGCTTGGGCAGGACTTCGTTCGGCAGCCCCGTGAGACGCTTGCGCGTGCAGAAGCGGCAGTAGCTCGCGCACATGTTGTTGACGAGGAAGAGCACGCGATCCGGATACCGATGGACCAGCCCTGGCGCCACGCGATGCGCGTCTTCGCCGAGGGAGTCGGTCATGCCGGCGCCCACGCCGGACATCTCGGCGCCGCGCGGCACGAACTGCATCCGCACCGGGCAGTGAGGATCGTACGGGTCCATCAACGCGCAGAGATACGGCGTGATGGACATCTGGAACTCACGCTGGGTGGCAATGACCCCCTCGCGCTCGGCGGGCGTGAGGTGAACGACCTGTTCCAGTGCGTCCAGCGATTGCACGCAGTTCTGCAACTGCCAGCGCCAGTCCGCCCACTTCTCGGCGGGAACGTCCTTCCAGAGGTCGATCGCGGTGTACGGGCGACCGTGCCGACACAAGTGAGGATCGGCGTCGAGCTCCGCCGATCGCTCTCCCCTGGAGCTCGCGGATGCCACTGGAGCGACCTTGGCTGCTCGAAGCGACGTGTCGCGCGACGCGATCTTGAGTCGGGGCCGCCGGGTTCTGAGCCCCCTGGCTGGTTCGAGCATTGCTTCGGTGTCCTCCTCGGCGGTCTGGGTGACGAGGTTGCGACCGCGGGACCGATGTGCGCGCATGATAGGAGTTGCGGCTTTCGCCCACAAAGCGTGCGGGCTTTGCGCGTGCGCTTCCTCGGTGTGTGGGGTGCGTCGTCGTGGCATTCGCGTGGTGAAATCGTCGCGCGGTTCTTATCGTGAATGGATTAACTTCATGATAAGGAACGTCGCCATTCGACACAAGCGTTTTGTTGCTCGAGTGGATCGATTTCGAAACGCAGCACGAGGAGACAGCGCCGAACGGTGAGGCGCGCGCTGCATGCGCACGACGCCCGCGCTTCAGCCGGCACACCGCCCCGCGCGAAAGCGCCGAATCGCCGGCGCGAGAATGCGGCCGATGAGGTCGCGATACTCGATCCCCGCGCTCGCGGCGATGAGGCAGAGGTCGGACCAACCGGGCGAGAGCCCGGGCAACGGGTTGAGCTCGACGAAGTTCACGCGTCCCGCTGCGTCCAATCGCAGATCCACGCGGGCCACATCGCGACAGCCGAGGGCGTGAAACGCGGTCAGCGCCGCTTTCGCGAGCTCCCGTTCCAGTGCTGCATCCACCTTCGCGGGGGTGTCGTAGCGGATCTCCTTGCTCCAGTCCTGCTTGTGCTCGAACGCGTAGACCGGGCGCTTCCTGCGCTTGTCGAGGAACACGATCTCCATCGGCGGCAGGACCCGCGGGTTGCGCTCTCCGAGCAGGCCGACGGTGAACTCGCGCCCGGGCAGATAGCCCTCGACGAGCGCTGGTTGCTGATAGCGCTCGATCATCTCGCGGGCCACCTCGCGGGCCTCGCGCTCGTTCTCCACGACGCTCTTCGGCACCACTCCCTTCGAGCTGCCCTCGGTCACGGGCTTCACGATCGCAGGGAAACTGAGCTCGCGGGGGAGCCGCTCGCGCCCCGTCTGCGCAAGGAACCACGCCGGTGTGGCGACGCCGGCGGCGGCCACCAAGCGCTTGGCGAGCTCCTTGTCGAGCGCCATCGCGAGTGCCGCCGGATCGGAGCCCGTGTAGGGGACGCCGAGCAGCTCGAGAAGCGCGGGCACCTGCGATTCGCGATTCCGCCCCAGCACACCTTCGGCCATGTTGAAGACCACGTCGGGTGCCGCGGCCACCACACGGGTGGGAAGCTGGGGTGTGGCCTCGAGGTCGATCACTGCGTGGCCGAACGAGGCGAGTGCCTCGTGGATGGCAGCGATCGTCTTGGGAGAGTCGTATTCGGCTTCGCTCTCGTCCACGCCTTCGACCGGCGTGACTCGCTTGACGTTGAACGTGAAGCCCACCTTGAGGGGTTGCTTGCGCGGTCGAGTCGCGCGACGGGCGGCGGCGGGGATGCCGTAGCGGCGCGCGGCGCTGCGGACGATGGAATCGAGCACGCGCTCGGGACCGTCGAGACCGCGGAGGGCGGCGGCGACGCTCAGCGTTGCGCTCGGCTCGAGGCCTGGTAGCGGATCGACCTCGATCACGCACGGCGTTTCGTCCTCGGCGATGCGAAAATCGACCCGGCCGAGGTCCCGGATGTCGAGGCATTCCACCACCGCGCGGGTGATGCCGACGAGGGCCCGCGCGAGCGACGTCGGCAGCTGCGCGGGCGCCTCGAGAGTCCAGGCGGGAACT
>CAYVDO010000439.1:4889-6461 GCA_964450125.1 uncultured bacterium
GAGACCCTCGCCGGGAATCGACGGGTCGTCGTTGTCCTGCGCGGACACGCCCGGCGAGAGCGAGCTCCCGAGCCGGCGCGTGGGGCGTTCGCAGCGCCAGGAGCGTTCGGCACGATGGCGATGGGGTCGAGGATTCCCGTCGGAGTTCCGCACGCTTCGAGAACCGGCACCACGATGTGGCGGCCCGGAACGACTTCCTCGATCCAGACGCCCTGCCCGTGCTTGAGCTGGGCGGCGACGCGCTCGCGCAGCTCCGCGTAGGTCTCGATGCGCTCCACCTCCCCGGGGGCGGTGTCGCTGCGGAGCGTCACGGGCATGCGGAACGTGCCGGGCGCGGTGTGTGCGAGGTCTTCGCGATCCACGATGCGGCGGCTGCGCAGCGTGCGGATGCCGTGCGCCGCGAGGTGCCGGCGGGTGAGCGCCGGGTTGAGCGTGAGCGCGTGGACCGCCGCAGTGGCGCCTGTGTGGTTGAGGCCGAGATCGGCGAAGAGCGCCGGGTAGAAGGCCTCGCGGCCCCGACCGCCGCGGGCGCGAGCGGTGTTGAAGACCAGATCGGGTGCCAGCTGTGTGAGCAGGCTGACCGTCGCGACCAGTGGCTCGGCGACGTCGACCAGCGTCACCTCGTGACCGAGCCGCGTGAGCGCGGCGGCCATTTCGCGCGCGCCGGCGTGGGCGGCTTCGGCGTCGCCGAGGTCCGAGAGATACGTGAACGCGATCTTCATCGACGCAACCTCCGCGCGTGTGCTCGCGTCACGCGACCGGCAATGCTCGCTGCAAATGCCATCGGTCGCTCGAGACGTCAAGAATCTTCGCGCGCGAATGGCCCGAAGTCGCATCGACCAGCTCGCAACCGCTTCGCGATGCGACTTGTTGTCGGCGGCGAGGGCGTGGTATCCGACCGCGCCGGCGGAGAGCGACGGGTGCCGCGAACGTCACCCGCACGCGTCCCACTCTCGCTCGGCGAGCGCATCCCCATGCCACGCGACCTCGCTTCGCCGTCGTTCGGGCTGTGCAAGCTCGGCCGCGGTGCGCAACGTGCGTTGGTTGCGGTGCTCGTGCTCGCGCTCGCGGCCGTGCCGCCGGTCGCAGGTGCGGCCAGTCTCGTCGAGTGGAGCGATGGCGGGTTCGCGATCGATGGCGGCTATCGCCTGCGTCTCGACCATTCCTCGGCGGTGCCGGCCTACGCCACCCCCCCGGAAGCGACAGCCCGGGTCACGGAAGGCCTCGACGGCGGCTTCACGGCCGAGCATCGATTGCGCGTCGAGCCGCGCCTCGAACTCTTCGGTCAGCTCGCCGTGCACGCCCAGATCGACGTCCTCGATGGCGTGCTCGCGAGCGACACGGGCGATCGTTCCTTCCTCGCGTACTCCGACGCGCCGCCACCCGACGAGGTCGGCGACAGCTTCGACAGCTTTCGCGTGAACCGCGCCTGGGCCGAATGGCGCTCGCCCGCAGGGACGCTTCGCTTCGGCCGTCAGCCCAGCCACTGGGGCCTGGGCATGGTCGCCAACGACGGCGATCGCGACGACGCCGCATTCGGTGATTCTCACTTCGGTGACGCCTCGGATCGTG
>CAYVDO010000440.1:0-3693 GCA_964450125.1 uncultured bacterium
ATCGAGCGCCGCTCCGGGCAGGACTTCCGGGCCTACATTCGCGAGCGCATCGTGCGGCCGCTCGGGCTCGCGGACCTTCACCTCGGTGACACCGAGGGCCTCGACGAGCGCGTGGCACCGGTGGTCCACGTGGGCGAGCGCCCCGCGCCGGCGCTGCTCGCCGACCTCGGCATCGCGCTTTCGCCCAGCGTCACCGACGACGAGAAGTACTTCGAGGCCTACAACCGCCCGGACGTCCGCGCCGCGGGCGCGCCGGCGAGCGGCGCCGTGGCGACCGCGTCTGCGCTGGCGCTCTTCTACCAAGGTCTCCTTCACGACCTCGCCGCGCGCGACGGCGAGCACCGCGTGTGGCGGCCCGCGACCATCGCCCGCGCCCTGGAAGTGCGCACCGGCGAGCTGATCGACCCCATGATCCGCCGCCGCGCCCATCGTGGCCTGGGCGTGGTGATCGCCGGCGACGACGACAAGGTCTACCGCGGCTTCGGCGCCGAGGTCTCGCTGCAGGCATTCGGCCACCCGGGAGCAGGCGGGCAGGTGGCGTGGGCCGATCCCGCCACCGGGATCTCGTTCGTGTGCCTCACCAACGGCTTCGATCGCGACGTGATCCGGCTCGGCATGCGCGGCGTGGTGCTCTCCGGCCTCGCCGCGAGATGCGCCGAAGCCTGAACGGGGAAAGCATGGCGGCCAAGACCACGCCGAAGCGCGCAAGCAAGACCACGCCACGCCGATCCGCGGGACGTACGCGATCGTCCGCACCTGCCGACTCGGATCAACCCGCCCGCCACTCGGCTGGAGGGACGCGCTCCGTCGCGTCCGCAAGCGAAACCCGGAAGAAGAGACCGGCCCGCGCGAAGTGCCTCGGCCTCGTCGATTCCTGGGCGGAAACCATTCGTCGCGAAGTCGCTGGCCCCAACTTCCAGCGCGACCCCGAGTTCCTGAAGAAGCTGATCCCCCTGATGGAGATCTGGGGCCGCTACTTCGACGCCGAGGTGCGCGGCTGGGAGAACATCCCCAAATCGGGCCCGATGATGCTGGTGGGGAATCACTCGGGTGGCGCGCTCACTCCGGACACCGCTGCGGTGATGGCGGGCTGGTATCGCCAGCGCGGCTTCGCGCAGCCGCTCATCGGCCTCGCCTTCGACACCGCCTTCGGCATCCCCGGCTTTCGCGACCTGATGCGCAAGATCGGCCAGGTGCCGGCGAGCTGGGAGAACGTCGGCAAGGCCCTCGACGAGGGCGCCGCCGTGCTCGTCTATCCGGGCGGCGTCCACGAGGTGTACCGCCCGTGGAAAGACCGCGACAAAGTGGATTTTGGCGGCCACAAAGGCTTCATCCGCGTCGCCCTCGAGAAGCAGGTGCCCATCGTGCCCATCGTCGGTCACGGCGGCCACCACACCCTCGTCGTGCTCACCCGCGGCGAGAAGCTCGCCAAGCTGCTCCGCATGGAGCGGATCCGGATGAAGACCTACCCGATCCTGCTGCAGATCCCCTGGGGCATCTCACCCGCACTCCCCGGCGTGCCGCTGCCCGCCAAAGTCACCGTCCAGATCCTCAAGCCCATCGACTGGCGGAAGCTCGGCCCCAAAGCCGCCAGCGACTCCAAGATCATCGACCGCTGCTACACCGAGATCATGACCAAGATGCAGACCGCGATGGACGCCCTCGCCAAGGAAACCCCACACCCCCTGCGCGCCCGGCTCAAGAAACTCGTCGCGCGCGGGTGAGCCGCTGCAATCGGCTCACGCATGAGGCGGATGGAGAGTGCGAGACAAGAGGTTGATTCGATATCCGTTTGGCCACCAGGACGCCGTGAGTTTCATCTGCTGACCGTCCGCGAAGCTGGCTCTGCAATCCCAATCGTCCCCCAGGCTCAGCGGCCAGAGGTCGAAGCAGCTCACCGACACGGGATCCGGAAGAGCCGCAAGAGGAGCCGCTGGGTCGCAGTCGTTACACTGGACGTCCTATCGAGCTTCAGGAGTGTACGCCGAACGCTGTCGAAGAACATGAAGGGCAGCGCGCTCACAGAGTGGCTTCGACAGCGCAGGAATGCCCCACACGCATCCCGCAGCGAGCGCACCCACTCCAAGACAACCGATTCGCCGAGCCTTCAATTCGACTCGATCTCCTCGCACCGGTCTTCGCACGCAGCACCGCGACCTGCACGCTGCCGAGCGACGGCATGTAGCCTCATGGTCGAGCGGCTCTCATGATGCAAGGTGATCGTGTCGGTGGAGGCTCAGCCGGGAACGATCGTGCCGGATTGGATCTGGGCGTGGAGCTTGGGGGTGAGCTTCACGTAGCGGGCGGAGCGTAGGACGTAAATGGGATCGCGGACGCGCTTCAGATCGTAGGCCTCGGCGCGGTATTCGCCCTTTTTGGGCTTGAGGGTGGAAGTCACTTGCATGGCGTCGCCGAGGACGCGGACGAAGAGAGGGCGCTGGGCGACGGCGAGGTGCTCTTTCACGTAGTGGAGCAGCTTGGCCGGGGAGAAGCCTGGGCCCACGCGAAGGGCGGCCATGCCGGCGCGGCCGTCGGTGTTGGGGATGGTGACGCCGAAGACGTTGGCGTCCAGGACACCGGGGGCGCGGTGGAGGATCTCGGCGACTTCCTGCGTGGAAACGTTTTCACCCTTCCAACGGTAGGTGTCGCCGAGGCGGTCGACGAAGGAGAGCCAGCCGCCTTCGTGGAGTAGGACCAGGTCGCCGGTGTTGAAATAGCGATCACCGCGCTTGAAGACGTTGGTGAGGATCTTCTGGGCGGTGGCTTTGGCGTCGACGTACCCATCGAAGGTGAGCCATGGGGTGAGCTTGCCGACGAGAAGGCCGGACTGGCCGACGCCGACTTCCTCGCAGAAGCCGCGGGGATTGCGGATCAGCTCGCCGGTTTCGGGATCGCAGCGGATCACGGCTTGCTTGCGCAGCTTTCGCCCGATCATGCCGGGGCGCCCGCGCCAGTTGAGCGCGGGTGCGTTCCCTTCGGTGGAGCCGTAGAACTCGCGCACCATCGGGATGCTGAAGCGCTTCTGGAACTTTTCCCAGATCTCGGCGCGCAGGCCGTTCCCCACGGCCACGCGCAGGCGATGCTGGCGTTCTTCGGGGCGTTCGGGGGCTTGAAGGAGGTAGCGGCAGAGCTCGCCGATGTAAACGAAGGACGTGGCGTCGAAGGTCCGGATGTCGTCCCAGAATTGGCTGACCGAGAACTTCTTGCGCAGCGCGATGGCCGCACCCGTGGCGAGTGCCGAGCCCCACCCCAGGAAGAGCGCGTTGGAGTGGAAGAGCGGCAGCGGCACGTAGATGACGTCGCCGGGGCCGGCGCGGTGCATGAGGTGGCCGAACACCAGGTTCGCGCCGAGCATGCGCTGGTTCCGGATCACGGCGGCTTTGGGCAAGCCGGTGGTGCCGGAGGTGTAGACGTAGCAGAAGACGTCTTTGTTGCTAGGGATGTGAAGGCGCAGGCGAGTCCGCGTGGGCTCGCGGCGGATCTCGTCGTCGATCGGGGTGGGGAGATTTCGTCCGGGGACGTCGGGATCGCCGACCTCACGGCTCACCCAAACGGTGAGCTTGGCGACGGCGCTCGCGCCCTCGCGCTCGAGATCGTTCACACGGGCGTAGTGCTCGGCGCCCACCAGCGCGAACTTGGCGCGGCTCACGTGGATGGCGTGTGCCAGGGCGGCGCCCACGAGCTGGGTGTTGA
>CAYVDO010000440.1:3703-6392 GCA_964450125.1 uncultured bacterium
TGAGGGCGCCCACGGCGCCGAGCTTCGAGAGGCCGAGGAGCGCGAACAGGAACTCGGGGCGGTTGTCCATGACGATCGCGACCACGGTCTTGGGGCGGACACCGTGGCGCTCGAACCAGCTCGCGAATTGGTTCGCCTGGGCGTTGATCTGGGCCCAGGTGTGGCGCTCGTCGCGGTAGAGGAGCGCCAAGTCGCGGGCGTTGCGGCGTGCGCGCGCTTCGAGCATGAGCGCCGGGCTGCCGATACCGTACGGGATGAGCTGCGGCGAGTCGATCGCCATGCGCACGCCGTAGCGCGCCGCGGAGGCCAGATCGAGCGCCAGGGAGAGCGTGTCGCCGAGGGGCAACGAGGCGAGGGCGTCGGGAGTCTTCATTGGCGTTCCATTGAAACACGTTCTATTTTGGTCGACCACGGGAGGCGAAGCCACGTGTCGGTCCATTTTCGCGGTTGTTCAGGCGAGGGAGGAGCGGCGCATCCCGCGGGCTCGGACGTGGTGTGTCTCGGCCGGAGGCCCGCCGGTCCCTCGGTGGGTCGGCGCGGACGTCGAACGCATGCGGAGGTGAGGGATGAGCGCGCGCGCTGAGGCCACGCCGCTGGGGTGGCTGCGTCGATTCGGGCGCTGGGTGAGTGGGGCATTCACGCGCAGCCCGCGTTCCGCACCTGCGGGCCCACCTCCTTTTGCGAATCGGGACGAAGAGCGCAATCGTTCGGCGTTCGCCACGGCGTCGCGCGCTGTCGGCGGCGCCATCGACGACGCCATGCTCGGCGTCATGAAGTCCGCCGAGCGATTCCCGAGCGACGCGGAGCTGGCGCGCGTGCGCCACGAGGTGGACGAAGCGCACGCGTTTTACACTTCGAGCGGCGCACTCACCCAGCCCAGCCTCTACCACGCGCCGCCGCCGCCCATCGACGGCCTGGAGGTGAGCCACGGTTGGTTCCCCGGCCTCGCCTACGAACATCTCGCGTTTCGCAGCGACTTCGAACCGCCGCCCGATCAGATCGGCGCCCATCGCTGGCGCTCGTACGTCTCGAACCAGACGGCGCACGCGTGGGTGCTGCGCCACGGTGATCCCACGCGCCCGTGGCTGGTGTGCGTCCACGGTCTCGGCACCGGCAGCCCGTGGATGGATTTCCCGGGCTTTCGCGCGTCGACACTGCACCATTCGCTGGGGCTCAACCTCGCGTTCCCGGTGCTGCCGCTCCAGGGGCCGCGCCGCAGCCCGGGGATGGAGCGCTCGGCGCTGGTGTCGTTCGATCTCGTCGACACGCTGAACGGCGTCACCCAGGCGGTGTGGGATACGCGCCGGCTGGTGCGGTGGATTCGCGAGCAAGGCGGGACGCGGATCGGCATCTACGGGCTCTCGGTGGGCTCGTACGTGGCGTCGCTGGTTTCCGGGCTCGAGGACGTGGAGCTCGCGGTGGCGGGCATTCCGGTGTGCGACCTGCCACAGCTTTTCCAGAGCCACAGCCCCGAGGAGATGCGCCAGCGCGAGGACTGGTCGCAGGCGGTGTGGGGGAAGACCGAGGAGCTCTTCCGGCTCATCTCGCCGAGGCTGCTCGGCTCGCGAGCACCGTCGGACAGGCGATTCATCTTCGCCGGACACGCCGATCGCATCACCACACCGGCGCAGGCCGATCGACTCTGGCAGGCGTGGGATCGATGCACCATCCGCTGGTTCGATGGCGGCCACGTGAGTTACTTCTGGTCGGGACAGGTGGCGCGTTTCGTCGATCGCGTGCTGATGGACGCCGGCTTCCGCGGCACGGGAGCCTGACGAGCCGCCTACCGAGCATGGGACCCCGCGACGACCGAACAGCACCTCCCTCACGCGGCGACAGGGGCTTGAAAAGCCCCCGAACGCGCAATCGGAGGGGCTGGGCCGTCGAGGGACCACGGCCCCTTCGGGGCCTGGCCCTCCCGCCGAAAGGCGCGTCGGTCTCTACGCTCTCGGCACATCTCTCCGCGAGCCGGCGGCGAGCCGCGAGTGCAGCGAGTCGCCTTGGGGGTGGGTCCCGCCACGGCTTTGCCGCGGCGGGCGGGGGGCTTGAAAAGCCCCCCGAAGGAGCACCGTGCGACGACTGACAGGCTTCGACGCCAGCTTTCTCTACACCGAATCGCCCACCGTCTTGATGCACACCCTCAAGGTGGCGGTGGTCGAGCCGCCTGCGGGGCTGTCACCTGCTGACCGCTTCGAGCGGCTGCGCCACGAGCTGGGGCGCTTGCTCGACCGGCTGCCGGCGTTTCGCTGGCGCGTGGTGGAGGTACCGTTCGGTCTCGATCATCCGGTGTGGATCGAGGACCCGCACTTCGATCTCGACTACCACCTGCATCGCATCGCGGCACCCGAGCCGGGCGGCCCGCGCGAGCTCGACGCGGTGATCGCCGACATCGCGAGCCACCCGCTGGATCGCGCCCACCCGCTGTGGGAGATCTGGATGGTCGAGGGGCTCGCTGGCGGCGACCTCGCCTTCGTGGCCAAGATCCACCACGCGGTCGCGGATGGCGGCGCTTCCGCGGCGATGCTCACGAGTGTCATGGAGCGCGAGGTGGCTGGCGCCGCGGGCGCGACGAATGGCGAGCCTGCGCCCCACGCCGCCGAGCCGATGCCGTCCTCGCTCGCGCTCGTGGGTGGCGCCTTGCGCCATCAAGCGGCGCGCTTGCGCGGAGCCTTACCGCTGGCCGGCCGCA
>CAYVDO010000441.1:0-6358 GCA_964450125.1 uncultured bacterium
GATGACGAAGTAGATGCGCGTGCCCCTGCGGATAGCCGCGCCGATCGGGCAGCGCCTGATAGTCGTTGTGGATGACGGGACGCCCCAAGCGCGCCGTGTCCGCCCACACGCCTGCTGCGTCGATCGGATAGTGGCGATCGAAGACCGCCGTACAGTACGCCAGTGTGCTCCGAGACCACGCCGCCAGCTCGATGGTTCGCTGGTCCTCGTTCACGAAATGCAGATAGCCGATGCGGCTCTCGGTGAGCTCCACCGCGCGATCGATCGCGAGCTGCACCAGCTCCTGCTCGCTCGCCGACCACGCCCGCTCGTGGAGCTCGAGATGGATCGCCAGCTCGCGCTCACGAAGGCTCGCGGTCACGCGCGGACACCCCCTGCCGTGCGACGGCGGTCCGGTCGAATCACGCGTCGCCGATGTGCTGAGGAGCCTACCTGCGCACCCAGATACCGGCCACCCGCGTACCATGATTCGTCGCCGGCCGCGAATCGTATCGGCCCATGCACCCCCGAACGCCGCGCCCGTCCATTGCGATGCGGCGCGCGGTGATGGACGCGAATCGCGACTTCGCGCTCGTCACCACGCCTCGCCGTGCGTTGCGGGCTCACGTCACCCGCGCGAGCCTGTTCCCCGCACGGACCCTGTGCTAATTAATTCGGTCCTGCTCGCACGCGAGCGCATGGTGGGTGTAGCTCAGTCGGTTAGAGCGCCAGGTTGTGGCCCTGGAGGTCGCCGGTTCGATCCCGGTCACTCACCCCATGATTTCAGGTAGTTAGCGGGATTGTCGAAGCAGGAGGGGCCGCGTAGGGGCCGTGGAGGGGACGTCCCCTCACCCGCGTGCGTCAACCGCCGGGGACCTCACCTCTCGATGAGTCCGTCCCGAACCCGGCGCCCGCCAGCCTGAGCGAATGTGTAGTGGCTGCGAGACTTCGCCGTGATCGTGGTGCTCGATACGAACCTGTTCCTCGACATCGTCGATGCCGAGATATCAGAACGCGATGTAGCCGCGGCAGTAGCGAAGCTAGCTGACCCTGTTGTCGCGATGGTCAGTCCGGTGACCGTTCTCGAACTCGTCACCAATCTCCGAGCGGGACCCTCCTTCGCACGGTACCGGGACGCGTGTCGCGCCGTGGTGCGGCTGTGCCGGGGGGCGCTGCCCGACCCGGAGTTCCTCGTGCGAACGAGGGTGCTGCATCTGGAAGGGAGTCCGCGATTTCGTCCACGCGACACCTGGGAAGTTGTGGAGCATGTGGCGTCTCTGTCCTCGTTCGAGGACGCGGCAAGCTACACGGCCAGTCCCTCGCGCCCCAGTGAGCGCCTGGATCTTGACCGCCTCCGCGCCATGCGAGGCGCGTGCGAAGCCGAATGGGTTGCGCGAATCGAACGCGTACGGGACTGGGTCCTCCAGCAGACCGGGACGCAGAAAATGGGCGGTACGACTCGTGTTGCAGCCCCTGGCTCCAGGCGCGACTCATTCCGTGAGTTCGTGGATAGTCCTCGATTTGCGGCGGGGCTGCTGGAACTGGAGGCGCGTGGATACGGCGCGCCGGACTTTTCATCCCTGCCGGAGGACACCGCGCTGCTACTCCGTCCGCTGATCGATGTGGTTCGCACCGCGATCCGGGGCTCTGTACTGAACGGCCGCAACACGTTGCGCCGAAAGAATGACTACAACGACCTGCTGCTACTTCTTCACCTCATCGATGCCGAATCCATTTTCGTCAGCAACGAGGATTTTTCCGATCGAATGCCCAGTGACGCGCCGTACCGTGATCGGGTTCGGAGCTTCGCCGAGTGGCTACGCGGCGCCACCGCCTAGAGCGTCATGACGAGGAAGGCATCCGGCTCTCACACTCCGCGGGGGTGTCTACTTACAGCCGAGACATTTCTGCCCCTGGAGGGAGGGGCCGCGTGGGGGACGTCCCCTGGCCGCGATCCTCAGCCGGCCAGGCGAAGGCGACATGTTCGACAAGCTCCTTAGTTCCCTTAAGCGCCTTGAGCGCGGCATGACCGTGTCGGTGCCGATCGCCACCGACGATCGGGGCTACACCGATCGAGAGTGCCCGAGTGCGGGCTGCGAGTTCTCGTTCAAGGTCCACGGCGAGGACTGGGCGAACCTGTTCCGCGACGAGGCGGTCTTTTGTCCCCGATGCCGACACAGTGCCCCAGCGCAAGAGTGGTTCACCCAGGCCCAACGGGATCACCTATTGCAGCAGGGGCTACGCCAATTTGAGCGCGAACTCGACTCAGCGCTTCGGGACGGTGCGCGTGCGTTCAACCAGACACATCGGCATCACGGAGGTCTCATCCAGCTCAGCATGACGATAGCGGGGCCGCGACCGACACCGATCATCGTACCGATACCCGCCGCGGAAGCGATCGAGTTGGCGATTCAGTGCGAGCTCTGTGCAGCCCGGTTCGCGGTCATCGGTTGCGCCTTCTTCTGCCCCTGCTGCGGACACAACTCAGTCGAGAGGACCTTCAACGACTCCCTACGGAAGATTCGTGCGAAGGTCGAAGTGCTGGATCGGGTCCGTGCGGCGCTTCGAGACGATGGACAGCTCGATGAGGCCGAGATCGTGTGCCAGTCGCTGCTGGAATCCGCGATCCAAGATGCTGTTGGGTCCTTTCAACGTCTGTGCGACGAGATCTACGCGGGCATACCAGGCCAGGGGGTCCCGCCGCGGAACGTCTTTCAGCGGCTCGATGATGCCAGTGACCTCTGGCGTGCGACCGTCGGCTTCGGCTACGACGACTCCCTGGCGCCCGAAGAGCTGAATCAGCTAAAGGTCCTCTACCAACGGCGACACCTGCTCGCTCACCGAGATGGTGTCGTCGATGCCGAGTACCTTCGGAAGACTTCGGATCCTCGGTATCGAGAGGGTCAACGAATCGTCGTATCCACGGATGATGTCGTGACCATGGTAACGCTGGTTGAGAGGCTCGCCACCGGCCTCCGAGCCGCACGAGCCGGCGTTACGTAGGTCCGGAACCTGCCCCCTGGATAGCACGCCCTGGGACGATCCCACCGCGGGCGGCAAAATTCAGGAACGACAGATCCTGCTGCTGGTTCGGGATCAGGTGCGAGTACGTGTTGAGCGTCATCGACACGTCCCGATGCCCGAGCTGGTCGGCGATCCACTTGATCGACTTCCCAGCGTCGATCGCGAAGCTCGCCCAGGTGTGGCGTGTGCAGTGGAGCGTGCCCCCAACTCAAGCCTCCGCCATCCGCCGTGTAGATCCGGAAGATCCCGCTTCCGGCCCGATCGGATGCGAAGTAGAGCCGCGACTCGTCCTCGCTGAGGAATGGTGACTCTTCTCGGGATGTCGTGTTGATCGGTTCATCGAGCCGCGTAACCGTGTCCCAGAGCGCAGCCGTGGTCCTCGCGACGTAGATATCGCCGCGGAAGCCGCCGTTTCCGCGATCCGACACGAAGAAGAGCCACCGTCGTTCCGGGCTGATCGACGGCGAGTACTCGTTGCTCGACGAGTTCACCGCTGTGCGATTCGTGGGTGTGTTCCAACCGTTGCCGTTCGCGATCGACATCCACAGATCAAGCGCGCCGCTGCCACCGGCACGCCAACTCGCGAACGCAATCAGGTCGTTCGTGGGCAGCGTGACCAAGATGGGGCTGGCGCCGGATTCGCTGGCGCCCGCCTCACCTTCGGCTGAAGCGATCGGAGCGGGGAGTGCCGTGGGCGTCAGCCAGCCCTCGGTCCAGTCGCCGCTGCTCCCGTGCGTCGCGCTGTAGAGCGCGGGCCAACCGCCCGGCGAACCGGACGAGAATACGATGCCGCTGATCGGTAGACGGCCCAGATATCAGCGCGAGAGCAACGAGACTCAGCAGTAGGCCAAGCACTCCGGCCCCCTGCTGCATGCGGTTCCGCTCGTCCGCGGGCTCGGCGTGTTCGAGCAGCGCGAGGCCTTCGAGGAATCGGCGATGGTGCGTAGGCATCGGTGCATCGGCGAGCCGCGGACGGCTGCGCCTAGCTCCGATCCTACTACATCGCTAGCGATGTGTTGAGCGAGAGCACGCATCGCTAGCGTTGGCGGCGATGGTACGCCGCCGAAGATCCGAGCGCGCCGCACAGTACGGCAGCGCCACGTACCGGGACCTCGTCGATCGGGTCGCCGGGAACGTGCGGCGACTGCGCAGAGAGAACGGCTGGACCCAGGACCAGGCGGCCGAGAAGTGCGACCTGTCGACGTCCTTCCTTCAGCGGATCGAAGGCGCCGGGACGAACCTCACGTTCACGACGCTCGCTCGACTCTGCGATGGGTTCGAGGTGGATGCGCGGCAGCTACTCAAGCCTGGCCGCATCCGCTAACCCGCACACGAGAGCGAGCGTCGAGGTCCTGGGTATCCGGAATCACAGCGCGATCAAGCGCGATCAAGCGCCGGCAAGGGCCTCGTGCCCTGCTCGCTTGGTCTCGCCGATCCCGAGAAAAACCCTGCGGGCGCCGCCACGGGTAGTCTCAGAGTCAGCGCCGTTAGTCGACCGACTCTGCGTCGGCCTCGACTGCCTCCCGCAACGCCTGAATCGCGTCGGGCGGCCAGTCGAGGAGGATCGAATCGTCGGCGCAGCCCGGACAGCGCCATTCATCCGCCCACAGCTTGGCGAGCTGATCCGATGTGTGGGCCGGCACGAGCCTCGTCGAGCACTTCGAGCACGTCGCCGAGATGAAGAACGGATCCGTTCCGGTTCCCGGATCCGGTCCCAGGCTGTCGCGGCGAGGCGGCGCGATGTCCATTTCGCGCCGGATCGTCTCGGCCGCGGCCTGCCGCCGGAGCTCGCGAAGGTTCCACCCGCGAGCAACGACGGACCTCCGACCGAAGTCGAGCAAGCCGGTGAGGTCAGCGGTCTTCACGAGCCCCTTCCCTCGTCGAAGACCATCGCCTCCTGCGATGCCTTCGTGCGCTTCTTCGGCTTCGGGATGGGCGTGATGAACTGCGCGGGGCGGCGCTCCTCGGCGATGCGCTGGGTGGGCTGCCCGGTCTCGTCCAGCTCCCAGTGGCGAGCAGGACGCTCGTAGGGTGAGTTCAGGACGGGGTGGTCGAAGAAGGGGTTCGACATTGGAAATCGGGCCTCACCGCTCCTGCCGGCCGTTCGCGGTCGTGTTCCGTGCGCGGCGAATAGGCCAGCGGGTTCAGGTGTTTAACACGACGAGACCGGGCCATGCGACGGCATGCCCCTCGTGTGCGAGGCGACCGACGACGAAGCGCCCCGCGTGAAGGCGGGCTTCAACCTCGACACCGAAGGCTAGAGCGAATCGAGGATCCGCTGCACTTCCCTCGGCTCGCTCACGGCTTCGGCGCGGGCTGCATCGTCGTCGCATTCGTCGGCAGGTCGGCCGACGACTCCAGCTCCATCGCGGGTCGCCAGGCTCCTGAGATCATCACCGTCGTGAACACTTCGCCTACCTTCGGCGCGTAGAACCGTCGCACGTCGGCTTTGGTGCCGTCTGCCAGGGTGAAGCCGCCGGTCTGCTCGATCACGAGGCAGCCCGGATAGTCACCGGCCGCCACGGTCACATCGGCGAGTCCAAGCACCTTGGCCGGTACCGTGCCGGCGCTCCACGTAAGCCCCGCCCGGATGTGGCGCGGCATCTCGACCGCTGGCTTCTCGGCGATCCCAGTCGCCTGCGCGTCGTCGGTCGCGGCGAGCCCAACCAAGGCGATCCCGTCGGGGGAGCCAGCGTCGAGCACCACGCGCTCCATGAGGTGCAGCTTGTCGCCGTCGATCCTGTAGAGCTCGCGGGTCACGGCCTGCATGATCGGGTGCGGTGCGCCACGACCCAGCACGGTCGCGCCGGCCACGATCGAGCGGAAGTAGCGAACGCCTGTGTTGTCTCGCAAGTACCAGCCTCGGCCGACCTGGACTGGGTCGTAGTCTCGGCCGTCGAGGTCCGCATCGGCAGCCAGGGGCTCGATCGTGCCGTGTGTGGGACGCGCCGACGCGGCACCCGGCATCGCGAGGAGCGCGAGTAGTGCGGCGACGGGCGCGATCCGATGCATCGAGCGCGATCTTAGCTGTCGGGCCGCCGGACGTCCGCTGCTCGGTGCCGTTGTCCGCCGGGTGATCGCCGCCGAAGCGTGCGCGTAGTGCCTGGCGGCCGGCGCATCACCCGATAGGTATCAAAGTGAGATCCGTGTGGAGCGACCACCACTTGGGTCGCACTTTGATACCTACGTCGAACCATCGCCAGGACACGGGTCGTGTCGAGATCGCGCACGGACCTCTGGCCGAGATCGTCCCTGGCTCAGCGCACCAGGGGAACGCGACCGCCCCCGCCGCCTCGATCACCGCCTTCTCCCCACGCCGATCGTACACGCGAGTCGTATCGACGGACGCGTGGCC
>CAYVDO010000442.1:0-6333 GCA_964450125.1 uncultured bacterium
TCTGCCGGTTTATCCCGGCGCACGGGACCCACCCCCGAGGCGACTCGCTGCGCTCATCGGCTCGCCTCTGGCTCGCGGAAGAATGGACGACGCGCGTGGAGACCACGGCGCAAATCGGTTGTCCGGGCGCGTGATCAGGGGCTGTTCCAGCCCCCCGCCCTTCGCGGCAAGGCCGCGATGGGTCCCACCCCCAGGCGTTGGGTCCGTTTGCCAGGCATGCGCCGGTCGAGTCGCGAGGGTCTGGGGACTCGTCGGCGGGCACGGCTCGCCCGCACTCGACTCCGCGGAACCGGAGGCTCGCCTCAAGCCGCGGCCACGCGATGAGGGCTCACCACCCACGAGCGCGACGCGAGGTGCGTGGCCGCGGAGCACCCTTCGACGTGCCCCCAGCCCCTCACGCCTGGAAAGAGCTCAGCACGAAGCTGACCCACGACCCACCCCCAAGGCGCTCGCGGCGCGCCTGCGGGCGCGCGGGGAGCAGAGCTGGGGCTCAGCGCTGTTCGTCGGGGTCGGAGAGGGAGGACGCTGACGTCGCGACCTCGGATTCGAGGGCGTGTGTCGCGTCCTCCAGAAGGAAGACGGCGAGCGGTCCCAGGCGAAGCTGGATCGGCGCGGAAGGGGGCGACGGATCGGCGCTTTGCGTTGCGGTCGCCGGTCGGCTCGCTGCACCGAGCAGCTCACCGATGCGCAAATTCCCGGTCTTGGTCGGATCGTACGTGAGCGTGGCTCGCGCAGATTCGGGACCGGAGGGTGATGGTGCTTTCGATCGACGAGGCGAACGGGACACGTCTGCTACCCACCGACACGCGCGCACCCCCATGGCGAGTGTCCGATCGTCGCGGGAACGCCCCGTGACGTTGCCCCGGTTTCGAGCAAGCGGCGCGCCACTCACCGGCGCATCGAATGTCTCGCCTGCATTCCAGAGCACCACCACCGGCGACGCATCAAAACAGATTGGTTCCGCGCGCTTTCGACCATCGTCAGCGGACCCACGCGAGTTCCGTCGTGCCGGGACGCGCGCGTTGCACGTGACAATGCGTCAGCCGCTCCACCACCTCGTCAAGCCCCCGTCGATCCGCCTCCCGAGAACGAGAACGCCGCTCGCGAGGCGCGCCGTCAAAGCGCTTGAAACGTGTAGCGCCGCGCGCGTTGTGAGGAGATCGACACTTCACCGATCTGCCGTCGACCGCGGGTCAACACCACACCCGCGCGCTTGCCCTCGACACACGCGAGCACCCGCGCGTGCTTCCACAAGAACGGAATCATCTCATCCTCGAGCGCCGCACGTGTCGTGCCTTGCGCAACCCTCGCCGCGACGTCTTCGGCGGCGGGGTCTTCCTCGGCGCTCCACGCGATGTGGGTGCCATCGGGAAGGGTGTACTCCGTGCGGCCCGGGCCTGTGAGCGTGAGGCGGAGCGATGCATCGGCATCGGCGAGCGTGCGAACGCCCGGGATCTTCGTGGTGAGCAAGGTGTCGCAGTAGATGTCGAGCGTCGGCAGCGCCGCCCCGGCAGCGAGGAAGAGCGGGATGTGACCGATCGGTGCTTCCACTTGGACACGCCCGGGCCCTTCACGGCGACGGCCGGTCCAGAGCTCGATCCACGCACCGGCCGGCAGGTAGACGGCGCGTGTCGTCGCGCCCCGCTCGACCACCGGTGCCACCAGGAGCTCCGCGCCGAAGAGCAATTGATCGTCGACGCCCCCTGCTGCGGCGTCGTTCGGATGATGAAGATGCAGGTGGCGCACGATCGGCAGCCCCGTGCGCGTGGCCTCGTCGGCGTAGCGATGGAGGTGGGGAAAGAGCGCGGTGTGGAGTCGTGCGTAGCGCCGGTAATGGTCGAGGGTTTCGGCATCGCGGTCGAAGGTCCAGTTGCGGTGAACCTTCACGCCATGGTGGGTGCGCATCACCGGCAGAAACGCGTTGAGCTCGGTCCAGCGCTGGAAGAGCTCTTTGTCGGACGGCGGGCAAGTGAAGGATTTGTAGCCCGCCAGATCGGTGGCGAAGTAGGGCACGCCCGACATGCCGGCGTTGAGCGCCGCGGGGATCACGGCGGGCAAGCCGTCGAGGCGGTCGAAGCTCGTCGACTGGTCACCGGACCAGAGCACCGGTGCCAAACGTTGCGTCCCGGTGCTGCCCGAGCGCGAGAAGAAGACGTAGTCGCCGTCCGGCCGCGCACGGTCCCAGAAACTGCGATTCGCGTCTTGCCACAGCAAGGGATAGCGGTTGTGCATCTGCCAGCCGGTCGAGCCATCGTGGAAGCGCGCGTCCACGGGCGTGTACTCACCGAAATCCGCCATCCAGCCATCCACACCGAGCCTGACGGTGCGCTCGAAGATGGCGTGCAGGAATGGTTTCGCATCGGGATGAGTGAAGTCGATCTGTCCGTAATGCTCGCCCATGAGGGCCAGGCGCCACGGCTTTCCCTTGTTGTCTTTCATGAACACGTCGCGGCGGCGGCCCTCTTCGTAGTCCTCGGTTCCCTCCAGCACGTACGGAAAGAAGTACGCGAGAAAACGAAAACCTGCGCGGTGAAGCTCGGCCGTCATCGCTTCGAAATCGGGATAACGATTTCGATCGACCGTCATCTTGGTGGGGAAGATCCAGTACTGGCCGAACGGCAGGTCGCCACCGTTTTGCCAATCCTCGGTCCAGATCGCCGCCGAGGGGATCTTCTCGCGGCGCAACTGCGCGGCCAGGCCCCGCACGCGCTCGGGACTGATGATCGCGTCGTTCCAGGGTGCGAAGATCCAGGGCTGCGGCAGCGTCGCGCGGCCGGTGTGCTCGGTCATCGTCTGAATCAGCTCGAGGGGCGAGCCCGCCACGAAGAGATCGAGCGTGAGCGACGATCCGTAGATCTTGACCGACAGCACGTCCGGCTCGCTCTGGCCCACGTCGAACACGACACGGTTCGACTCCGCCACCACCAGCCCCCAGCCGCGACTGCTCAGGAAGAGCGGCATCGGGCAATACGTGGAATCAGGCCCGGAGGGGAACGGATTGCGTTTGAGCTTGGGCAGCGCCTTCGAGAGCGGCGCCGGCAACGCGACACTTCGCTCCTCCGCCCACACGCTCACACGCTGGCCGCGCTGGTCGCACGCGTTGAAGCGCTCACCGAAGCCGAAGAACCGCTCGCCGGGCTCGATGGCGATGCGCGCTTCGAGGGTCACGTCATTCGCGGTGTGAGCCTTCCACGCCAAGCGAGCCGCCCGCGGACCGAGTATCCGTGCGTGCGCCGCCAGGGGTGTTCCTGCGCCGCCGAGGTCGGCGTCGTAGCCGTCGGCGCGCAGGTCGCTCGACAGCACGCCGTCGGGACTGCGCCGCTCGCTCTCCCGTCCCGTGAACACGTACCAGGCCACCACGCGCTGTGCGCGCTGACCATGCACTTTCGACACCCGCGGCGGGCCCGCGAACCGGATGCGCGGCGCGCCTTCCTCACCGAGGATCGCCGGCGCCAGCGGATCCATGCCGATCCGGATGCCCGGCCGGGGTGCCTGGTTCTTCTTCGTCGCCATGCTCGTCCTCCGCCGAGCGCTCGCGATCCCGAAGGTGCGAGCGCCGATCGACCCGTTCTACTCGATCCCGATCGCGCATGCGCGATGGCGTCACTCGAAGGTAGCGCCCCACCGCGCGGCGCGGCGCGAACGCACACGACTACGCCAACCTTCGAATCCGGATCGAGCCGCACCATCGGGCAGCTCGGCACGATCGAGTCACGTCACTCGGGTCACGGCGAATCGGAGAACAGTGCGACGCGTGCGCGCGGGTCCACGAGTGGCGCCAGCCGGTGTGCGGTCGGGTAAGCTCGGCGCTTCCTCGCTCGGGCTTCGCCGCGGCATGCAGCAGCCACTCCTCGACCCGATCGGCCTGACTCGCCTCGCGCGCGATGCCGGCGCGCAGGCGCTGCTCGGCACTGGGCTCGCCGACCTGTTGCCGCGCGCTCGCGCGGTCCGCGACTCGGCATTCGGGCGCCACGTCACGTACTCGCCCAAGGTCTTCATCCCGCTCACGCGGCTCTGCAGAAATCGGTGTGGGTACTGCACGTTCGCGCAGAGCCCCGCGCGCCTGCCGGCGCCGTACATGGATCTCGACGAGGTGCTGGCCGTAGCGCGCGCAGGGGCCGCGGTGGGCTGCAAGGAGGCGCTCTTCACACTCGGCGAGGCTCCCGAGCATCGCTACCCTGTGGCAGCGCGCTGGCTCGAAGAACGCGGCTACGCCTCGACCGTCGACTACATCGTCGCCGCCGCCGAGCGCGTCCTCGCCGAGACCGATCTCTTGCCGCACGCCAACGGCGGTGCGCTCTACGCCGAGGATTTGGCGCGGCTGCGACGCGTGAGCGCATCGCAGGGGATGATGGTCGAGTCGCTCGCCGATCGCCTTCACGACGCCGACGGTCCCCACCACGCATCGCCGGACAAGACTGCCGAGCGCCGCCTCGCCACCCTGGATGCCGCCGGCGCCCTCGCCATCCCACTCACCACGGGCATCCTGATCGGCATCGGCGAGACCCGCGCCGAGCGCCTCGAAGCGCTGCTCGCCATCCGCGAATCGTTCCTCGCTCATGGCCACATCCAGGAAGTGATCGTCCAGAACTTCCTGCCCAAACCCGGCACGCCCATGAAGCACGATCCCGCGTGCAGCCGCGAGGAGCTCTTGTGGACCGTGGCTGCCGCGCGCGTGCTGTTGCCGGAGAGCGTGAGCCTGCAGGCCCCGCCCAACTTGAGCGACGACTTCGGTGAGTTGCTCGACGCCGGGATCAACGACTGGGGCGGCATCTCGCCGGTGACGCCGGACCACGTGAATCCCGAACGGCCGTGGCCGGAGGTCGATCGACTGCGGAACGTCGGCGAAGCACGCGGCTTCGAGCTGGTGTCGCGGCTCACGATTTATCCGCGTTTCTCCGCGGAACCCGAGCGCTGGCTCGACGAAGCGATGCGCTTCCCGGTGCTCGCCGCGAGCGACGCGCACGGCCTCGACCGCGCGGAGCGCTGGGCGGCGGGTGCCGAAGGCGCACCGTTACCGCAGCGCGCCACCGACCGCGACCCGCTCGCGGTGCCCGCGTCCCACCTCCGGCGCGCGAGCGCGAGCGCCGCGCGAACCGCCGTCGACGAGGTCCTGGCCGGCGTGCTGGCCGGCCAAGAGGTCGGCGAGCACGAGATCGTGACGCTCTTCAGCGCCCGCGGGCGCGAGGTCGAGCGAGTGGCAGCCGTCGCCGACGACCTGCGCCGCCGCGCCGTCGGCGAGGAAGTCACCTACGTTCGCAACCGCAACATCAACTACACCAACGTCTGTACCTATCACTGCCGTTTCTGCGCCTTCAGCAAGGGCCCCACCACACCCGCGCTGCGCGGTGCCCCGTATCTGCTGTCGCTCGAGGAGATCGCGGCGCGCGTGGTGGAAGCCTCGGCAAGAGGCGCCACCGAAGTCTGTCTGCAAGGCGGCATCCATCCCGATTTCGACGGCTCGACCTATCTCGACATCACGCGCGCCGTGCGTGCCGCCGGCCCCTCGATCCACATCCACGCGTTCACGGCGCTCGAGGTCCACGAAGGTGCAAGGCGCCTCGGGATGCCGCTCGCCGAGTTCCTGCGCGTGCTCAAGGACGCCGGCCTCGCGACGCTGCCCGGCACCGCCGCCGAGATCCTCGACGACGAGGTCCGCCGCGTGCTCTGCCCCGACAAGCTCGACACCGACACCTGGCTGGACGTGCATCGCACCGCCCACTCGGTGGGGCTGCGCTCCAACGTCACCATCATGTTCGGGCACGTCGACCGGCCGGTGCACTGGGCGCGGCACTTGCTGCGCGCTCGCGCGTTGCAGCGCGAAACCGGCGGATTCACCGAGGTCGTACCGCTGCCCTTCGTGCACATGGCCGCACCCATCTTCCTGAAGCGCGCGGCGCGCCCGGGGCCCACGTTCCGCGAAGCGCTGCTCATGCACGCCGTGGCGCGCATCGCGATGGCCGGCGCGATCGATCACGTGCAGACGTCGTGGGTGAAGATGGGTGTGGAGGGTGCGCGGCTGGCGCTCGGCGCCGGCGCCGACGACCTCGGCGGCACGCTCATGAACGAGAGCATCAGCCGCGCCGCCGGTGCATCCCACGGCCAGGGGATGACGGAGGAAGAGCTGGCGGCGCTGGTCGCACCGCTGGGCCGACCGCTCGTGCAGCGCACCACGCTCTATCGGCGACCCAACTGCCCGCAGGTCGCCGCGTGAACGCCGACGCGAACACCCAGCTGATAGAGGCACGCGCCAGCGGCGCGTCGACGAGCGCAGCGAGGCGACTTGGGGGTGGGGCCCTTTGAGCACCGCGCTTTTCGTGGGGCGGGGGTCTG
>CAYVDO010000443.1:0-6329 GCA_964450125.1 uncultured bacterium
AGTCGCGCTCGCTGGCACCGAAGCGCGAGAACGGGTGGATCACCACCACGCTGAGCGCGCCGGGCCCGGCGCCGCCCGCATGCGGCAACGCATTGACGGCCGCGGCGGCTTGCTCGGGCGTCTGGAAGCCTTCCCAGATCGCGGTACGCACCGCGATGATCGGCTTGTCGTTCACCCAGCGGATCTCGCCCTGACCGCCGCTGTAGTAGGGGCCGATCTTGGCGATGACCGCGTCGATCGATGCGCGGTTCAGGTAGTCGTTGTAGGCGCCGCTGCCCACCGGTAGCTCGTCGATGATGGTCGCGATGTGGAGGCCCGATTCCCAGAGCATCGGCTCCGTCTCGTCGAGGAAGCGGTTCAGGTTGGGCTCGAGGTGGGGAAGGATGTAGCCCTTCCCCGAAGGACCCGCCACGAACGAGTCGTTGGGCGTGCCGTGGCTCAGGTACCACTCGAGGATCGGCGGCGCGATGCGCACCAGCGCAGGCGAGAGCTCCCACGTGAGCGGATACGAGCCGCGCATGCCGTTGCCGAAGTACTTCTGCTTCCACACGTCGTTCATCAGAAAGCCGATGTTGTCGCCGTCGGTGACCAGCAGCGAGACGTAGTGCAATCCGGGCTCGACTGCGGGGATCGGAGGGCGTGGCGCGCGGACCGGCGGTTGATACGAGAACTGCGCTAGCGTGGAGAGGTTCTGGCAGGTGTCGCAGGCGACGAGCGCCAGCGAGTTGAGCGACGCGTCCTCCACCATCGGCTGCTCGCTCTGCTGCCCGCGCCAGCCCATCAGGAATCCGCCTGGCGGCTGGCTCGCGAGTACGCTGAGCGCGAACGGATTGCGCCCTTCACCGGCGTGGTAGACGAAGCCGCCGGTGAGCACCGGCAGATCCTTGAGCAGTGGCAGGATGTCCTCGCGCTGCTCGAACACGATGGAGCGTGAGAACTCGCCCGGGTGCTCGGCGAGCAGACGCGCCTCGTCGTAGCCCGTGAGATCGTTGAGCAGTGGGATCTCGAGCGGCGCGATGTGGAGCTCTTGGCGGCGATCGACGGCGATCGCGCCCCGTAACCCGGCGAACGAGATGCCGGCGTTGATCGAATCCGCCAGACCTTGTGAGTCGATGCGCACGTAGCCGGGGATGTGATCGCGGAATCGGCGGAGGATGTCGAACGCGTCGAGTGCGCGGTCCCACGTGATGCCGCGGGTGGCGACGACGTGGTCGATCCAGGGCTGATCCTCGTTGGGCTCGATCCAGATGAGCTCGGTGCTCCCGCGCGCCACCAGCCCCTGCAGGCTCGCGATGGTGAGGTGCTCGTACTGGCGCAGCGCGTTCTGCGAGATGCGCACGATGTGCTCGGGGGCGACTCCCGAGGCGAGGTTGAGCGCCGGTGCGTTGGTGAACGCCGAGGCGTCCTTGGGCGGCGGTGGCGGAAGCAGCGGCTCGGTGCGGGGAGTGGCGGGATCGTCGCTACCGCCGCCGGAGCCGCCGCACGACGCCACGATCAGCGCCACCGCTGCGAGCATCGCGTGCAGCGCGCGGCCGGGGGCGGATTTCGCGAGATCCCGCTTCATGCCATCTCCTCACGGGTCAGAAAGGCCACGAGCTGCCGCTCGGCTTCGACCAGCGGTAATCGGTGCTCGTCGGCGATGCGGCAGACGTCTTCGTATTCGGGATGCAAGCGGTGCTTGCCGCCGCTCACCTCGACGCGCTTGACGCGGACGGTGCCGAGCGGGGTTTCGATGCTTCGCACCTCGCGGTGGAGCTTGAGGCGGCCCGCCTGGCTGATGCGCGCTCCGGTGGTAGTCGATTCGGTGAGCAATCGCAGGGCCAGCTGCTCGCCGGCGCCGCTCGGCGCGAGCACGCGGATCGACGTACCGGGCCGATTCTTCTTCATCTGCACTGGCATGAGCAGCACGTCGAGCGCACCCGCCGCGCGCAACCGCTCGGTCAGGTGACCGAAGAGCTCGGGATTCATGTCGTCGATCTCGGCCTCGATGATGTCTACGTGGTCACGCGTCGTCCGGATGCGGGGATCGCTGACGGCGTCGCGAGCGACGGGCTCGCCGACCCAGACGCGCAGCAGGTTGGCAACCTCGCGGGGATCTTGGGTGGCGACGCCGTAGCCGATGCGCTCGACCACCATGTCCGGCCGTGCGCCGAAGCGGCTGGCGAGCGTCACGGCCAGAGCGGCGCCCGTGGGTGTGGTGCGCTCGCCGGGCGCGGGCGAGGCGCCGGGGAGCGGCACGCCGGCGAGAAGGGCCAACGTTGCGGGCGCGGGCACAGGCATGCGGCCGTGGGCGGTGTCGACGAAGCCGCTGCCCAGCACCGGTGGCGCCGATACGATGGGGTCGAGGTGCAAGGCCTCGACGCCCGCGACGGTGCCGACGATGTCGACCAACGCGTCCACCGCGCCCACCTCGTGGAAGGCGACCTCGTCCACGGGGATGCCGTGGATCGCGGCCTCCACATGCGCGATGCGCTCGAACACCGCAGCCGCGCGCTCGCGCACCGCCGGTGGCAGGTCAGCGGCGTGAAGGCGCCCGCGAATCTCGCGCCAGCCGGTGTGCGCGTGGGCACGGGCCGCCGCGCGGCGGTGGCCGGGTTCGGGAGCGTGTACGTGCTGGTGGGTGTGTGGGTGGCCGTGGTCCGGATCGGGATGATGAGCCTGGTCGTGATCGTGCGCGTGCTCGTGAGCGTGGTGATGCTCGCGCGAGGCTCCACCGGCGGGCGCGACGATCTCGACGATCACTCGCGTCCCCATGATCCCGTGGCGGGCCTCGCGCCGGATCTCGAGCTGAGCCTGGTCGCCGACCACCGCGCGAGCCACGCGCCGGAGCTCGTCACCCGGGTAGCCGAGATCCACGAGCGCGCCCAGAAAGAGGTCGCCGCTCAGGCCCGCGAAGCAATCGAGGTACGCGAGAGGCACGCCTGGCTGGCCTCACACCCGGTTGATGAGCGCGGCGATACAGGCGGCGCCGAAGCCGTTGTCGATGTTCACTACGGCGACACCCGAGGCACAGCTCGTGAGCATGCCGAGGAGCGCCGCGACCCCACCGAAACTGGCGCCATAGCCGACGCTGGTGGGCACTGCGATCACCGGCTTGGCCACCAACCCGGCGACCACGCTCGGCAGGGCACCTTCCATCCCCGCCACCACGATGAGCACGCTTGCTTCACGCAGCCGTGCGGCGTCGCCGAGAAGGCGATGCAATCCGGCGACTCCGACGTCGTACACCTTGTCGATTCGCTGGCCCATCAGCTCGAGCGTGACCGCGGCCTCCTCGGCGACGGGTTGGTCGGAGGTGCCGGCGCTCACCACCACCACGGTGCCGCGGCCGTTCGGCTTGGGAGCCTCGGTCCGGAGCGTGAGCGCGTGCGCCTCTTCGTGGTAGCGGGCCTTGGGCAGGCGCCGCCGCACCAGCCGTGCCTTGTCGGCATCGACGCGCGTCACCAGCGCATTCGAGCCGGCCTGGGCGAGCGCACGCACGATCGCGACGATCTGCGGGGCGGTCTTGCCGCCGCCGTAGACCACCTCGGGAAAGCCCTTGCGCAACGCGCGGTGGTGGTCGACGCGGGCGAAGCCCAAGTCTTGGTAGGGAAGCTGCGCCAGCCGCTCGAGCGCCGCGTCCACGTCGACGCGGCCGCCACGCACCTCCAGCAACAAGTCGCGCAACCGGTCCGGATTCATCGATCTCGCTCGCGAAACGGCTTCCGGCCGGGGCTCGCGGGCGCCGCACTTTATCACGCGATTTTTCGCGCCGCGTGGCCGCGGTGCGCCGTCGAAAGCGAGGGAGGGTCGGTGCGCGGCGAAGCCGCTCGCCGTGCGCCAAAACGGGAGCCTTGCGTCGTCCCGCGAGCCAGCGGCGAGCCACGAGCACCCCGACGGTCGACCCGCGCGCCGGACTTCACGCCGGACCTCCATCTCTCCGCGAGCCGGCAGGCGAGCCGCGAGCGCAGCGAGGCGACTCGGGGTGGGTCCCACCGCGGCTTTGCCGCGTTGGGCGGGGGGCTGGAACAAGCCCCCCGGGAAACATCGACTAGCGCAGGAAGAAGCGCAAAGCGCTTCCTCCAGCGCTAGTCGCGGACGTAGCGGGCGACGTGGGTGTCGAGGAGACAGGTGCCGATCACCATGACGCGCAGGGTATCGCCATCCACGTCCACTCCCTCGACCTCGGCTTCGATCCCACACACGTTCGTCGGGATGGGCACGGGAAAGAGCGGCTCGACGTGGGCCGTGAGCGCCGTCAGATCGGCGCGGCCGTGGAGCGGTGCGGAGAGCTCGATCGCCATGACGAGCTTGCCGGTGGCCGCATCGTCGGAGGCGCAGACGAGCACCCCCGGGCCGTCGAAGTCGCAGCCCTGGACACGCGCGAGCGGCGCGTCGAGGGGGATTCGCGCCACGGTCTCGATTTCGCCGCCAGCGAGGACGTCGTCGCGGCGCCACACCAGCAGCGACTCCTGGGGGTTCCATTCCCCGCCGACCACCCAGGCACCGTCGGGGGACACGGTGACCCAGGGCGCGTCGCCGTCGCCCGGCGCGTCGGGCGCGCCGGGGTCGAGGGCGAAAGCAGTGGGCGAGAGGCTCTCGTCGTCGTAGGCGACGAGCGCGCGATGGTAGCGCTCGCCGTAGGGATCCGAATTGTCCTCGAGCCCGCCGTAGATCTGGCGGTCGAAGGCGTCGATGTCGCCCAAGTGATCGAAGTGCTGTCCCGCGAGCGCCGGCGGAAACGCCGACGCCAGCCTCTCGAGGGTGTCGCCGTTGGTACGATCGAGGGTGTAGCGGCTCGTGAACGCGATCACGTCGCTGCCGCGCTCGGGAAGCGAGGCCAAGCCTTGGCTGTGGAGGCCGGGTGTGGTGAGCGTATCGGCGGCGAGCGTCCACGATTGCGTCGCGAGTGCGTCTGCGGAATCGCCTCCGTCGCACGCGCCCAGCACGGCGAGTGCGAGCGACGCCGCGACCGCTCGGGTCCCACGAGCGCGTGCGGCGGCGCGGCGCCGCCTCATCCCGGGATCTCCTCGCCCGCGTGGCGAGCCGCGCGCGCGAAATGCTGGAAGCTCCGGAACTCGCTCGCCGCGCGGCCACCGATGCGTACGCTGCCGGCTTCTGCGGTGACGCGGCCGATCGCGGCGACCGGGACGCCGAGGCGCGTGAGCGCATCTTCGATCTCGGTCACGCGCCGCGGCGAGACCGCGAACAAGAGCTCGTAGTCCTCGCCGCCCGCGGCCGCGATCTCGGCGGGATCGAGAGCGAGCTCGTGGGCCACGGCTACCAGCTCCGGGCTGAGGGGGATCGCGTCGCGGTCGATCTCGATTCCGACGCTGCTCTCCATCGCCAGGTGGGTCGCATCGATCGCCAGCCCGTCGCTCACGTCGATGGCGGCGCGCGCCAGTCGCTCGTTGGCGAGGGCGCGCCCCGCTTCGAGGCGCGGCGTGGGCTCGAGGTGGCGCCGCGTGAGCTGCTCGAACGCCGGCAGGTGCGGCGTCTTGACCAGGTCCTCCTCGAGAATCTTGAGCCCGAGCGCCGAATCGCCGAGGGTGCCTGTGACCATCAGCACGTCGCCCACGCGCGCGGCAGAGCGGGTGAGCGAGCCGCGCTTGGGCGGTGAGGCGAGCAAGGTGATCGCCAGCACCAGCCCGCTTTCGGAACGATTGGTGTCACCGCCCACCAGCACCACGTCGTGGCGATCAGCGAGCGCCAGCGCTCCTTCGTAGAGCCGCTCGATGATCTCGACGTCGAGGTCCGCAGGCACGCCTAGACCGCACACGAAGGCCCGCGGCGTGCCGCCCATCGCGGCTACGTCGCTCAGATTCACTGCGAGCATCTTGTGGCCGAGTTGCTCGGGCGTGGTAGTGGTCAGCCGGAAGTGGACGTCCTCGAGCAGCAGGTCCGTGGTCACGAGCAGCCGCCCGCGATCGAAGGCGTGGACTTCGGCGCAGTCGTCGCCGAGGCCGATCGGGACATCGGCGCTCGCGGCGAGGCGCTGCCGCACTCGTTCGATGAACTGCACCTCGCCGAGCTCGTCGAACTTCATTGCGGCCTCGTCCTCTCGGAGGTGGGGCGCGGTGGGGACTCACCTCGCTGCGGTCGGGGGGCTGGAACAGCCCCAGGCGGTACATCTTGCCGATGGCGCGCGTGGCCGTGGTCTCGACGCGTGCCGTCGATCTCTCCGCGTGCCGGCGGCACGCCACGAGCGCAGCGAGTGCCTTGGGGGTGGGTCCCGCTGCGGCTTTGCCGCTGCGGGCGGGGGGCTGGAACAGCCCCAGGCGGTACATCTTGCCGCTGGCGCGCGTGGCCGTGGTCTCGACGCGTGCCGTCGATCTCTCCGCGTGCCGGCG
>CAYVDO010000444.1:0-6316 GCA_964450125.1 uncultured bacterium
AGTAGTCGGGATCTTGGGGAGTGGCGTTGCGGATCAGGTGCAGCGCCTCGCTGTAATCGCCGCGAGTCCAGTGGGCGCGGGCCGCGGCCACCCGGTCACCCGCGTGCACCAGACACGCGGCGGCGTGCTTGAGATCGCCGGCCTGGCTCCAGGCGTCGGCGGCGCGTGCCCACGCGTGGGCGGACTCGAACGAGCGCGCGGCGCGGCCGAAGAGCCCAGTTCGCATGAAGCACTCGGCTGCCTCGACGATCTGACCCGCGCGCTCGTACATCTCACCCGCGGTGTTGAGCTCGCCGAGCCGCTCGTAGCAGCCGCCCGCCTTTCCGTACTCTTCGCCGTCGACGTAGAGCTGTGCTGCGCGAGCGAGGTCGCCGGTGCGTTCCATCATTTGTGCGGCGCGCGAGGGCTTGCCGAGGAGCACGTACGCCTGGGCGGCCTGCTCGGGCTCGTTGGCGCGCACGTAGTTGACGGCCGCCTTCTCGAGATCTGCGGCTTTCTCGAAGCAACGTGCGGCAGCGCCGTGGTCGCGAGCGCTCACGAACGCCTCGGCGGCGAGGTCGAAGCGGGCGGCCTTCAGGAATTGCTCGGCAGCAGCCGCGAACTCACCCGCGCGCGCGAGCCTGCGCCCTTCCTTCTCGTAACTCATCGACGAGTGGTTGCGTTCACCGGCTGGCGCCAGCGGCACCGCGACGAGCACGGCGAGTCGACTCGAGGGTGGGGGGGCATGCTTCGATGGGCTCCCGAATGAGCGGCCAGGGATTGCAGCGATCGCATCGCACGGACCCGCAGGGCGGAGGCTCGTCCCCCGCCGCAAACGGACGGCGCGCCGATGAGCTTCGCTCGCATGGTTGGCTGGTGATTCAGGCGACTTTGAAGTACTTCGCGAGCGCGCCGGGATCGCGCGCGTGCCTGCGGGCTTCGTCGGGAGAGACACGGCCTTCGTCGACCAGGCGCACCAGCGCTTGGTCGAGGGTCTGCATGCCGGTCTTGTCGTAGCCGCCGAGCTGGATGAGCGTTTCGATCTGGTAGGTCTTGCTCTCGCGGATCAGGTTCCCGAGCGCCGGCGAGCCGAACAGGATCTCGACCGAAGCACAGCGCTTGGTCTCGTCGGCGGTCTTGAGAAGCGTCTGGCTCACCACCCCGCGCAGGTTGAGCGACAGCATGCCGCGCACCTGCTCCTGCTGCACGGTGGGGAACACGTCGATGATTCGATCGACGGTCTGCGAGGCGCTCTGGGTGTGCAGGGTGCCGAACACCAGCGTGCCGGTCTCGCTGCAGGTGAGCGCGAGGGAGATCGTCTCCATGTCGCGCAGCTCGCCGATCAGGATCACGTCGGGTGCCTCGCGCAAGCACGAGCGCAGCGCACTCGCGAAGTCGGGGGTGTGCGCACCGACCTCGCGCTGCGAGAACACCGATTTCTTGGCGGGATGGATGAACTCGATCGGGTCCTCGATGGTGATGATGTGCTTGCGGCGGGTCTCGTTGATCTCGTTCAGGATCGCCGCCAGCGTCGTGGATTTGCCCGAGCCGGTGGCGCCGGTGACGAGCACCAGGCCCTTGTCGAACGATGCGAAACGCTTGATCGACTGGGGCAGCGTCAGGTCGTCGATGCTCTTGATCTCTTCCGGGATCATCCGGAACGCCGCGCCGATGCCGCGATCGTCCAGGAAGACGTGGACGCGGTAGCGCGAGAGACCCGGAACGGCATACGCGTAGTCGAGGTCGAGCTCGCGCTCGAACTCGGCGATCTGTGCGTCGTTCATGGTCTCGTAGAGCATTCGGGTGAGCTCGCCGTGGGTCAGATCCCGGAACTTGATGGGGATCAGGTCCCCGTTGAACCGGATCACCGGCGGCGAGCCCACGCTCAGGTGGAGGTCGCTGGCGCGCTGCTCTTTCACCAGCCGCAGGAAGCTATCGATCTTTGCCATGAGGTGTCTGGGGCCGGGGAGGTTGCGGTGCAGCGCCCGATCGCGTCGCGGGCGGAGCAGGTGGAGCGGACGGGCGCGGAGGCTGGGGTGCACCCGGACGATCGCCGCCGGGAGCGGCGGGCCGAGCGGTCCCGGCAGCGGGGCGTGCTGGCGTGGGCGGGCCAGATGGCGCCGGAGGTCGCGTCTGTGGCGAGGACGGTGCCCCGGGGCGATCGGCGCCGGAGCGCGCCGCCGAAGCGGCGCCGCTTCCTGGACTCAGGGCCCGTTCCGCGGCACGCGCCGACTCCACCTCCGCCGATCCCGGTAGATAGGCCTCGAACTCGCGCTTGTTCTCGGCCTTGTTGTAGCCGTCCTCGGGCGAGATCACGCCCTGCTTGACCAGCCGGAGAAGCTCGCTGTCCATGAGCTGATTGCCCTGCTCGGCGGAGGTCGCGAGCATGGACGGGATCTGGTAGGTCTTTTCCTTGCGGATCGCGTTGGCGATCGCGTCGGTGCACACCATCACCTCGAGCGCCAGCGCGACACCCTTGCCGTCGGCGCGCGGTACCAGGTGCTGGCTCATCACCGCCTGCAGCGTCTCGGCGAGCATCGTGCGGACCTGCGCCTGATAGCTCGGTGGAAATACGTCGATGATGCGGTCCACGGTCTTGGCGGCGCTCACCGTGTGCAGCGTGCCGAACACCAGATGGCCGGTCTCGGCGGCGGTGATCGCGGTGGAGATGGTCTCGTAGTCGCGCATCTCGCCCACCAGGATCACGTCCGGGTCCTGACGCAAGGCGCCGCGCAGCGCTTCGGCGAATCCCTTGGTGTGCTCTCCCACCTCGCGCTGGTTGATGGTGCAGCGCTGGTTGGCGTGCACGTACTCGATCGGGTCCTCGACGGTGATGATGTGCTCCGTGCGTGTGCGATTGATGTAGTCGATCATCGCAGCGAGGGTCGTGGACTTGCCCGAGGCCGTGGGACCGGTCACCAGCACCAACCCGTTGCGAAGCTGGCAGAAGCGCTTCGCGATCGCGGGCAGGCCGAGCTGCTCGAGCGTGCGGGTCTCGCTCGGCACCACGCGAAACGCCGCGGCGTGTCCCGTGAACTGGCGGTAGACGTTGACGCGGAAGCGGCCCTTCTCGCCCCGGATCGAGTACGAGAAGTCGACGTCTTTCTTCTCGTCGAAGAACTCGCGGTGCTGCGTGGGATTCATGATGTCGACCAGGATCCGCTCGATCTGCTCGTTGGTGAGCACGTCGCCGCGGATCGGCCGCACCTCGCCGTGGTGCTTCACCATCGGCGCGCGGTTGCCCAGCAAGAAGAGATCGTGAGCGCCTTGGTCGCGGGTCTCGAGCAGCAGCCGATCGATGAAGCTCACGTCGCGGTACGCGACGCGGCTGCGCTCCTCTTCGCTCAGCTTCACCTGCAACCGCTGCAGGAGCTGGAGCGCGCGATGGCGGACGCGCTTGTCCGGGTCGGCGAGCAGCGGCTGGACTCGCGGCGCGATCTGCGGATCGGCGAAGTGCTCGAGCGCCGCGAGCACCTCCAGCCGGAACTCGGCGGAGCCGGTGGTGAGCAGCACCAGGAGCGCGGGCAAGCCGCGCGGATCCTGGAGCTGCCCCAGCGCTTTCACGATGACCCAGCGCAGCTCCTCCTCGGCACGCAGGAGCTGCAAGAGGTGCGGCACGGCCTCGGTGACGCCGAGGGTGGCGAGCGATTCGATGGCGCGCTCCCGCACCCACCAGTCCGAGTCCTTGGTGCAGCGCAGGATCTCGGGGGCGACGGAGCGGTCGCCGATTCGCACGAGGATCTCGAGCGCATAGCGGCGCACGATCTCGTTCTTGTCGGTGAGCAGCCCCAGGATGGGCTGCAGGATCTCGCGCCCTCCGATCTCGGTGAGCACGTCGGTGACGCTCTCGCGCACCCACCAATCCTCGTCGCGCAAGTAATCGACGAGCCGCGCCCAGGCCTGGCGCTCGTGCTCGCCGCCGATGGCGCGGATCACCTCGATGACGCTGCGCCGCACGTTCACGTCGCGGTCGCGCATCATCAGCACCAGCATTCGGCCGAGGCGTACGTTGGGTGAGCGGCCGAGCGCACCCAACACCTCGATGGCCTTCTGGCGCACCATCAGCTCTTCCTCGCGGAGGAGCTCGATCAGGTGCTCGAGCACGACCTCGTTCTCGAAGCCGCCGAGCGCCGTCATCGCTTCCAGACGCACGCCCACGTAGCCCGAGCGCAGGAACGGGATGAGCGCGGGGATGGCCTCCGGCGCGCGGATGAGGCCGAGGCTCTTGATGAGCGGCTGCTGGTAGCGGCGGTCGGCCTTCTTCAAGAGCTCGACCAGGAACGGTACGTCCTCGGGACCGGCGATCTCTCCCATCGCGCCGGCGATGCGCATGGTCAGCTCGGGATCGTCGGGGGTACAGGCAGCGCGCATCGCCTCCACGGCGGCGCGCTGGCGCTGCTTCATGATCGACATGTCGCTCAGGTACTTGAGCGCCACGAGCTGATCGGCCTTTTCACCGCCGCCGAGGAGCTGACCGAGCACTGGAATCGCGTGGTGCCCACCGATGCGGACGATCGCCTCGATCGCCTCCTTCCGGCTCACCCACGTGCCGTCGAGCACTGCCCGGCACAGCACCTCGTAGACGGTGCGGCCGCCCTTGCCGGTCACGATCGCGAGACCCGCTTGGCGCAGATCCTCCTTGTCGCTGCGCAAGAGCTCGATCACCGGCGCGGGTTGCTCGCGCACCGGCAACTGCGCCAGCGTCTGCACCAGGTAGCGGCGAATCAGCGGCGACGCGGGGCGTATCAACTCGACCAGCGGTGGGACGTGGTCGGCGCGGCCGATGCTGGACATCACTTCGTGGAGCGTCGCGAGCGCGGTCTCGACGACCCGGTTGTTGGGCTCCTGCATCAGCTCGCGCAGCACGGTCACCAGCGGCTTGGTCGGCACCTCGCCCGCGGCCACGAAGCGCTCGACGAAAGCCTTGCGTTCCTCCTCGCTCACCCAGGGGGCGCGACGTAGCTCGTCGATCAACCCCTTGCCGCGTGCCTCGAAGAGCATTCGTCGTCCCTCAGGGTTGAGGCAGGCCGGATTGGGTGGTGCGCCTGCGTGGTGAGGCGGCGGGCTCGCGTTCGGTGCCAATGCCGCCCGGGGGCCGCGCTTCGTCCCCGGATCCCAGGTCGAGCGGCAAGCTCACCACGAAACGGGTGCCCGCGCCCTCTTCGGTCTCGAAATCGACGATGCCGCCGTGGGCCTCGACGAAGCGCTTGGCGATGGGCAGGCCCAAGCCCGTGCCCTTGAGCCCCTTGGTGCTGAAGAAGCACTCGAAGATGTGGCCGCGGGCTTGCGGTGGAATGCCCGGGCCCGTGTCGCGCACCTCGAAACGCAAGAGCCCCTGTGCCGCGTCCGCGCCGACGCCGAACGTGAGCGTGCCACCGCCCTGGGGCTCCATGGCCTCGATGGCGTTGAGCCCGAGGTTCACCAGCACGCTCACGATCCAGCCGGGATCCAACCGGCACGTGAACGGTGTGTTGGGATCGACCGCGGCGAGCGCCACCTCGACGTGAGCCATCGCGGCGCGGTCCTCGAGCGATTCGCGGGCGCGTGCGATCAAGGTTCGTGGATCGCACGGCTCGAGCACCGGCGTGCGCTCGCCAGCGAACGAGAGCACGTCGAGCACGGTACGCTCGAGGCGCTCGTGGTAGCCCTTCACGCGCCGCCAGCTCGTGCTCAGCACCTCGTGCTCGGAGCCCACGTCCTCGGCGATCGCATCGTCGATGAGGGGTGCGTAAACCGCGAGCCCTTGCAGCACGTTCTTCACGTGGTGCGAGAACTCAGCCATCGTGCGGCCCACCGTGGCGAGCCGCTCGCGGGCCACCATCTCTTGGGCGAGACGGCTGTTTTCGATGGCGAGCGCCGCCTCGTTGCCGATGCCGTTCAGGAGCTCGAGGTCGGCTTGCGCGAGACGCGCGCCGGTCTCGCGCGTGTCCACGTGCAGCACACCCAGCACACGTTCGCCGCGGATGAGCGGCACGCAGATCGCGGAACGCATGAGCCGCAGGTTGCCGCTGGTGTCGCGTCCGAAGCGAGCGTCGCTCTGGACGTCCATGGACAGGATCGCAACACGCTCGTCGAGGCAACGCTTCAGGATGGTGCGTGAGATCGCGACCGGCTCGCTCACCGCTTCGCCGCGCGTGCGTGCGACCTCCGGGGCGAGGTCGTGGGAGCCGGGACGCATGAGCAGGATCGCACCGTGATCGGCGGGCAGCGCGTCGAACGCGATGTCGAGGATCCCGTCCAGGATGCCGCGCAGCGATTGGCTTCCGGAACGGGCGATGAGCTCGGTGACGCGGTAGAGCGAGTCGAGGCGCACCTTGAGGGTGGGCGCCTCGAGCTG
>CAYVDO010000445.1:0-6284 GCA_964450125.1 uncultured bacterium
GGACGACGGGGCCTCGACTCACCCATCGGGAACTATTTCCCGACAGGCTCCTAGCGTGAACCACTACTCGGGGGGGCGGTCATTCAACAGCGAGCGATCGGGGCGGGGCGTCGCCTCGGGGCCACCGCCGCAGCTCGCGCCGAATCGCGCGCCGTCGACTAGCTTGCAGGGCTTTGCGATCGTGCGGTGACCGGTCCTCGCCTCTCGCGAGGCTGGCCACCCGCCAGGCCCGAGGTCACCATGAGTCGCGTGCTGCGTGAGCTTCTCGAGCTGCTCGAGCTCGAGAAGATCGAAGAGAACCTGTTCCGCGGCCGCAGCCAGGATCTGGGTTTCGGCGCGGTCTTCGGCGGGCAAGTGCTCGGGCAGGCGCTTTCGGCGGCATCCCACACCGTGCCTGCCGATCGCGGCGCGCACAGCTTGCACGCGTACTTTCTGCGCCCCGGTGACGCCACCCATCCCATCGTCTACCAGGTCGATCCCATCCGCGACGGCGGCAGCTTCACCACCCGTCGCGTGGTGGCGATTCAGCACGGCAAGGCGATCTTCTCGATGGCCGCATCGTTCCAGGCGCCCGAAGAAGGCGCCGAGCACCAAGCCGGAGCACCCACGGAGGTTCCGGGTCCCGAGGGGCTGGTGCCGGAGGTGGAGCTGGCGCGGGCCGTGGCCGACCGCATCCCCGAGCCGCTGCGCACCAAGATCATCTGCGACAAGCCCATCGAGATCCGGCCCGTGGATCCCGTGAATCCCTTCGATCCCAAGCCGCGCCCGCCGCGCAAGTACCAGTGGATGCGCGCCGCCGGCCCGCTGCCGGACGATCCCGCCATCCACAAGTACCTGCTCGCCTACGCGTCCGATTTCGGCTTCGTCGGCACCAGCTTGCTGCCGCACGCGCTCACGTTCTCCGACCCGCGCATGCAGATCGCGAGTATCGACCACGCCATGTGGTTCCACCACGAGTTCCGCATGGACCAGTGGCTGTTGCACGCGATGGAAAGCCCGAGCGCGTCACACGCCCGCGGTCTCAACCGCGGCATGATCTTCGACGAGAACGGCGTGCTGGTGGCGTCGGTCGTCCAGGAAGGACTCATCCGCCGCCGGCCGGCCTGACTCGACCGTTTCCTCGATGACCCGCCTTCGCTCGGCTCGGCGTTCCTCACTTTGGCTCGCCGCGCTCGTGGCCGCGGCGAGTAGCGGGAGCGGCTGTGGTTCGAGCGATGGTGGCGACGCCGTGGAAGCGGCGCCCGTCACGCTAAGCATCAACACGAGCGTCCCGATCGCCGAGGTGAGCGAGCGGTTTCTGTCGTTCGCCGTGGATTCGGCGCAAGCTCTGGGCGGTGTCTTCTGGGATCCGGCCGGCAGCGGCGAGGAGGTTCCCGTGCCGGTCTACGACTTCGGCCGGCAGCGGCTGCGCCGGCTGACGAGCGAGCTCGCGCCCGCGATCCTCCGGATCGGCGGCACCGCCGCGGACTACGCCTACTACGACGTGAGCGAGACCCCCGTGTCGGCGCCGCCAGCGCCGTATCGATTGCTGCTCACCCGCCCCATCTGGGAAGGAATCGCGAGCTTCGCCCAGGATCTCGACCTCGAGATCCTGTTCACGCTGAGCGCAGGGCCTGGGCCGCGCGATGCGAGCCTCGCCTGGCAGCCCGCGAATGCGCGCGAATTCGTGGCGTACGTCGTGGAGCGCGGCGATCCGGTCCGGGTGTGGGAGCTCGGCAACGAGATCAACGGATTTCCCATCGAGCACTTCATTCGCATCGACGGCGAGCACTACGCGCGCGACGTGGCGGCGGCGCGGGCGATGGTGAACGAGCTCGATCCCGGCGCGCGGCTCGCCGGCCCTGCGAGTGCCTATTGGCCGCCCATCGGCGAGGCGTTCCCGGTGATGCCGCAGTTCCTGGCCGCTGGCGGCGAGCTCGTGGACGTCGTCACGTGGCATTTCTATCCCCAGCAATCGAAGCGCTGCCCGATCGCCACCCGGCGCGCCGGCCCCACCGTGATGCTCGACCCCGACCACCTCGCTGCCGTCGATCGCTGGGCGGAGCGAATCGAGGACGATGTGCGCGTGCACGCGGGCCAGGCCGAGGTCTGGCTCGGTGAAACAGGCAACGCGCAATGCGGCGGCGAGCCCGGCGTTTCCGATCGATTCGTGGGGTCACTCTGGTGGCTCGACGAGCTGGGCCGGATGGCGCGACGCGGCCAGCCCGTGGTGGTGCGGCAGACCCTCTCGGGCTCGGATTACGGCTTGCTCGACGACGCGACACTCGAGCCCAATCCGGATTATTGGGCGTCGCTCCTGTGGCGGCGGCTCGTGGGAACGCAGCAGCTTCGCGCCGAGGTCGTCGCCGGCGAGAGCGGCGAAGCCCCGGCGGTGATGGCGTACGCCGCATGCGAACGCGGCAATGCCGGCGGCGTGGTGGTGCTCGCGATCAATCTCGACACCTCACGCTCCGCGGCGCTGGTGCTCGACGGCGCAGCCGGCGATCGCGCCGAAGCCTACGTCGCGACGGCGCCGGATCTCCTCGGCAAGACGGTGCTCCTGAACGGTCGCCCGCTCGCGGCCGACGGCGACGGCGCGCCTCCGGCGATCCCACCTCGGCGCGCGCGCGTCCGCGCTGGCACGCCGATCGTGACCCTGCCGCCCACGTCGTACGCTTTCGTCGCCCTACCGGACGCCAGCGCCACCGGCTGCCGTTGATGTCAGCAGCCGCGGCGCGGCTCAGCGCTTGGCGCGATACTTCACGCCCGCGCGTCCCTCGAAATCCGAGTCCATCGTCCACAGGGTCGCGCCGAACCGCCGCGCGGTGGCGAGAATGACGCTGTCCGCCAGCGGGAGCCGCTCCTCGACACCGAGCTTTGCGGCGGCAACCGCGATACCCGCGTCGAGGTCCACGACCCGTGATTGTTGCATCAGCGCCACCGCACGCAGCGCATCGTTCTCACCACGTTGCAGCAGTGCCCGCCGAAACACCTCGTGGATGGTGATGGACGGGACGATCAGGTCATCGGGCGATTCGATCGCCGGCGCGAAGTAGGTCGCATTCGGCCCATCGGCGAAGTACTCGAGCCACGCGGACGAGTCGACGACGTTCACACACGATCCGCGTCGCGACGCACGCGCGTGTCGATCCCGCGCAGGAAGCCGCGCAGCTCCTTGGCCGATCGAACGGGTATCAGCTCGATCCGCCCCTCGTACTCGAGCGCTTGCACCTTCTGGCCAGGCTCGAGCTCGAGCGACTCGCGAATTCGCTGCGGGATCACTACCTGGAACTTCGGCGAGATCGTGACGATGGACACGAGAGCCTCCGTATGACGATAACCCAATCTATCACTGGATCGTCATACCACCCGCTCCGCACCGCCCCTCCGACCGACCCGAGCATCGCCGGCCGCTCACGGCGCCATCCCCGTCGAGGCCGTGGGCGCGGATGCCGTGCACGCCACGGTCCCGAGGGTAGCAGGCTGCTGAAAGAGGAACGCGCCAGCGGCGCGCCGAGGGATGCACGGCGTGCGTTTGCGCTCACGATCCGGCACTCTACGCCGGTCCCACGACCCGAAACACCCATCGGAGGCTTTCATGGATCTCGCCACCATCGACGAGCTGCTCACCACCACGCGCAGCGTTCGCAAGCGCCTCGACCTCACCCGCCCCGTGCCGCGGGAGGTGATCGAGCGCTGCCTCGAGATCGCGGTGCAGGCGCCGACGGGATCGAATGCGCAGGGCTGGCATTTCGTGGTCGTGACCGACGCCGAGAAGCGGCGCCAGATCGGCGCGCTCTACGAGAGATCGTTCCGCGACTACGAAAAGCGGATGGCCGCGCAGAAGCTCGCCGACGACGATCCGCGCGCGGAGCAGATGCCGCGGGTCTACTCGTCGGCGTCCTACCTCGCCGCGCACATGCACGAGGTACCAGTGCTGGTGATCCCGTGCGTCGAAGGCCGAGTCGAGACGGGCCCGGTGGTCTTCCAAGCGTCGCTTTACGGCTCGATCCTGCCGGCGGCGTGGTCGTTCATGCTGGCGCTGCGTGCCCGCGGTGTGGGAGCCGCCTGGACCACGCTCCACCTCACCTACGAGAAGGAAGTCGCGACGCTCCTCGGCATTCCCGAGAAGTTCACGCAGGCGGCGCTGATTCCCGTCGCCTATTACACCGGCGAGGGCTTCAAACCCGCCGAGCGGCTGCCGGTGCGCGAGCGCACGTCGTGGAATACGTGGGGTGCGCGCTGACGGCCCCCCAGGGACCGATGAGCCCAGCGTCCACCACCGACGCCGCGCGCGTCACGCGCGCGGCGGCAGCTCGGCGTATTGCGGCAGCGCGTCGGTGATGTCGAACCAGTCTGCCTTCGACGCCACGTGGATGTGGCCAGCGGGTCGGGCGGCCGGATCCGTGTCGAGGCTGCCCGCCGGAATCAGGTAGTTGTCGCGCCCCCGCACCGCATGCGGCACCACCGAGCCGCACCGCCTGCAGAACGTCGATCCGAAGTACTTCGCATCGGGAAGATCGAAACGCGTCACCCGCGCTTCACCCGTCACCCACTGGAACTGCTCGCCCTTCACGAACGCGTTGGTCGCGTGCGCGGCACTGCGCGAGCGCCGGCAGCGCGAGCAGTGGCAGTTCTGCATCAGCATCGGTTTGCCGCGGTACTCGTAGGTCACGTCGCCGCACAGGCAACTTCCCTGGGCCACGCCTGGTTTCGGCAGCACTTCCGGACGCTGAACGCCGGGGGCTTCGTAGGGCGGCGGGAATGTCGCGTGCTGCGGCAGCGAATCCGTGATCGTGTACCAGGGCGCCTTCGATCCCACGAAGATGTGGGATTGCGGACGAATGCCGAGGTCGCCTTCGAGATTGCCGGCGGGCGCGAACACCATCCCCATCTCGGGTGCGCGGATCGGCGCGACCGAGCCGCACACGGCGCAGAACGAGCGCTTGCTCTGCTCGGACGATGCGTACTCACCGAGCACCGCCTCGCCCTGCGTGAACCGGAAGCTCGCGATCGGCGCGCTCACGAAGGTGGCGAAGAGCGAGCCGTGATGCTTGCGGCACATCGAGCAATGGCAGTGCGTCATGAACGAGAACGGTCCTTCGAGCTGGTACTGGACCGCGCCACACAAGCACTTCCCCGCATTCATCCCGTCTCCTTTCGACAGCGTGCGGACTCGAATCTGCCCGAGTCGCCGACCCTACGCCAACTCACGACGCGTGCCCAAGCCGCCGGAGTTCGCGTTACTGGGTCAGTTCGCCAGGGATGCTCCGGTCGAGTCGCGAGGGTCTGGGGACTCGCCGGCGGGCACAGCTCGCCCTCGCTCGACTCCGTGCCACCGGAGGCTCGCTCGAGCCACGGCTACGCCTTTGGGGCTCACTGCCCACGCGCGCGACTCGAGGTGCGTGGCCGCGGAGCGCCGTTCGCGGTGCCCCCAGCCCCTCACGCCTGGAAAGGGTCAGCACGAAACTGAGCCACGACCGAAGTCGCGGCGCGGCGTTCGCCCTCGATGGCGGAGGTGGCTGCTACCACCTCCGAAGCCTCGGAGGTTCGGAGCGCCAGGGCGCCGTGTGCGCCCGGTGGTAGGGATCGGATCACGCACCTCGGGTGCGCCCGCCCAACGGCCGCTTCGTTCAGTCGAACGCGAACGTAGCCTTCACGACACCGGTCGAGTTCTTGTCGTACATGCCGACGAAGGCTTTGCCCCAATCCGAGAGCCGATAGCGATGCGTGACGAGCGACGAGAGATCGAGGCCGCGCTGCACCAGCTCCAGATAGATCGCCATGGCGTGCAGCCGCTTGCCCTCGAAGTCCTCGACGGCGAACGCGTTGCAGCCGATGAGCTCGAGCTCCTTGAAGTAGCACGGCGTCCACTCGAAACGCGCGGGCGCTTCGACGCCAGTGACCACGATCTTGGCGCGGGTGCTGGTGAACCGGAACGCTGCTTCCACGGACGCCGGCGAGCCCACGGTGTCGTACACGGTGCCGGTGCCCTTCACGAGGAATGGCAGGCCCTTCCACGGCCGGTACGGCTGCACTCCCGTGAGCGCTGCCACGCGCTCGATGAGCTCGAGCGGTCGCGACGGCAGGATCTCGGAGGCACCCAGCTCGCGGGCGCGTTGCGCTTGGTGGGGATGGCGCGCGATCGCCCACACCGGAATCTGCGGGTAGAGCTTGCGCACCGCGGCCACGGTCATGAGCCCGAGGGTCCCGCAGCCGTAGACCACCACCGGCAGGTCGCCCTGCGGTGGATGGCGCAAGATCGCGTGGAGCTGGACGGAAAACGGATCGGAAAGCACCGCCTG
>CAYVDO010000446.1:0-6275 GCA_964450125.1 uncultured bacterium
CTCGCCACGTGTGCACCGTGGGTCTGGGGGGGGGGCCCCGCCGTGGCTTTGCCACGGCGGGCGGGGGGCTTGAAAAGCCCCCCGGAAGACGTCCACTAGCTCTCGAGCAAGCGCTGCGCGCATGCTCGAGAGCTAGCGCAGCGTGAGCTGGTCCTTGGCGATGATGCGATCCAGCAACGCTGCGACGCGATCGACGTCCGGCCCGAGCGGGTGAACGAGCATCGCAGCGATCGCGGCGTCGCGGCTCTCCTCGACGGAGGCCTGGATGGTGAGCTGCTCGTAGCTCTTCACGGCGCGGAGCAGCCCGAGCTGCGCCGCGGTGAGGGGCGCCGTGGCGCGGGGCGCGGCGCGGTCGCGGCGGATGCGCGCGGGAATCTCCACCACCGCCTTCGTCTCCAGGTTCGGAATCGCGCCGTCGTTGCGGACGTTGACGATGTGCTCGGTGCCGAGGTCGCCGTGAATGGCAGCGATCAGCTCCACAGCAACCACCGAGTAGTAGGCACCTCCGCGTTCGGAGAGCGCAGCCGGCTTCTCGTGTTGGCTCGGATCGTCGTAGACCGCGAGCAAGCGCTCCTCGATTTCCATCACCTCTTCGGCACGAGAACGGGTCGCAGCCTTGAGGCCGGCGAGCATGGCGGCTCGATGGTAGAAGAAGCGCAGGTAGTAGAGGGGGAAGCCGCCCACCGCGCGCACGAGCCAGGGCGGGTCGATGAGGTCCGGCAGATTCGCGGGTGCGCCGCCCGCCAGGGCCTCGAGCACCGTGGGCGTCACGTCGGCACCGTCGACGGTCACGCGGCGGATCCACGACAGGTGATTGAGCCCCACGTAGTCGAGGTCGATGCGCTCGGGGCCGGTTCCCAGATGAGCCGCGAGCGCCATGAGCGCGTCCATCGGTACGTTGCAGAGCCCCAGCGCCTGGACGCCCCCGTGATCGAGGATGGCCTCGGTGACGAGCCCGCTCGGGTTGGTGAAGTTGAGGAGCCATGCGTCTGGGCAAGCGGATCGCATCGCCCGGCACAGATCGAGCGTTACTGGGATCGTGCGCAGCGCCTTCGCGAAGCCTCCCATGCCGGTGGTTTCTTGCCCGATCAGGTCGAACTCCAGGCACAGCTGGATGTCGGCGTGGCGGGCGCGCTGCCCGCCCACGCGGACCTGATTGATCACGAACGATGCGCCCGCGAGCGCTTCGTCGCGGTCGAGGGTGGCGCGAATCAGTCCGGCAGCGCCGCGTCTGGCCGCCATCCGCTCGCAGAAGCCGGCCACCGTGGCGAGGCGTGCCGCGTCGATGTCGTGAAGCACGACGGCCTCGAGATCGAGCGCGGCACGCCGATCGATGAGCCCGTCGAGAAGCTCCGGAGTGTAGGTCGAGCCGCCACCGATGACTGCGATCTTCATGGATCCTCCGCTGCCGGCGCGCGATACGTGGCCGCGAGCCGCTCGCGCACCGCAGCCGGCGCGAGCATCCGGGTGTGCGCGTCGAGCGCGTAGAGGACACCGCCGATCACGGGCTCCACGTCGAGCCGAGAGATCTCCACGTTCGAATAGCTCGGGTCGAGACCGGCGCGAAGCGCTTCGAACATCGCCTCGTTCCGTGCGCGCTGCCACAAGCTGCCGCCCAGCACGATCGGCACGTTCTCGTCACGCGCGAACAGCCGTCGCAGCAGCACGTTGGCGCAGCACGCCGCTTCGGCGCCCGCGGCGGCGACGATTCGCCGCGCCACGGCATCACCCTCGTAGGCGCACTCGAAGACCAGCGGTGCGAGCAGCGACGGATCGAAGACCCGCCTTGCGCCCACGAAACAAACCTCGATGAGGTCTTCGAGCGCGTCGAGCTCGAGAAACGCGACGATTCGGTCGTGAAGCACCGTTCGCTCGCCGCGCCCGTCGTGGCCGCGCATCGCCGCCGCCACCGCCTGCTCGCCGATGTCGAGCGCGCCACCGGAATCACCCAGCACCCGCGCCAGCCCGCCCACCCTGTGCAGCACGCCGCGGCGATTGATCCCGATCTGATTCGCTCCGGTCCCGGCCACCAATCCGATACCGACGCCGTCGGGAGTGCCGGCACGAAGCGCGATGGTGGTGTCGTTCGTCAGGCCGAACTCCGGAACTGGGCTCACGGTCGCGAGCCAGCTCCGGCACACGGCGAAGTCCTTGTCGCGATCGGCACCGCACAGGCCGTAGCAAGCGGCCACGACGTCGGGCGTGTGTGCGCCCACCATCGAGAGCGCGCGTTCGATCGCGAGCGCGATGGCGTGGGCGGCGCCGTCCTCGCCGACCACTTGGAAGTTCGAGCCGCTCGATCGGCCGACGCCCAGTACCTCGCCCTGCGCGTCGGCCACGCAGGCGAGGGTCTTGGTGCCGCCGCCGTCCACTCCCAGGAAGAGCGCCATGCCGACGACTCCGTTCGCGTCGCGATGCGGAAGCGAGCTCCGCGATCAGCGGCGCTTGCGCTCCAGCCAGAGGTCCACGGGGAACTCGGTTCCCGCCGGGGGCGCGTACGGCAGCGGTATGCGCCGGCCCTCGGCCGCTGAGGCGTACGCGGCCAGCATGATCTCCAAGACCGCCAGACCGTCCTCGCCCGACTCCATCGGTGCGGTTCCGGTTCGGATGCAGTCGACGAAATGCTGCATCTCCTGTGGATAGCCGTTCTGCCAGAGCTCGTCGTACATCGGCGACGTCCAGCCGCGGCGTTCGTCTCCGGCGCCGTCGTAGCCGACTTCGCTGAAGACCTGGATACCGCTGCCGAGCGTGAGGTCGGTCTTGAGAACGCCCGCAGTCCCGTAGATCTCGACGATGGAGCTCATGCCACCCTTGAGCGCCCACGAGCTCTCGATCACGGCCAGCTTGCCGCCTTCGATCTCGAGCATCGCGATCACGTGGTCCTCGAGCTCGGTGACGGCACCATGCAGGTAAGTCGCCATGTGTGCCGTCACGGCTTCGACCTTGGGCTTGCCGAGAAGCCAGCGGCAGTACTCGATGGCGTGGCAGCCCATGTCCATGACGATGCCGCCGCCGGCTTGATCGCGCTGGAAGAACCACGGCGAGTAGGGACCTGCGTGCTTCTCCGATTGGCGCACCATGTACACTTCGCCGAAGGCCCCTTGCTCGAGGAGCTGCTTGGCGCGCACGAACTTGGGCACGAAGCAGAGCTCCTCCGCGTAGCCGAGGATCACGCCGGCATCGTGGCAGGCGGTGATGCACGCGCGGGCTTCGTCCAGGTCGAGCGTCAACGGCTTCTCGCAGATCACGTGCTTACCTGCCGCCGCCGCCGCCAGGATCACCGCGCCGTGCAGGTAGTTGGGAGTGTTGACGCACACGGCGTCGACGTCGTCTGCCTCGACGATCTCGCGCCACGACGTGGTAGCGCGCGGGATGCCGTTGGAGTCGGCGAAGGCGCGCGCCCGACCCGCGCTGCGCGACCACGCCCAGTTGACGGTGGTGCCGGAGACGTGTCGCAGCGAGTCGGCGTGGACCTGAGAGATGTAGCCCGAGCCGACGATTCCGAATCGGATCGTGCGCTCGGGGGGGATGATCTTCATCGGCTGTGCTCCGGGGGGGTGGTCGTTGGCGCGGGAGCGTGATCGGCAGGGGCCGGCTCGCTCGGCGGCTCGGCGGGGGAGCCTCTTCTCCCGAGGAGTCGCAACCACCAGCCGAACAGCGGAGTCGCTCGCAGCCGAGCGAGCTCGGCTGCGAGCGCCCGCTCGCGGTGGATACCAGCGTCGACGGTGTTCGTGAGCTGCTGGATCTCGTTCCGTTGGTCGGTCGAGATGGCCTGGTGATGGGCGACGGTTTCGTCGAGCTTCGCTGTCGCGTGCTCGAGACGGCGCACTTCGCCGCGCAGCCGGTCCGCGTTTCCGGCCTCGCGGGCGAGCTGCTCGCCGCTCTCCGCCAGGCGGCGCTCGAGCTCGTGAGCGGCTGCCTGCAGATCGGCGAGCTGGCGGTGCGCGTCGCTGAGCGCGCGCTCCTTCGACTCGGCCTCGGCTCGATACCACGCGAGGTCGCGGTCGCGAGATGCGGCTTCGTGCGTGAGGCGCTCGACCTCGCCTCGGTGCCGGGCTCCCGCCTCGTGCGCTTCGGTGCGCAGCGCTTCGAGCGCGCTCTCGGCCGTGCCGCGCACGTCGCGTTCGTGCGCGAGCGCGGCGCGGATCGAGTCGAGCTCGTGGGCGGCCCGATCCGACTGCGCGCGTGCCGCGACCTCCGCCTCGTGTAGCGTGCGCGCCAGGGCCTCCACCCGGGCGCCCAGATCCTGCGCGTCCGCGACGGCGCGGTCGCGTTCGCGCTCACGATCGGAAATCGTGTCCTTCAGCTTGCGGATCTCGTCGTCGCGGGCCGCACCGCGACTGCGCTCGTGGTCGCGCTCGCGCGTGATGGTGTCGAGCTCGGCATGCTTGCGTGCGACGTCGGCGTGACTGCGTGCGATCTCCGCGGTGCGTGATTCCACCTCGCCCCGCAGCGCCGCCACCTGGCGCGCCAGCTCCTCGACCTCGGCGTTGCGCGTTTCGAGGCGCTGCTCGAGCTGGTGGGCCTTGGATTCCAGGGCGTCCCGAGCGCGGGTCGAGCCTTGCAGCTCCTGTGCGAGCCGGTCGCGTTCGCGCTCGGCGTCGCCGCAGGCGCCTTTGGCGCGCTGTAGCTCGAGCTCGCGTGCGACGAGCTGCTCGCGAGCGTGCTCGCAGCGTCGCTCGCTCTCCACCCACTTGGCTTCGGCACGCTCCGTCTGCAGCGCGAGTTGCTTGCGTTCTTCCGTCCCGCGGTCGCGTTCGTGTTCGGCCTCGGAGAGCGCCGCGCGGATGCGCTGTACCTCGGCGTCGCGGTGGGAGAGCTCGGCGCGAAGCTGCTCGGCACGGTGTTCGGCTTGGGCGCGAACGCCGTGCAGCTCCTCGTCCATCCGCTCTCGCGCGGCTCGTGCATTTTGCTCGTACTCGGCCTCGCGCTCACGGGCGCGCCTCTCCTCGTGGCGCAACTCCTGCTCCAGAGTCGCGACGCGGTGGGTGAGCGCCTCCGCGTCGCGTCGTGCCTGGTCGCGCTTTTCCGTGCCTTCGGCGACGAGCTCGGCGACGCGTACACGTTCGCGGTCGCGCTCGCTGCGTAGCGCGTCGACTTCGCGTGTCAGCCGCTCGCGTTCGGCATCGAGCTCGCGTCCGGTCTGCTCGCGGTGGCGTAATGCCTGCTCCAGCGTCTCGAGTCGGTGAGTCAACGCGTCGGACTCGCGTCGCGCTTGGTCGCGCTTCTCGGTTCCTTCGGCGACCAGCTCGATGACCCGTTCCCGCTCTCGATCTCGCTCGGCGCGTAGCGCGTCGGCCTCGCGTGCCAGGCGCTCGCGCTCGGCGTCGAGCTCGCGTCCCACCTTGTCGTGGTGGCGAAGCGATTGCTCGAGTGCCTCGATTCGGTGGGTCAGCGCATCGGCTTCCCGTCGTACGGCATCGCGTTGCTCGATGGTCTCGTCGACCTGGCGCTGCTTTCTGCCGATGGTGTCGCGCAACGCTTCCAGCTCGGCGCTCTGCGTCGCAGCGTCTCGGCGCCAAGCCGTGGTCTGCTCCTTGATGGACTCCAGATCGCGGCTTCGCGCTTCGAGCTCGGCGCGCATCAGGTTCGCTTCGTTGGCGCGCTCGGCGTCGGCGCGACGCAGCGCGGCGAGCTCCTGGTCGAGCGCTTCGGCGCGGTGCACTGCTTGCCGGCTGCGCTCGATCTCGCGGAGGCGCTCCTCGCGGGCACGGAACGCCTCGCCGGCCACTTGCACGAGCGTGCCCAGCACCGATGCGCCGCGCGCGGCACGTGCTGGCGCACGCAGGTAGCGATCGAGCGGCTCCACGGTGCGATCCCACGCAAAACGCGTCTCGACCAGGCTGCGGGCATTGGCGCCGCGGCGCGCGACCTCGACGGGGTCGGCGAGAATCTGCTCCACGATGCGCTCGAGCTCGCCGGGGGCCTCGACGTCGATGACCCAGCCGGCTTCGCAGGAGTCGATGGCGGCGGCGATCTCGGTGAAGCGATTGGTGACCACCGGCAGGCTCGCCGCCAGGTAGTCGATCACGCGGAACGAGAAGGAAAGCTCGCGCTCGGCGTTCGGCTCCATCACGTCGAAGGCCACCTGTGCGCCGGCGTAGAGCGCGAAGAGCTGGTCGTAGGGCACCAAACCGCGAAACCGCAGACGCGGGTGGGGTGGCAGCGTGTCGCGCGGGTCGCGATACGCGACGCTCGCCGCGGTCGCGAGCGGGTAGGCGCCACCGAAGAGCTGGACGTTGCCGCGCCCGGTGCGATCGAGCACCGCGAGCAGG
>CAYVDO010000447.1:0-6206 GCA_964450125.1 uncultured bacterium
GCACCTGCACTTCGACATGTGGCAGTACGGCGTGAGGCTCACCTCCTGGCTCGATTGGGCCGGGGATTGCTACTCCGCCACCACCATCGGCAACAACATCAACTACGACTTCCCCGGCATCAACGCCGTCGATCCCGACAAGCAGGTGAGCTGCCCGCAATGAGGGCTCTCGCCGGCGAAGCCGTCTCGGGGCGGGTCGTTGCCCACCTCGGCGGCTCCGCCGGCGCACGGTCCACGCCAGCAACGAGGAGTCCACCATGAATGCCGCGTTGATCCTGACTTTGCTCGTAGGTACAGGACTCGATCTTCCCCGCTGGGACGCGGGTGCGCTCGCGCCCGGCTCCGAGGCGATCGCCGAGGTGCTCGTCCAAGGGACGGGCTCTCTCGAGGTGATGTCCTCGTGCGATTGCCTGAGCGCAGAACTGGCGCTTGGCGGTGAGAACGGCGCCGGAAGCTCCGAGCCTGCGCGAGTGAACCTGCGTCTTCGTCCCGGCTCGCGCCTCGGCTGGCACCGCGCCGACGTACAGATCACCCAGCGCGCGCCGGACAAGACGCGGATCTATCGCATCCCGGTCACCTTCGAGCTGGAAAGCCTCGTTCCTGCGCTCGATCCCGAGCTCGTCTTCGATTACGGCCGCGACGATCCTCCGTCGGCGCGCGCCCTCGAAGAGCTCGCGCCGGTCCTCACACGTCTCGGCCTCAGCCACGTGGTTTACGCGAGCCCCGGCACCCGTCCCGTCGCGGTTCGCGAGCGCAATGGCGCAACCGCTACGGGGGTGGATGCGGTCCGCGAGCGCGTGCTCGCACGTTGTGCCGACGGCATCCAAGCTGACCGCGCGAACACCGGCGAGCTCCTCTACTTCCACGATCCCGCCACCTGCTCGAGCGCCGGCGCCGTGCGCGGCGAGGTGGTGGACGCCGCCGTGGCGCGCCATGGTCTGGTCTTGCGCGATCTACCCCTCGATGTGCCCGCGAATCTGCGGCTCTTCTGCGCCCTCACCGGCGAGGCCGACCGCGCCAGCGTGAGCACTTACGCGGCGTGGGTGGGCGGCAAGCTCTTCGTCGGAGAGCCGGAGATTCGCGAAATCCTGCCGCGCCACCTGGCGCGCGCGCACGGTCCGCGGTTGCTCACGGCTCGCGCGGCGACCACGGCCGCTGCCGACACGACGCGCGCCCTCGGCGCTCCCACCAGCGCACATTGATCCCACCATGAACGCCGATGCGCTCACGCTCGACGTTCTCTGCGACCTCGCAGCGCGCGAGAGCCACGACACCGCCTCCAAGCGATGGGCCCGAACGGTCGCCCATCACGCGTTGCCGTTCGTGTCGAGTGCCCTCGCCGTCGCGGCGTTCCCTCCCCTCGGTTTGTGGCCGCTCGCGTGGATCGGACTGATCCCGCTCCTCGCATTCCTCGCGCGCGAGCGAAGCGCCGCGCGGCGAGTGATCGTGAGCGGGCTCGCAGGCACGCTCTTCTTCGCCTGCGGCTGTGTGTGGCTCACACGCACCACCACTCCCGGCTGGCTGCTGCTCAGCGTTTATGCCGGCGGCGGCTCGTGGGCGCTCTTCGCGTGGCTTGCGTCGAGCGCCCTTCGAAGCCCACGCGCGTTGGTGCGCGTGGGGATGACGGCGGCCGCTTGGGTGGTCTCCGAATACGTGCGCGGTGTGCTGCCGGCGAATCTGCCGTGGCTCTTTCTCGCTCATTCGCAGGCGAGCCAGCCGGCGTTGATCCAGTGCGCCGCGTGGGGAGGTGCGTGGCTGGTATCGGCTTCCATCGTGGCACTGAACGCGGCGATCGCGTTCACGCCTCGGTCACGCGCCGCGCCTCTCGTCGTCGCCGCGCTGGTGGTGCTCGCGAACCTCGCGCGGCCCGAGCCGAGCCACGAGTCGCTCGGTGTCGGCATCGTCCAGCCCGAGCTGAGCCCCCGCGAGAAGACCGATCCCGCCCTCGCCTCCGCCGTGGTGGATCGGTTGATGGCACTCTCGCGGCCGCTCACGGCGAATCCCGATGTGGAGCTCGTGGTGTGGCCCGAATCGAGCTATCCACGCACCCTCGGCAAGGAGCCGAGCGCGCTCCTCGACCTGGCCGGGCTGGCACGAGCGCTCGGTCACACGCTGGTGACGGGTGTGATGACCAAGAGCGATCGGCTACGCAACAGCGTGGTCGCGCTCGACGCCTCGGGCCGCGTGACCTCGGTCTACGACAAGCAACGCTTGGTGTTCGTCGCCGAGTACCTTCCCGCCTGGATTCGCGGCACACCGCTCGAAACGATCGTCACACGCGGCACGCGCTTGCCGCATCGTTTCGATTTCACGCCCGGCGAGCACAGCACGCTGCTGGAAGCCGCAGGAGTCCCCGTGGCTGCGGCGATTTGTCTGGAGCACGCGTCCTTCGCGCACGTGCGGCACGCGGTGGCGGCAGGCGCCAAGGTGGTGCTCAACGTCGGCAACGAGGGAGCATTCGACGGGACGGCGGAGCTTCCCCAGGCGCTCGCCATCGCGACGTTGCGGGCCGTGGAGAATCGTATTTCCGTGGTACGCGTCCTCAACAGCGGGCTCTCGGGCGTGATCGCATCCGATGGGTCGCTTCGTGTGCTGCCGGCCGGCGCTCGCGCCGAGGTTCTCGACGTGCCGCTCGCGAGCAGCGCACACACCTTCTACACACGCTTCGGTGATTGGCTCGTCGCCGCGAGTGGGTTGCTGATCGCGGCGACACACTGGCGCAGCACGTCGATCGACTCTGCGCACGAGGACGTCTCCCGCAGACCGATCCTCGAGGCGTGATGGCGGGCGAGAGCCCACCCGAGCCGCCGCACGATCGCGGGCGACGTCGTGGCCGCCGCTACCGCGAGCTCGCGCGAGAGCGAAACGCGCGGCGCAGGCTCGGGATGACCCATGCGCTACGCAACTGGCGCAAGTTCGCGGGAAAGCCGCCCCACCAAAACCGTGCCAGATAGGCCGCGAACCAGCCGGGATAGACGTCTGCGAACCACGCGAGATTGGCCGGCGCCTTGCGGGGTGCGGCGAGAAGCCCGAGCGCACGATCACGATCGCCGCTGCCGTCGCAGGCCAGCGGCGAATGAGCCACCAGACGCTGAGCGAGACGCGGCACTGCCGCGTGGGCCCGCATCACCTCGACGACCCAGATCAACATCGTCAGCGCGATGCGCAGCAGGTTCTCCGCGGCGCGATCGATGAAGAATCTCCCCCAGTCCAGCGTCGCGTCGACCTCTTCGAGAAGGCGAACGAGATCGACGAGCTGCTTGAGCCGCGCCATTCCCTGACCGAGATCCTCGAAGAGCCCGAGCACCAAGAGCACCACGGTGTGCTCGTCGGAGAGTGTGCGTGCTCGTTCGCCCGCGATCGTGATGTCGCGAGCGTCTCGCCACAGCGCGTGCTCGCGAAGGGCGTAGGCTGGCGCAGTGCGCAGACAGTGGTGGAGGTCCACCTTCCCGGTGCCGCGCACGAGCGTTTCCGAGTGCAGGTCGTATTCGGTGCGTCGGAAGCCGCGCGCGACGAGCACACGTCGGGCGCGCCGTGCCTCGCGACGAGGCACGAGCACGTCGACGTCGAATTGGGGGCGACGATCGAGCCCGCCGTAGAGCCGCTCCGCGAAGCTCTGTCCCTTGAGAAGCAGCACGGGAACGCCCGCGCCTTCGAGCGCGTCGCGCACCTCGACGAAGAGCGAGCGCAGCTCGTCGGGTGTAGTACGCGCGATCGGTCGAGCCGCCGCGAGCGCCTCCACGAGCGAAGGATCCACTCCGTGACCCTCTCCGGCCTCCGCGAGGTGACGGCTCACCAAACCCACCAGTTGGTGGGCGCGGAGCGTGAGCGCGATCGTGTCGGGGCGATCGCGCAGCGCGGTCAGCGCCGCAGCCACGGCTCGGGGATCGCGCGCCGCGATCGCGCGCGCCACCTCGACGTAGCCGGCCATCGCCTCTGCCGTCGTCGGCGGAGCGACGATGGTCATGCCCATTCCCCGTCGCCGAGCGCAGGCCACACCGACGGCTCCTCGTAGGCCGCCGGCGCGAGCGAACAATCGACACACGGCACCGCGGCCGCGAGCCGGCGTAGGCGCTCGTCGAACGAGGCCGCAGCGTGCTCGAACGCCGCGAACGCGCTCGCCGTCGCGCCATTCGCAAGCAGTCCGGTCTCCCGCATGCGCCGCACGGCTTCGTCCACGCCGAGCTGTTTCAGCGCGAAACGGCGCCCGGTCGGCAAGCGTTCGTGCACCGACGGAAACACGATTCGCGTGACGCGCCCGCCCGCCACACGCTCCGCGCCGAGGAGCGCGCAGAGCTGTGCAGGCGTGAGGCCCGGTGGCCAGATCGTGCCGCCCGCCTCCGCTGCATCGCCTGCGCGCTGGCTCGCGCGCGCCTCCGCGACGGTCGTCGTGTAGTGCCAAGCACGGGATGCGAGAGCGGCACCGAGATCGCCGGCCCATGCGAGCGAGCCAGCGCGGATGCCGACGATGCTGGGCATGCCGTGCGCCCATACCTGGCCGGATTCATCCGTGGCTCCGTCGAGCGTGACCAGGACGCGATCGTTGGCGACGTACTGCGCGCCGTGGCTGACGAGGCCGTGAAGCAAGAGCGACGATTTCCCGGCGCGCTTCGGGCCCACGACGAGCGTGACACCCGACTTCGAGCCGAGGGCAGCGGCGTGGAGCGGGAGCGCGCCGCCGGCGATCGCTGCGCTCTGTGCCAGCTCGCGGATCACCCGAAAGGCCGTGAGCCTTGCGCCGGGACGCTCTCGCGCTGCAACGATTCGAAATGCGGGGTGCTCGCTGCCGCGATCGACGAAGAGCGATACCCGTTCCTCGAGATCGAGCGCGCATTCGCAGCCGTCGGCGCCGCGCCACACGGGCCAGCGCACCGTGGACTGGTCGAGCTGGAAGCACACCTGCTCGCGGGCCGTGGGCGCGGCCGCGTCGATCCAGCGGGAGAACGCGGGCTCGTCGATCCGGACCTCGATCGATGCAGCGACCTGCAGCGTCGCCGTGCCGGAGCTCGTGTCGAACCACGGCGTCACGAACTCGACGAGCCAATCGACGAGCGCCGCGCTCGTGGAAACGACGCGAAACGCGCTGCGGCCGAGCGTCAGCACGCACGCACGACCCTCCGCCGGCGCGCCCTTCGGATCACGCACCGCCTTCACGATCGATCCGGAAATTTCTCGCGCCAGAGTCGCTCGAAGAGCTCGACTGCGAACGGGCTGAAACCGTCGCCGCCGCCTGGCGTGGATGAGAACTCGCCGAACGCCCAGCCGCGGTCGGTGGCGTAGAAATCCGCTCGCATGTAGGTGCCGATCGCCGCTCCGAGGACTCCCGCCAGCCGCACCAGCTCGTCGAGATGCGGCGGCCTTTCGAGCTCGCCACCGGCGGGGTGAATGGTCCGAAACGGCGGCGGCAGCATCCGCCATTCGGCGTCGTAGACCGTTTGGTGTTGCGATTTGGGTCCGTGCCGCCTCACGACCTCGATCGCCGCGACGGTGTCACCGAACACGTGACAACGGTACTCGAGGGGTAGGACACCCGGGGCACCGGCGAACTCCTCGACCAGGATGGGCCAACGCGCGATCTTCCCGTGCATCGCGAGCGCTTGCGCGCGCAAATCGGCCACGGTGCGCCGCGCACCGCACATGAGCTCGACTCCGTCGCTCACCGCGAGCACGCCGCCGCACGCCGCGCCCACGATGGGCTTGACGACGTAGTGCGCGGGCAACGACTCGAACGGAATGCGCTCGGGAAAGCGGCCCATCCACAACACCGCCGGCAACGCACAGCCGAGGTGCGCGGCGAACGCCCGCGCATTGAGCTTGTTGGTGAGGGCGCGAGGCCAAAACACACAGCATCGCCACGCTTCGAGTGGATCTGCGGGATCGCGCACGCGTTCCAGCTCACGCAACCGATGAAGGCGCGAGCGCAGCGGGATGCGCTTTCCCCACCAGATCGCCTGGCGCGAACGAATACGCGGCCAATCCACGGCGGCTCGGAGCCTTTCGGGAAATGTGCTTCGCACGCCGACAGGCTCCTAGCTTGATGCTCTCCCGGGGGTCTGTTCCAGACCCCCGCCCCGACGTGTCTTGCGGGGGCTTGCGAAGCCCCCGCACCCCAACGGGCGTGACTTTTTCTTACGCCCCACCCCCAAGCCGGCGCGCGTTAGCGAGCCCATACACGCCATCGGCGAGGCCAGGAGTGTGTGGGGAAC
>CAYVDO010000448.1:0-6203 GCA_964450125.1 uncultured bacterium
GAACGCGCTCACGTGGAAGCGCTCGCGATCGTGGCGCTCGATCACTTCCGCGAGGACCCAGAACGACGTCATCGCGTGGTAGACGAAGCGGCTGCCTGGTTCCCAGTCGAGCCGCCACTTGCGGAAACGTTCCAGGCGGCGCTCGCGATCGTTCCAGTCGAGCGGCGCGAACGGCGCCACGGGAAACCCCGAAGTGTGGGTGAGGAGCTGCTCGAGGGTGACGCGCTCCTTGCCGTTGGTGCCGAACTCCGGAATCACGTCCACCACGCGCTCGCTCACGTCGAGCCGGCCGTCTTGCTGAAGCAGCCAGGCCGCCGAGGCGGTGAGGGCCTTGGTGCACGAGAAGATCGTGTAGAGCGTGCGGTCGTCGGCGCGACCGTCCTTCGAGAACGTGCGCGCAGCGATCACCTTGCCGTGCCGAGCCACCGCGAGCTGAAGCGACGGGAGCACGCCGTCGGCGACGAAGCTCACGGCGTTCGCAAAGAGCTCGCGCACGATGGCGGGCGTGGATTCGCTCATTCGTGAGCCTTTCCGGACTGCGACTTCGACGACGTGGCCGACGAGCCGAAATCTTCCAGAAGTCGCGGCTTCACGATGCTCGTCCACATGCCGTATCCGGCGGCGTTCATGTGCAGGCCGTCCCAGCGGTAGAGCTCGCGCCGCGGGCGCCCGCGGCCGTCGAGCATCGGTGTCGCGACGTCCAGGTACGCGACATTCGGCATCTCGGCGGCGATCCGCGCGATCCCCTCGTTGGTGCGGGCCATGCGCGGCCACTGCTTGGCGCGCAGCGGCGAAGGCTTGATCGAGAGCAGGTAGATCGGCAGCGTATCGCCGAGGCGCTTGCGGATGGCGATCACGAATGCCTCGAAATCGGCGACCACGCTCCGGGTGGAGCGCGGACTCAGGCGGCCGAGATCGTTGTCGCCGGCATACATGACCACCGCGCGCGGCGCCGTTGGAAAGAGGATGCGTTCGGCGTAGTGGGTCACGTGCGCCGCGTGGGCGCCACCGAAGCCGCGGTTCACCACGGCGAGCGGCCACATGTCCTCCTCGAGCGTCGACCAGAAGCGGATGCTCGAGCTGCCGGTGAAGACGATGCGACCAGGCTCGGTACGTGACACACGCTCGCGGCGCTCGAAGGCGCGGATCTCCCGCTCCCACATTTGCGGGCGCGCGAGCCACCAGCCGAGTCGTTTCAGTGCCATCGCGCCGGAATCTGGCGCAAGCCGCGCGCGTGCGGAAGATGCCGCGCTCGACTCCGCCAACGGCGCGCGAATGACGAGCGGTAGGGACGAGCGTCAGCTCGCCCACCGAGATCTCGCGCGACAGCCGGCGGCCTCGCGGCCGCCGCTATGCCGGGATCGCTACGCCGGTCCCTGCGGGGCGCAGCGCGAGGTCGCCGTAGACGTCGTCGACGGCGAGCGTCACGCCCAGCGCAGGAATGCGCACGGCTTCACCCGGCCCGAAACTGCTCGACGAGAACGTGCCCTCGGCAGCGCGAACCCACACATCGAAGCGCCGTTCACGATGGGAGACAAGCAAGACGGCCTCGAGGGAAGGGATGCGCTGATAGTGCGCGAGCTTGGTGGTGCGGTCGTAGCTTTCCGTGCTGTCGCTGGTGACCTCGACGACGAGCTTGGGGTTGATGGCGGCATCGCGGTTTTCCAGATCCCGCTCCAGCTCGCCGCACACCACGGTCACGTCGGGATACGTGGCGAGCCCCGTTTCGACGACGCGGACGCTCAGATCCGAGCTGTAGGCCCGGCAGGGTCCGCCGCGCATTTGCGCGAACAGCGCACCGCTCACGGCTGCTGCGAGTGCGGCGTGCTCGGGAGTCCCTCCCGCCATGGCGTAGATCTCGCCATCGAGATACTCGTGCTTCACGTTCGCGAAACGCTCCAGCACGACGTATTCGCGGTAGGTGTAGCGATGGTGGCGGGCCGGCTCGTTCATGACGGCACCCATCCTAGCCGCTCGTTCGCGCAGCGGGCGAGCGCTCAATCGCTGGGCCAGTGGTCGTGGCGGCGGCGGCGCTCGGCGCGGTAGTTGGTGACCTCGAGACGGAGCCCATCGGGATCGCAAAAGAACGTGGCGACGTAGTCGGGCGCGTACTCGGGGAAGACGCGCGGCTCGCTGGCCTCGATGCCGGCGGCGCGCAAGTCGGAGGCGACCCGCCGCACATCCTCGGCGCTCTCGACCCGCAAACAGAGATGATGCGATCCGGGTGCGTACGGATCGTGCACGGCCGCAGCCCGCGCCGGCCGGATCACCACTCCGAAGTGACGATTGAAGTACTGGACGTGGCGATCGCCGCCGATCGGGAACTCGTTCTTCCGGAACTCGAGCGCCGCGAACACGCGATCGTAGAACGCCTCCGCGCGCGCGAGGTCCGCGACGGAGAGGTAGACGTGATCGAGGCCGACGACTTCGGTCACAGCGTCTTCAGGTATTCGATGACGGCGCGGCGTTCGCTGGGCGTGAGCCGGTCGCCGAACGTGTGGCCGCCGTTCGACTGGCTCCAGTACGTGGTGTCGTAGATGAACTTCCGCTCGCCGTCGGGAGCGTCGGCCTGGCTGTACGGCACTTCCGCCCACGGCCAGCCCATCGCGTCCTCGTCGAAATGCGTGCTCTCGTAATCGATGCGCTTCCAATACTTCGGCCTTGCCTCGCTGTTCAGCACCAGCTCCACCGTGGGCACGGATCCGTTGTGGAAATAGGGCGCCGTGGCCCAGATGCCGTCGAGCGGTGGCGCCATGTAACCCGGGAACGGATCGGCGGGCGTCATGCGCGTGATGCGGCCGTAAAACGAGCCGTTGTACCACTCGACCAGCTCGGGAGCGTGGATCACGCCGGCGTTGGCCACCACCGGATCGGTGCCGATGACGTCGAGCGGGAAGAGCAAGTTCGGATAGGTGTCGCTCGAGTCGTCGTCGGGATTGCCCGCATGCGTGCCGTGGCAGTTGGCACAGTTGGCGAGGAACACCGCCCTCCCCTGCCCGGCCAGATCACGGTCGATGCCGCGCGTGTAGTGCGGCGCGTGAATCGTGCCGATGAAGGTCTGCATGTCCTTGAACATGGCGTCGACGTTCTTGGCCTGCTCGACGTCGTCGACACACACCGAGGTGGCGAGCGCCATGGTGCCGCGGTGATCGCCGCGCGCCATGCCGTTGTAGAAAAGTGCGTTCTTCTTGTGTGCCCGCCACCAGGGGGGCGGATCGGACGTCACGCGCGCATCGTCGAGTGACATCCGGTTGCCGTGCTCGTCGCGCGGCTCGAGCGGCGCCAAGAGCTCGTCGCTCCAAGCCAAGGTGTCGCGGTCGTGGTGGGCCATGAGCACCACCGCCACGATCTCGGCGGGATTGTTGCCGACGGTGCGCATGCGCGTCTGCGTGAGCGCCCGCGACGCGCTCAGCATGCGTTTCAAGTTCGCTTTCTCGGCCTCGCTCAAGCCCAGCAGATCGAGGAGGCTGTCTGGAAGATCCAGCGCCGGCAGTGTGTTCGTCCAGTCTGCGGCGGAGTTCCCGAGGCCGATGTAAAGCTTTCCGTCGAACTCGCCGCCGTGGCACGTCAGGCAATTCGAGTTCACGACTTCGGCGCCGTTGGGTGCGGTGAACGCGTTCATCGAGTACGGCATGCGGCGATTGTGGCCCTCGCGACCGTCGAGCTTGGCACCGTTGCCGAAGCTGCCGAGAAACGGCGCGAGCAACGGGTTGCCCACGATCTTGTAGGGAATGCCACAGGTCATGTAGCCGCCGTTGAGCAACACGGCGCGGCCGGCGGCCGGATCGCCGGGATCTTGCGGCTCCGCCGGCACGACGACGCTTCCGTAGGGGCCGCGCTCGCCGCGCCACGTGGCCGCGCCATCGGACGAGCCGCACGCGGCGAGCGTCGCGAGCGAGAGCGCAGCGAACGCGAGCAGTGCCCTTCGCATGAACGGGCTCGGATGCGAGTGGCACGAGGAACCGAAAGGAACGAGTGCCGTCATGGCCCACCCAGGCTACCGGCCCACCGGTAGTTTCGAGGTGCGCGGATCCTACACCAGCCTCATCCGGCGCGCTTCCCTGCTGGATGCCGGGACGCCGGAGTCGGCCCCGGACTGGCGGGAGCCCGCACCTCCCGCCGGTGCCACGCGATCCGAAGCGGCTTCAGCTCGCCGGCATCGGCGTGGCCGCGGCTGCCGCGTCGACCGTAGGGGCGGGGTTCATCCCCGCCCGCGGGTGACTCGACGGGCGCGCGTCACCGCTCGCGATCATCGCGCGGGGCACGGGCGAAGCCCAGCAGCTTGAGCGCGCCGGAAGCCGTGTGGCGCAGCAGTCGGTAGAGCGTGTCCTCGATCGGACGCGCCGCGGGAACCAGATCCCACGCCACCTCGGGCAATGGCGCGTCGATGACCACCTCGTGGCCATCGACGTGCTCGGTCGTGCGCGGGAAAAGCTCGTGAAAGAGCGCCAACGCGTCGTGATTCTCCACCAACGCCCAACAGCGAAACACGTGCACTCCGCGCTCGCGCGCCGCGGCGATGAGCCGCAGCAAGAGCAGGCTGCCGAGCCCTTGGCCTTGCACCTCGTCGAGGACCGTCACCGCGGCCTCGGCCACCTCCGGCTCACCGTCGAGCCGGATGAAGCGCGCCACACCGAGCCCCTGCTCGGTGCCGTCGGCGGCGACGGTCGAAGCCCCGATGGCGAAATGGTCCTCGCCATCGACGTCGGTGAGGTAGCGCGCTTCCGCATCCGTGAGCCGTGGCTTGGCGGTGAAGAAGCGGTAGTACCGCGAGCGATCCGAGAGCCGCTCGAATCCCTCCTCGAGAAGCGCGCGATCGTCGGCCCGCACCAGGCGGATGGTCACCTCGGTGCCGTCGCGCAACTTCACCGACTCGCGGTAGCTCTCGTCGAATCGCCGCTCGCTCACGTTCGGCTCCCGCCGTGTCGTTTCCGGCACGCGTTCAGGTGGGATGAGGAAAGAGCAGCGCACGCAAGCCCCGGCCGGCGGCGAATCGCGCCACGTGCTCGTGCGAGGAAAGGTGGTCGAGAATCGAGCGGTAGGGAACGCAGCATTGGCGACACACCGGCAACCCCGCGGTGACGTGGCGGCGAAACGCGCGATAGTCGTTGCCGTTCCAGAGCGCCGCGAGGGGCGCGGCGCGCACGTTGCCGAGCTTCCAGCCGTCGAGCGACTGGCACGCGAGCAAGTCGCCGTAGGGCCCGATCATCGCCACTCCCCAGGGCCAGGTGCAGCCCGCCTCGGCGCGCTCGTGCACGGGGCGCGTGAGCAGCGAGTCCACTTCCACGGCCACGCGACCGCGCCGTCGTGCATCCTCGACCGCAGCCCAGAAGCTCTGCGGCAGCTCGGCGGGTGCCCGTCCGCCGGCGTGGGTCTTCCGCGAGAACTGAAGCGTGGCGACGCCACGCACCCCGAGGCGCTCCTCGGTCGCGGCCACCACGTCGCGCCCGAGATCGCTCACGTGGTGGAACGCGATACGGCTCGCGCCGGCGCGCTCGGCGACCTCGATCAACGGTGCGAGGGCATCGTGGTTTTCCGGCAGCACCGTGACGTTGACGAAGACCTGCGGCAGGGCCGCCGCCGACCGTCGCTTCGCTTCGGCGAGCCGCCCGAGCCCCGCCACGATGCGTTCGTACGCGCCGTCGCGACCACGGATGCGATCGTGTACCTCGCCGACGCCATCGAGCGACACCCACAACACGTCGAGCCCGCTCGCCACCAAACGCTCCACCGCTCGTTCGTCGAGATGCAGCCCGTTGGTCTGAAGGCGCACGAACGGGAAGCGCGCCGTGGCAGCGGTCATCACGTCCAGGAGATCCACGCGCAGGAACGGCTCACCGCCAGTCAGAATGAGGCTGCGCGTGCCCGCGCCGGCGGCCTGATCGAAGAGCGAAACGAGCTCCGCGGTGTCGAGCAGCTCCCGACCGGTCTCTTCGTATACGCCCTGCCAGAACCCGCACATTCGGCAGCGCAGGTCACATTCGGCGTTGAGCACCACGTAGAGCTGTACCGCAGGTCCGGCCTTGTCGGTGCGCAGCGCCAGGCGCGCGAACGCCTGCGCGCCCGCCAGATTTCGCGTCAGTGTGCCGCGGGCGCGATCGACGAGCCCGCGATGCACACGATCGCCGTGTCCGGTGCGGGACGTCTCGCACGGCGGCGAATCTTCCGGCCGCGTGCTCGCGGGCGCGCCGCGCTCGTCGCGG
>CAYVDO010000449.1:0-5698 GCA_964450125.1 uncultured bacterium
GTCCGAGTCGCACGTGTCCGCAGCACGCGCAAGCACCCCCAGGCCGATCGCCTGACGCTCTGCGAGGTCGAAGATGGCGCCGGCGTGATTTCCGTGGTCTGCGGCGCGCCGAACGTGCACGACGGAGCGTTCGTGGCGTTGGCGCCAGTGGGGGCGACGTTGCCCGACGGCACGCAGATCCGCAAGGCCAAGCTCCGGGGTGAGGTCTCCGAAGGCATGCTGCTCAGCGAGGCCGAGCTCGGCCTGTCGACCAACCACGAAGGGCTACTGCTGCTCGACGGCGCGCCTGCCGTGGGGCGATCGCTGGCCGAGGAGCTCGGCCTCGACGATTGGGTGCTCGACATCAGCCTCACGCCCAACCGCTCCGATTGCCTGGGCATCCTCGGTATCGCGCGCGAGGTGGCCGCGCTCACCGGCGCAGCGCTGACGCCGCCGACGATCCGGCTGGTCGAAGCCGGACCACCGGCTGCCGATGGAGTGCGGGTCGAGGTGCAGGATCCCGCACGCTGTTCGCGCTATTCCTCCCGCGTCGTGCGCGGAGTGCGGGTTGGCCCGTCGCCCGCCGCCGTCCGCTGGCGGCTCGGTGCGGTGGGAATCCGTCCCATCTCGAACGTGGTGGACGCCACCAATCTGGTCTTGATCGAGCTGGGCCATCCGCTTCACGCTTTCGATCTGGCGCGCGTCGAAGGGGCGCGTGTGGTGGTGCGCACGGCCCGGGCGGGAGAGAAGCTTCTCACCCTGGACGGCGTCGAGCGCGAGCTCACGGCCGAAGACCTGGTCATCGCCAACGCCCGCGTTCCGATGGCGCTCGCTGGAATCATGGGCGGCGAGTTATCCGGTGTTCACGCGGATACCGTCGATTTGGTACTCGAGAGCGCGCACTTCGATCCGATCTCGATTCGGCGCAGCGCCCGCCGCCACGGCATGCATACCGAAGCGTCGCACCGTTTCGAGCGAGGCACGGATCCCGTCGGATTGGCGACTGCACTCGACTGCCTCGCGGCTCGGATCGTCGAGCTCGCTGGCGGTATCATCGCCGCTGGCGTCGTGGAGGCGATCCCGCGACCTTACGTTCCGCAGCGCATTCGGTTCCGGCCGGAACGAACGCGCGCGCTGCTCGGCACCGCGATCACGGACGAAGCTTGTCTGGCTGCGCTCGGCTCGATCGGCATCTCCGTCGATTCTGGCGCTCTCGAGGCGACGGTACCGTCGTGGCGCCCGGACATCACGCGCGAGGTCGATCTGATCGAGGAGGTGGCGCGGGTCGCCGGCTACGATCGGATTCCCTCGGCGATGGCCGACGGCACGGGGTTGTCCGGTCTCGGTCCCGCGTCCTCTGCCAGCGCCCAGCGAATCGAGCTGGCGCGCGACGTCCTCGTCGGGCAGGGCTATCGCGAGATCGTGCGATTGGCGTTCACCTCGCCGGACGTGATCACGCGCTTCGACTTCCCCGATGGACGAGCTGAGCCGATCCGAATCGCGAATCCCTTGGGCGAGGATACCTCCGTTCTCACCACGGCTTTGCTGCCGGGCCTCGTCGAAACGGCGCGCGCCCAGATCAACCACGGCGCGGACTCGATTCGACTCTTTCAAGTCGCGCGTATCCATCGCCGCGCGGGCGGGAAGTGGCCGTTTCGCGAAGTCGAAACGGTGGCTGCCATCGGTGGTGGTGTCTTCGGCCGCGGTGCATTCCCCGAGAGCAGGCGCGACTGCGACTTCTTCGACCTCAAGGGAACTCTCGAAATTCTCCTCGAACGCGCAGGAATCAAAGGCGTTGCGTTTCGCCCAGCTGCGGACCTACAGTACGCTGAGCCAGGCCAAGCTGGGGAGATCTGGTGCAACGATCGCAAGGTGGGCGAGCTGGTCATGCTGTCCCGGCGGCTGCTGGAGGAGCTGGGAATCACGGCCAAGCTCCATGCCTTCGAGCTGGACTTGAACGCCCCGGGCTCGGGCGCGGTGCCGCGCCATCGGGCGTTCTCGCGCCAGCCAGTCGCGCTTCGCGACCTGGCTCTGGACGTGCCGGCTGCGCTCGCCGTGAGCGATATCCAAGGCGAGCTGGCGAAGGCGAAGTGGGCGACCGACGTGGAGCTCTTCGACGTCTATCAGGGCGAAGGGCTGGGCGCAGGCCGCAAGAGCTTGGCTTTCCACGTGCGCTTCCAGCACGGCGAGCGTGCGCTCACCGAGGCCGAGATCGCCGCAACGTTGGATCGCGTGCTCGAGGACCTGGAAGTCACCCACGACGCCAAGCGCCGCTGAGCGTTCGACGTGCGTCGCTCGCGCGCGTACGTGAGCGCTCGGGTGTGGGTGCGCACGGTGCGACGGTGGCCTCGTGACCTCGCGCGCCAGCCCGCAAGGCGTAGGACCGATCGCCGCGCCCACCGAGATCCCGGACAAGCTCTACTTCAAGATCGGCGAGGTGAGCCGAATCACGGGAGTCGAGCCCTACGTGCTGCGCTATTGGGAGTCCGAGTTCGACGCGATTCAGCCGGTCAAGCTGCGTAATCAGCGGCGTTACCGGAGGAGGGACATCGAGCGCATTCTCGAGATTCGCCACTTGCTCTACGATCAGCGCTTCACGATCGCAGGGGCGAAGAAGCGGCTCCGCGAGCTCATGCGAGAGGCTCGTCCGGCCGCATCCGCGCCTGTGCAGGCGCAACTGGATCTGGAACAGGAGCCGAGCGATCCCGACGTTCGCGAGCTTCTCTCACGCGTGCGCGCGGGGTTGGAATCGATTCGGAAGATGCTAGAGTGAAGTTTCAATCGGGGCGTGGCGCAGCCTGGTAGCGCACAAGACTGGGGGTCTTGGGGTCGCTGGTTCAAATCCAGTCGCCCCGACCAAGTGAATTCCCGGGCCCGGCAGCCCAAGCTGCCGGGTTTCGTGTTTTCGGGGGAATCGCGACGTGCCGTTGATTCTGGTCACCAACGACGACGGAGTGCATTCCCCAGGGCTCAAGGCGCTTGTGGAAGCGATGCGCGACGTCGGGGACGTGCTGGTCGTCGCGCCTGATCGCGAGCAATCCGCTGCGAGCCACGCGCTCACGCTGCAACGACCATTGAGGCTCGAGCAGCTCGCGTCGGATACGTGGGCCGTCGACGGAACTCCCTCGGACGCCGTCTACCTGGGGATCAACACCGTGTTGAAAGGGCGCCGCCCCGACTTGGTTGCGTCGGGGATCAATCTGGGCGCAAACCTCGGCGACGACATCACGTATTCCGGGACCGTCGCAGCCGCCATGGAGGGCACCTTGCTCGGTGCGCCCGCGTTCGCGATCTCCATGGCTGCGCGCCGCAACTTCCACTTCGACACCGCCTGCGGCTTCGCAGCCCGGCTCGCGCGCTCGATCCTGAACCACGGTCTGCCCGCGGCGACGTTGCTCAACGTCAACGTGCCCAACATCCCAGTGGCGCCGCCCGTGGGCTACCGCGTCACGCGCCAGGGTAAACGTCGGTACACCGATGCGGTGGTCGATCGGACCGATCCCCGCGGCCGGACCTACTACTGGATCGGCGGCGACGAGCTCGGCTTCGACCCGATCGAGGGCAGTGATGCGGTGACGGTTCTGCGCGACAGGCTCATCTCGGTCACGCCGGTGCACCTCGACCTCACGCATGCGCACCTGGTGGACGAGATCGCGACGTGGAAGGTGTGAGTCGCGCCGCTCTTGCCCGTCGTGCATCGTTTCCTCTACAACGAGCAGCCCGCAATCTCTCACCCGGAGGACCACCGCCGATGGCAGCCACGAAGCGCAAGGGGCTCGATCTCAAGGCCTACATCCGCGACATCCCGGATTTCCCGAAGCCCGGGATCTTGTTCCGTGACATCACACCGTTGCTGCAGAACCCCAAGGCCTTCCGCGCCGCAATCAACGCGTTTGCGGATCGCTACAAGGACAAGCGCATCGACAAGATCATGTGCGTCGAGTCGCGTGGCTTCCTGTTCGGCGCGCCGCTGGCCCAAAAGCTCGGTGTCGGCCTCGCGATCGTCCGCAAGCCCGGCAAGCTGCCGTGGAAGACCCGCAGCGTTCAGTACGCACTCGAATACGGCACCGACGTGATCGAGATCCACGAAGACGCGATCCTCCCCGGTGAGCGGGTGTTGATCATCGATGACCTTCTGGCTACGGGTGGCACGGCTGCTGCAGGTGTGCAACTCATCCACGAGCACGAGGCGAAGGTGATCGAATGCGCGTTCGTGATCGAGCTCAAGGCGCTGGGCGGACGCAAGCGGCTCGCGCCGGCGAAGACGTACTCGGTCATCCAGTACTGAATCCGGCCGTGCCCGCGCCGCGGACGGCGTGGCCGAACGTTTGGGACGAGCGACGCTTGCTGCGGACCGACGGAGTCGGGGCCATGCGCGTGCGTCGGTCGGGAGGGCGGTGATTCGTGTTCTACGGGCTTGCCTGTATCGGTATCTTCGCGCTGGTCGCGATCGGATTCATCGTCCTCAGCCTGGCGCTTTCGCGGCTCGTGCAGCCACGGGTTGCCGACGTCGACAAGGCCCGCAGCTACGAATGCGGTGAGCGACCGGTTGGTGGCGCGTGGATTCAGTTCAACCTGCGCTTCTACGTGGTGGCATTGATCTTCGTGATCTTCGATCTGGAAGTGGCGTTCATGGTGCCGGTGTTGGTGGTGCTGCGCGATTGGGTGACGCGCGGCATGGGATGGATCGCGCTTGCCGAGATCGCGACCTTCGTGTCGGTGCTGGCGCTCGGCCTCGCCTACGTGTGGGTCAAACGTGACATCGACTGGGTGAAGCCCAAGCCGAGCTCGCCGCTTGCGGGATGAGCACGGCCAGTGGCCGCTCGCGGCGGGGGCTTCCACGCCGCCGATGCCGTCACCAGCCCAGGGTCTTCGGTCGCGATTGGGATAGATTTCGGGTCGTAGCTTCCGGGCGTCGAGGTGTGGAATCGACTCGGAAGCGCGTGAGGAGGTGAACACCCATGAATCTTCGGGACAGCCTTCCGCCCAACGTGGTGTTCGCGAACGTCGACGCCGTGCTCAACTGGGGACGTACGAACTCGCTCTGGTACCTGCTCTTCGGGTTGGCGTGCTGCGCGATCGAGTTGATGCAGACCGGCGGTCCGCGCGCCGATCTGGATCGCTTCGGTGCCGTGTTTCGGGCGACTCCGCGCCAGTCCGATTTGCTCATCGTCGCCGGTACCGTGACGCTCAAGATGGCCGAGCGGGTGCGGCTTCTCTACGACCAGATGGCGGAGCCCAAGTACGTGATCTCCATGGGGAGTTGCTCCAACTGCGGCGGTCTCTTCGACTTGAGCTACTCGACGCTTGCTGGCATCGACAAGCTGATTCCGGTCGATGTCTACGTACCCGGCTGCCCGCCGCGACCCGAGGCGCTGACGGAGGGTCTCCTGGTGTTGCAGGAGAAGATCCGACGCGAACGCTACCTGGTTCGGAAAGCGGCCTGAACCGGGGTCCTGCACCCTGCGGGGAGCATGCCGTGGACCGACTCGGTAACGAAAGCACCATCGGGATCCTGAGGGAACGTCACCCGGACGCTACGCTCACGATCCCGGAGGCCAAGGCGACGGGTCACCAGGACGCGACGCTCGAGGTGGACGCCGCCCATTGGCGCGTGGTGTGTCAGACGTTGCACCGCGATGGAAGGCTCGCATTCGACTACTTGATGAGCCTCGCGGCGGTGGATCGACCCCCGGATTCGATCGAGGTGGTCGCGCAC
>CAYVDO010000449.1:5708-6193 GCA_964450125.1 uncultured bacterium
GGGCGAAGTCGCGAAGATCGATCTCGAGAGTGGCGCGAAGCGCGCGAGCCTCGCCGTACGAACCCGCCTGCCGCGCGCCGAGCCCCGCGTTCCGTCGCTGGTGCCGGTGTGGCCGGCGGCGGGATGGCACGAGCGTGAGCAGTACGATCTCCTCGGAGTGATCTTCGAGGAGCACCCGGACTTGCGCCGCATTCTCATGCCCGACGACTGGGAAGGGCACCCGCTTCGCAAGGACTACGTGAAGCCCGATCGCTACCACGGCATCGACAATACGAGACCGAAGAATGGCTGACGCGCGAGCGGATACGCCTCGGCTGCGCACCGAGGAGATGGTGGTCAACATGGGACCCCACCATCCCAGCACCCACGGTGTGCTGCGTTTCGTGCTCACCACCGACGGCGAGATCGTGACGCGATGTCTGCCCGACGTTGGCTACCTTCATCGCAGCATCGAGAAGATCGCCGATCTGGTGCCGTATCCGGCG
>CAYVDO010000450.1:0-6183 GCA_964450125.1 uncultured bacterium
GAACAACCAAACACTACCCATAGCGGTTACCGCAGCTAAGCGGATAGGCATGTCCTCGGGAGTCTGTTCCAGACCCCCGCCCCACGAAAAGCGCGGTTTTCGTGGGGCCCCACCCCCAAGTCGCCTCGCTGCGCTCGCGGCGCGCCGCTGGCGCGTGCCTTTTTCAGCAGCCTGCTAGCCCTGAAGCAAGCGCCTCGCGCTCAGTTCAGGGCTAGTTGATGCTTCCTCGGGGGTCTGTTCCAGACCCCCGACCGCGCAGGAAGCGCGGTTCTTGCGGGGCCCCACCCCCGAGGCGCCTCGGCTAACGCTCGCGACGCGCCGCTGGCGCGTGCCATTCTGCCTGCTGTAGTGCCGCGTTTTCGATGCGTTTGCTTCACGTCGAGACGAACACCATGCCACTTCCCCTCACCTACTCGTGGCGCAACGTGATGGCGCGGAAACGCTCCACTGCCGTCGTGGTGCTCGGCGTCGCGGCGAGCGTCCTGGTGTTCGTGGTGATGGCGGCCACCGCGAGCGGCATCGCGCGGGTGGCGGTCTCGACCGGCGACGCGCGCAATCTGCTCGTGATGTCGAAGGGCGCACCCTCGGCAGAGGCGTCCTCACTATCACGCGAGTCGGCCAACATCGTGCGCTACCACCCGGCGGTGGCCCGCGACCGGCGCGGCGAGCCGCTGGCGAGCGCCGAGCTGCTGCTGCAACGCCCGATCCCCCGCAAAGGGGAGCCGCTCGGCTCGATGGAAGGCGCCCGCTACGTGCCCATTCGCGGCGTCACTCCCGACGCCTTCGCGGTCCACAGCGGCGTGCGCTTGCTGGCTGGCCGCTTCCCGGCGCATCCCGGCGAGGTGCTCATCGGCGCGCTCTTGCCGAGCAAGCTCGCCGGCGTGGGCATCGGCGACGAGCTGGCCTTCGGCCGCCAGCTCCACCGCGTGGTGGGTGTCTTCGCCGCCGCGGGACAGATCTTCGAGGGCGAGGTGTGGGCCGAGCTCGACGATCTGATGAGCGAGAACAAGGTGAGCGAGGTCTCGCTGCTCGTGGTGCGCCTCGCCGAGCCGCGCCGCTTGGCGTCGGTGGAGAAGGCGCTGGAGGACTCGAAGACCGTATCCGTCGATGCGCAGGCCGAGCCCAAGTACTACGAGGACGTGGCGCGCTCGGCGGTGGGCTTTCGGTTCCTCGGCAATCTCATCGGCACCATCATGGGCTTGGGAGCCGTGTTCGCCGGTGCCAACACGATGTACGCGGCGATGAGCAAGCGGGTGCGCGAGATGGGAACGCTGCGCGCGCTCGGCTTCGGCGCGTGGTCGGTAGCCATCGGGCTCTTGATCGAGAGCACGTTGGTGGGAGTCCTCGGCGGCGCGCTCGGCATCGCGGCCTCGTTCGCGTTCGACGGCTACGGCATGGACATCTTCGATCTCTCGTTCCGACTGGACGTGACCCGCACCGCAGTGATCGGTGGTGCGGCGTTGGCGCTCGCTTCGGGTGTGCTGGGCGGCCTCCTGCCGGCGCGTGCCGCAGCACGCCTCGAAATCGTCGATGCCCTCCGTCACGTGTGAGCGAGGTGGACATGGAACCGCGCGATCGATTCGTCGAGCACCAACGGGGGCTCCGGATTCACGTCGCCGAATGGGGCGCGGCCGACGCTCCGGCCGTGGTGATGGTCCACGGCTGGATGGACATCGCGCGCTCCTGGGACCCGGTGGCCGAGCGGCTCGCGGCGCGCTACCGCGTGCTGGCGATCGACCTGCGCGGCCACGGTCTCTCGAGCTGGGTGGGTGCCGGCGGCTATTACCACTTCGCCGATTACGTTCTCGACATCGACGCCGTGGTGCGCGAGCTCGCGGGCGGTGGGCCGGTGGTGCTCGTCGGACATTCGATGGGTGGCATGGCGGCAGGCCTCTACGCCGGCACGTTTCCCGATCGCGTTCGTGCCTACGTGAGCGTCGAGGGGCTCGGTCCTGCGGACATGCGGCCCGAGGTGGCGCCGGACCAGTTCGTCGAGTGGGTGCGGACCAACCACGAGCAGCTCGGGAAGCAGCCGCGACCCTATCGCGCCGTTGCGGACGCGGCGGCGCAGCTCAAGCTCGCGAACCCGCGGCTCGGCGAAGCGCGCGCGCTCGCGCTCGCCACCCACGGCACCGAGCGCGGCGACGATGGGCTCCTCCGCTGGCGTTTCGATCCGCTTCACAAGAGCCGCGTGCCGCAGCCCTTCTACGTGGAGCAGGCGCGCGCGTTCTGGCATCGCATCACGGCTCCGGTGCTGGTGGTGATGGGAGAGCTGAGCTGGGTCCGTGAGCTGGTCACGGATTGGCGCGAGCGGGCGGCATCGTTTCGCGACGGGCGGGTCGTCGAGATCGAAGGCGTGGGGCACATGATCCACCACGAGCGTCCGGACGCGCTGGCGCACGCAATCGAGGCGTTCCTCGACTCGCTGCCACGCTGAAACGCGAGAGCGGGCAGGGCGGCGGCGGCGTGATGCAGCGGGCGCAATCGCCGCGATCCGCAGGGGCGACCGCCAGGTCACCGCGGGGCACGCCGCGGTCACAGCCGACATCCCGCGGGCGAGCTCACACCCGCGCTCACGCGTTCACCCCGACCCCATCCTCGTGGGGACGGTCGCCCCCGGACCCTCGTCACGGCGACGAGCGCAGCGCCTCCTCGACGAAGTCGAGACGATCGTTGCCCCAGAACATTTCCGCGCCATTCACGAAGAACGTGGGGGCGCCGAACGCACCGCGCTCGACGGCTTCGTTGGTGTTCGCCGTGAGCGCATCCTTCACGTCTTGCTGCTCGATCGCAGTCGAGAACGCAACCGGATCGAGGCCGGCGCGCTCCGCCACCAGGCTCAGGCCCTCGCTCGAACCCACGTCGATGCCCTCGGCCCAAATCGCGTGGAAGCAAGCGTTGCGATACACGCGCTCCCGGTCCTGGCGCTCGGCCACGATCGCACCGCGCATCGCCTTGAGCGAGCTGAACGGGAAGACCGCCGGCATCTGGATCGTCACACCGTAGCGCCGCGCCCAGCGCCCGAGATCGCCGAACATGTAGGCGCCCTTCGCAGGCACGTGCGCCGGCGGTGCGTTGCCGGTGGCCTTCATCACGCCCCCCAGGAAGAACGGACGCGCGATCAGCTCGCAGTCCGTGCGCATGACGATTCCCGGAAGCTGGGAGTTGGCGAGATACGTGAAAGGACTGACGAAGTCGTAGAAGTACTCGAGCTTGCCGGGCATGCGGCTCTCCTCGCCATCGCGTGGCGGTGGCGTTCGTGTCGTGCGGCGATTGTATCCGAGCCACGCGCGCGGACCCGCAGGAAGAGCCGCGAAAGTCGCCGATTTCCGCTTGACGCGCGCACGCGATCCTCCTAATTTCGCCGCATTCCAGTTCACCTTCAGCCGCATGGGGCGGCTCGAGTCGAGACGAGATCACAAGACCAGCGAAAGAGGAGAAGACGAATGGCGACCAAGAAGGCAGCGAAGAAGCCCGCCACGGCGAAGCCGCCCACCAAGTCCGAGGTGTACGCGGCGATCGCAGACAAGACCGGACTCGCGAAGAAGCAGGTTGCGGGCGTCTTCGAGGCACTCGCGGGCGTCGCTGCGGCCAACCTCGGCAAGAAGGGAACGGGTGTCTTCGTGGTTCCACCGGGGCTCTTGAAGCTCACGGTGAAGAACATCCCCGCCAAGCCGGCTGGGAAGCGCATGGACCCGTTCACCAAGACCGAGAAGATGTTCCCCGCCAAGCCCGCCAGCAAGCGCGTTCGGGCGCGTCCGATGAAGTCGCTCAAGGACATGGTCTGAGCACTTCTCTCGCGCGACTCGTTCGCCCCGACGTCAGCGGCGGTTGCGGTTCCCGATTTCCTTCGGAACCCAGCCGCCGCGCACGTCGGGGCAATCGAGGCCCCTCCCTGCGATCGCGTCGTCACCTCGAGACGAGCACGCGACGCCCAGGCCTCGAGACTACCTCTCTCGATACCGCGCCAAATTCATAGAGGCGAGCGGTCGCGCCGCTGGCGATTCCACCGATCGCAACTGCCGGCGGCCCGTATCCACGCGCGCCGGCGACGCGAGTGAGCTGCGCTCAGCAGCCCGAGCGCAGGTCTTCGCAGTCGTGGCCGTCGAGATAGGCGCCGGAGCGGAAGTCCGCGTCGAGCATCGTGGACACGTCCTGACCGCAGACGTTGCGAGTCAGCAACCGGCTCGTCGCCGTGGTGTCGCCGCGCAGCCAGCGGTCGAACCACGCGTGCGTGTACCAGTGCACGAGGTCGTGCTTGTCGGGCGTCCAACCGGTACCGAACCAACTGTGGGTGGAGGCTTCGAACACCACTTCCATGCTCGGCATCGAGCTCGCACGCCACCACGCGTACCCGGTCTTCTTCGCGTCCGGATCGGTGGGCGTGCAGTCGTCGGATGCCTGCCCCAACGCCGGCACGCGCGGCGTGCGATACGCGGTGCCGGTGTAAGCACACGTCGGCGAGCCTTCGTCGCCGGTTTCGCGCACGGCGAGGTTGTCCCAGGCCACCATCGCCTTCACGCGTGAATCGAGATCCTGGGTCTTGGTCAGTGCGCGGGCGCCGAGCGACCAACCCGCGATGCCGACGCGCTGCATGTCCGTTTCACCGCGGAACGGATTGTCCGACGAGCCGAGGAAATCGATCGCACTCGAGAGCGCGAGATCGTACGAATCGGGGCTGCCGCCATTCGCCGGCTTCACGGTGATCGCCACGTAACCCGCGCCGGCGAGCCGCTCCGCCGCCCACTCGACCGAGTCCGTATCCGAGAGCCCCGCGGGCAAGATCGCGATCGCCGGATAGGGGCGCGCGGAATACGCGGCGGGATCCGGGGCGTAGATCTGTGCGGAGAGCGGTGCGCCCGAGCCTCGCTCCAGCACTACCACCGCCTGCATCCGCGCGGTGCCGAGCGCTGGATCGCAAGGCTCGGTGGTCGGCGGGCACTCGGCCCCCATCGTGATGAGACCCGCAACGGCTGCCCACAGCGCGCGCGAGAGCGCGCGCCCCATCGCTCGTGACATCGTCTCCGACCTCCGTGCGCAAACGGACGACGGCCAACGATGCAAGACAGTCGCCGACGAAGTCCAGCAAGAAACGCCACCGATCGTCGGGAATCGTTCGGGAAATCAGCGCGTCGTCGTGAGCGCGGACGACACTCCGTTGACGATCGTCAACGCTTCGTCGTCTGCGCACGCGTGCCAGGCCAGCACGGGGCGAGCCAGTTCGCACCGGCCCGCTTCGGACCTGCGCCCCTCTCGACGACAGCTCGGCGCGTGACCGTGCGGGCAGGCGGATGCGACTCGATCCGCGAGGAGCTCAATGACCATTCACGATTTGGATCGCCCCGACCGGCAACCCGTAGGGGCGGGCGCAACCCCGCCCGCCGCCGCAAGGCGATTGGAAGCGGCCTTGCGGCCGCCCCTTCTACGAACAACTCGCGCCGCATCGTGAAAGACCACTTTGGGGCCCGTTGTGTACGAAGACGGTGAAGCGAACGCCGGGAGTCCGCGCTCGGTCTTCCACAAGATCGGTGGTTCTCTCGTACGTGCGCACCGTCCCTTGCGTCGCGATTCGAGCGGTCCGCCATCGCGCGGCGCGGGGCGGGCGCAAGGTCGTGGTGCCTCCCGATCGCCTCATTCACGCACGAAGCGCCCGAGAGGTGCAGCGCCCGCGCGTGTGGCATTCGCGCCGCGACCGGACGGCCACCTGACGCGAGGGCGAGCCGGCAGCGCTCAGGCGAGGACGAGGCGGTCGAGGCGGAGCGCTTCGCCGACCGACCAGGCTTGAAACGGGCAGCCACGGGGAGTGTGCGGAGCGTCCGCATCGGCGATCTCGGAGATGTGACCGAGGCCGGCGTCGTCGAGGTGCTCGAGAAGCGGCTCCAGGAAGCGGCTGCGCGCCTCGCGCTTGGCTTCTTCGGTTCCTCCGCGCACGCGCACCCACGCCTCGACGAACGGGCCGATGAGCCACGGCCACACCGTGCCTTGGTGATAGGCGCCGTCACGCTCGCGGACTCCGCCTTGGTAGCGCGGCGTGTAGCCGGGCTCACTCGGCGCCAGCGAGCGCAAACCGAGCGGCGTCCAGAGACGCGCCTCGACGCCATCGACGATTCGTCTCGCGCGCTCGCCGTCCACGATCGCCCGCGGCAGCCCGCCGACGGCGAAGATCTGATTGGGGCGGAACGC
>CAYVDO010000451.1:0-6180 GCA_964450125.1 uncultured bacterium
GAGCGCGACCACCAGCGCCGGGTACACCGTCACGGTGAGGGGCGACTTCCAGCTCCAAACGACCAGCGAGACCGATTTGCCGACGACCGTGGGGTTCCAGATCAAGCCGAAGAAGAACAGATAAACGAGTGCAGCCACGCCGACGACGAGGGCCACCATGATGCGGATCAGCTTGATCATGCCCGCCTCGTACCGCGCGCGGATGGTGTGGACGGCCGCGTACGACCCGGCCTGCGCATCGCCGCGGTGACGACCCGCGGCGCGCCGCCATGGTGATAGCCGGTGCCGTCGAGGATCTGGAACGCCCGATAGAGCTGCTCGACGAAGAGCACTCGAACCAGCTCGTGCGGAAACGTCATTTTCGACAGGGATACCGTGAAGCCCGCGCGCGAGGCAACCGCACAATCGAAACCGTACGCACCGCCGATCAGGAAGCTCAGCACCCGTGTGCCGCTCGCCTGCCAACCTAAGATCCGCGCCGCGAAACCTTCGCTGGTGAGTTCCTCGCCGTGCTCGTCGAGGCGGACCAGCGTGGCACCGGAAGGTAGGCGCGCGAGGATCCGATCCGCCTCGCGCGCACGTCCGTCGGCGCGATCACCGGGCTCCGCCTTGACCTCGACCCACTCGATTGCGCGCGGTCCACGCAACCGCCCCAGGTAGTCGGCGAGGCCCGCCTGGACGTACGGCGCGCGAGTCGCGCCGACTGCGATCACCTGGATCTTCACGAGGATCGAGGCGTGATCGCGCTTCCGAGAAGCAGCGATTACCCGCCGGGCTCGGCGCCGCTCGCCGCGCTCGGATGTTCTTCCAGCACCTCTGGCAACTCGAGGCGAGGCGCATCGGACCACAGGCTCTCGAGGTCGTACACCGAACGCTGCGGTGCGTAGAAGACGTGCACCACCACCTCGCCCGCATCGACCAGAACCCATTGACCGCGCGACTCGCCCTCGGTGCCGAGGATCGGCACGCGCGCCGCCTTCATGCCTTGCACGATGCTTTCGACGATGGCCTTGACCTGGCGATCGCTGCGGCCGCTCAGCACTACGAAGAAATCGGTGAACGGCGAGCGATCGCGTAGGTCGATCACCACGGGGTCTAGCGCCTTGCGGTCTCGCGCCCACTCGACGCACGCGAGCGCCAGCGCCGCACCCTCGGGCCGCTGAGTTTGCGTGCCTTCCGGCCGGCTGGATTTGCGATCAGCCACGAATCTGCCCCTCGCCATAGACCACGAATTTGCGGGTGGTGAGCTCTTCGAGCCCCATGGGGCCGAAGGCGTGAAGCTTGGTGGTGGAGATGCCGATCTCCGCACCGAGACCGAGTTGATTGCCGTCGGCGAAACGCGTGGACGCGTTCACCATCACGCACGACGAACCAACCTCGCGCAAGAAGCGCTGCGCATTGGCGTAGTCGCTCGTGACGATGCTCTCCGTGTGCAACGACCCGTAGCGCTCGATGTGCTCCATCGCCTGGTCGAGATCGTCGACCACCTTCATCGCCACCACCAAGTCCAGGAACTCCGCGGGCCAATCGTCCTCGGTGGCCGGCCGCGCTTCGGGCACCAGCTCCACCGTGCGCGCGCAGCCCCGAATCTCGACACCGGCGGCGAACAGCGCTTCGGCGATCGCCGGCACCAGCGTGGCCGCGGAGCCGGCATGGACGAGGACCGTCTCGACCGCGTTGCACACCGACGGACGCTGGACCTTGCCATTCAGCACGATGTCGCGTGCCATCTCGAGATCGGCGGACTCGTCCACGAACACGTGGCAGACGCCCTTGTAGTGCTTGATGACGGGAATCCGGGAGTGTTGCGCGACGAACCGGATCAGGGCCTCGCCACCGCGCGGAATGATGACGTCGACGTCGTCCTCCGCTTCCAACAGGTGCTGGACCGCGGCGCGGTCGGTGAAGGGCACGAGCTGCACGGCGTCGGGGGGCAGCCCCGCCGCGGCGATCGCGTCGCGGGCCACCCCCGCCAGCGCCAGGTTGGACTCGATCGCGTCCGAGCCGCCCTTGAGCACGCACGCGTTGCCCGCTTTGAAGCAAAGCACCGCCGCGTCGATGGTCACGTTGGGGCGTGCCTCGTACACGATGCCGATCACGCCTAGCGGGATGCGCATGCGCCCGACGAGCAAGCCGTTCGGCCGCCGCCACATGCCCGTGATCTCGCCCACCGGATCCGGCAGCGCCACCACCTCTCGCACGGCGGCGGCGATGTCGCGCACTCGCTTCGCGTCGAGCGCCAAGCGATCGAGCATCGCCGGTGCCGTGCCTGCCTCGCGGGCGCGGGCGAGATCGCGAGCATTCGCTTCCAGGATTCGATCCAGGCTCGCCTCCAACCCGGCAGCGATTCCGTCCAGCGCTTGGTTCTTCCGTGCCGAGCCGGCCGCGGCGAGCGGACGCGCGGCCGCACGCGCCTGACGCGTGATCGCCCGTACGCGGCTCGCGAGATCCATCGATCCAGTCATGGCTTCGCTCAGTTTCCCCGGGAGTCGACCGTGAGCACGAGATCGTCGCGGTGAATGATCTCGTCCGTGTAACGGTAACCCAGAATCGCTTCGATCTCACGGGAATGGCGGCCCCGGATGCGCTCGATCTCGTCGGCGCCGTAGCTCACGAGACCGCGTGCCAGCTCGCGTCCGTCGGGGCCGAGCACCTTCACCGCATCACCCGACACGAACCGGCCCCGCACCGCACGCACACCCTTGGGCAGCAAGCTCTTGCCCTCTTGGATCAGCGCCCGGGTTGCGCCTTCGTCGACGGCGAGCTCGCCCTGCGGTCTTCGCGTGTACGCGATCCAATGCTGGCGGCTCGACACCCGCTTGCCGCTCGGCACGAAGACCGTTCCCACGTCCTCGCCCGCGGCAGCCCGCGGCAAGAGTCCGGGGCGCAAGCCGTTGGCGATCACCACCCACACGCCGAGCCGGCCGGCGATCCGCGCCGCATGCACCTTACTCGCCATGCCGCCGCGCCCGATCGACGACGAGCTCTCGCGTGCCAGCGCTTCGACGGCGGGCGTCACGGCTTCCACCCAGCCGAGACGCGGCGAGCCGGGATGCAATCGCGGGTCTTGCTCGTGCAGCCCATCCGAGGTCGTGAGCAACACCAGCAACTCTGCCTCGACCACGCCGGTGAGCATCGCTGCCAACCGGTCGTTGTCCCCGAAGGTGAGCTCCTCGACGCTGGTGACGTCGTTCTCGTTCACGATCGGCAGCACCCGATGCCGGCGAAGGGTCTCGAGCGCGCCGCGGACGTTGAGATAACGATCTCGATTGGCGAGATCGCCGTGGGTGAGCAACACCTGCGCGACCGTGATGCCGTGGGCCCGGAACGCCTCGGCATACGCGTGCATGAGCACTCCCTGCCCGATGGCGCTCGCCGCCTGCACGTCCGCGATGGCGCGCGGCCGCTCCGTCCAGCCGAGCCGCTCCATTCCGCCAGCAACCGCACCCGAGGTGACCAAGACCAAGTCCATTCCCGCCGCGTGCAGAGCGGCGAGGTCGTCGGCGAGCGCACGAATCCGCGCCGGTCCACCCGCCTGCTCCAGGCTCGAGAGCACGCCGCTCCCAACCTTCACCACCACGGTGCGCACGCGGCTGGGGAAGGGCTTTGGGGAGCCCCGTACGGGGCTCACGAGCAATCCTCGTCCGCCAGCGTGGCTTCGTCGGCGAGGCGTGCGGTGCGGGTCGCCGCTCGTACCTCGCCGATGGTTGCCCATACCCGCTTCATCAAGCGCTCCACTCCCTCACCGGTCGCCGCCGAGATCGGCAGCACCGGATGCCCGAGCGCTTCCAGGTCGGCGCGACACGCCTCGTACGCTGCGCGCGCCTCCGGCAGGTCCATCTTGGTGGGCACGATCAGCGTCGGCTTGCGCTCCACCTCGGGATCGTACGCCTCGAGCTCCGCGTGCATGAGCCGGTAGCTCTCGAGGGGCGGTGCAGGCGCCGTGGGGCCCATGTCGATCAAGTGCACGAGCACCGGCGCGCGCTCGACGTGCCGCAGAAACTGGTGGCCCAAGCCCGCGCCGAGGTGTGCCCCTTCGATGAGCCCGGGCAGATCGGCCAACACGAACGATTCGTACTCGCCGATGCCCACCACGCCGAGGATCGGCGCTTTGGTGGAGAATGGGTAGTCGGCGATGACCGGACGCGCCGCCGACACCCGAGCGAGGAGCGTTGATTTTCCGGCGTTGGGAAAGCCCACCAATCCCGCATCGGCCAAGAGTCGAAGCTCGAGCCTGAGGCGCCTGGCTTCGCCAGCCTTGCCGCTCTGGGCGTGAAGCGGAGCGCGACGCGTCGCGGAGCGAAACGCAGCGTTGCCCTTCCCGCCCGCCCCCCCCTCGGCGGCGATCAGCTCCTCGCCATCGGTTTCGAGGCTGCCCAGCTCCAGCGTGCGCTCGAGGTCGACGACACGCGTGCCCACGGGTACCCGCAGCACGAGATCGGCGCCCGAAGCGCCCGTCTTGTCGTTGCCACTGCCGTGCGAACCACGCTCGGCTCGGAACACCGCCTGAGGAAAGCGAAGCTCGAGCAGCGTCGAGAGCTGTGCATCGGCGCGCACGACCACGTTGCCGCCGTGGCCGCCGTTGCCACCGTCCGGGCCGCCCTTGGGATTTCGGCGAAAGCGCCGAAAGCTCACGCAGCCGTTGCCGCCGTCGCCGGCCTGCACTTGGATCTCGACTTCGTCGACGAACTTCATCACGTCGCTCGCACGCTCGACGTCCCGCGGGCGGGCCATCGTCGCCGCCGACCAGCGGCGCCACTCTGCCGCGCGGCCTCGGCGGTGGCGACGAAAATGCCCACCGCCTCGCGACGGTGGGCACGGAAACTCGCGGATCGAACGAAGGCTTGCGTCAGGCGTCCACGTGGACTCGAGTGCGGGCCGCCTTCTTACCGAAGGACTCGTACTTCACGACGCCGTCGATCTTCGCGAACAAGGTGTAGTCGCGACCCATGCCCACGTTGCGACCTGGATGCACGACCGTGCCGAGCTGCCGGACGAGAATGCTGCCCGCCTGGATCGACTGACCGGCATAGACCTTGATGCCGCGGTGCTGCCCGGGGCTATCACGACCGTTGCGGCTCGAGCCCTGACCTTTTTTGTGAGCCATGGTGACGTCTCCTTCCCGGCACTCGATCGCGCGGCGGGTGTGCCCACGCCGCCGGTCTCGTTCAGGCCGGCGCTTCGATCTTCTGTATTCGGATCACGGTCTGCGCCTGGCGGTGACCGATGCGACGCGCGTACTTCTTGCGGCGCTTGTAGGTGAAGATGCGGATCTTGCGTCCCCGAGTCTGACGGACGACTTGACCCACGACGCGGGCGCCCGTCACCACCGGCGAGCCGACCACCACCGCCTCGCCACCGCCGATCAGCAGCACGCGCTCGAGGTCGACGGTTGAGCCGGGCTCGCCCATCACGCGCTCTACGGCGAGAAGCTCACCTTCCTCGACCCGATACTGCTTTCCACCAGTCTCGATCACGGCGTACATCGGACGCTCTCCGTGGCGTGGCACCGAGACCGGCGCCGCCGCTGCAACACATCGATTTCGCTCGGAAACGCGAAAAACTATCCGCGGTGCCGCGGGGTGTCAAGGCATTTGGGTGCGTGCTCTCGCGTCCATTTCGTGCGGAGCCCGGGGCTGAGCGCGCGGTACCGGGAGCGAGTCGAAGAGGGTTCCGCGGCCATGCCCCGACGTCAACGTGCACCAGAACCTCGTCGCGCGCGGCGGCGCGACGGCGATGGCACCTCGCCGCTTGGCGGATCCCGTAGCGCTGCCGCGGCTCAATGCGCGGGCGCCGCGGACACGCGCTGCAGAACGCCCAGCTCCCGCAGCTTGGCGAGGCCCTTCAGCGTGTCGAGATCGGTGAGGCCCGATTCGTCGCACACGGCTCCCACGCGGTGATGGCGCTGCACCAGCAGCATCACGTATTTGGCGTTGGCGTCGATCTGGCTCTCGAGCACTTCGTGCTCCGACCACTCCTGGTATGCGGCGTCCTCGCCACCCAGCTCGTTCACGAGCTGGTCGTGCTCGATGCGCTGGAAGAGCGCCGTCATCGTCAGATCCTCGACGTCTCCCAGATCCGGCCCCACCGACGGCGGCGCATTCGTCAGCTCTTCCAGGCTGAAACGTGCGTGGCGCCAGGTGAAGAGCCGGAACGCCGCTTTGAGCCCGATCTGGCGGC
>CAYVDO010000452.1:0-6172 GCA_964450125.1 uncultured bacterium
CAGGACGATCGGATCGCCCACGTGTGGGCGGTTCAAGCCCCCCGCCCCCAAGTCGTCTCGCTGCGCTCGGCGGGTCGATGCGGCTACCGCCGTCCCAACGCGCGCAGGAGATCGGCGCGGGCGGAGGCGAGCCGGTAGTGAGCTTGGACCTGCTGGGCGCGAGCCGAGGAGAGCGCGACCTCCGCATCGCCCAGCTCGATGACGTTGCCGACCCCCGTCTCGTAGCGACCTTCGGCGAGCCGGAGCTGCTCACGAGCGTTCATCACCACCTCGTCGGCGGCGGCGATCGAGCCCTTCGCCGCGCGCACCGCGAGCCGCGCCCGCTCGACCTCGAGGCGGAGCTGCTGCTCGAGCTCCTCGACCTGCCCCTTCGCGACAGCGAGATTGGCGATTGCTTCGCGCTCCGCGGCGCGGGTGGCGCCGCCTTCGAAGAGCGGCCACGTGAGCGCCAAACCCGCGTCCCAGTTCCAGGTGGTGTCGTCGATCCGCGTTCCCGCGTCGGAGAGCGTCGAGGTCGCCTGCAACGTCGGGGCGTATCCGCCGCGCACCGAGCCGACCGTCAGCTCCTGGCCACGCACCCGCGCCACGAGCGCCTCGAGATCGGGGCGTGCGGCCTTGGCGGCGATCACCAGCTCGTCCGCAGCCGACTCCTCGCTCTCGACCGGCGGCATGTCGTCGTCGCCCACCTCGAACGTCGCCACGCCCTCGAGTCCGATCGCGCGCCGCAACTCCGCTTTCGCGGTGTCGCGGCCGTTTTCGGCCTCGATCAGCGACACCCGCGCATTCGCGTGATCGGTGCGCGCCTGTGCCAGATCGATCTCCGGACGCGTGCCCACCTCGACGAAGGCTGAGATCTGCTCCAGATGTCGCTCTTGATTCGCGAGAGTGTCGCGAGCCACCGTCACCAAGTCCTGTGCCGCGCGCGCATTGAAGTAGGCGTTGCGCACGTCACGCGCCACGTCGAGCTCGGTGGCACGCTCCGTCGAACGCTCGGCATCGAGGCTCGCCAGCGCCGCGTCACGCCTACCGGTGGTCTGGCCGAAGTCGTAGAGGAGCTGGCTCACGCGCACGTCGAACGACCAGTAATCGAAGGTGTCGAAACTCGGCGTGGTCGAGCGCCCCGAGCTGGTCGAGCGCGGCAGCGAGCCCGGCCGCGAGGTGAAGTTGGCGGTGGTGCGCTCGTAGCCCGCCTCCCCCGTGATCTGGGGAAGCAGCGGAGCGCGCGCCTGGTCCACGCGGGCCTCGGCGGCGGCGCCGTTGGCGCGCGCGACCGCCAGGCTCGGCTGCGCGCGCGCCGCCGTCGAGAGCGCCTCGGCGAGCGTGAGCTTGGGCGAGGCGTCCGCGCTGGTCGCAAACGCCGGCTCCGACGCAACCGCGCCCGCCTCGGAGGCATGCGCCCACCCGCCGATCGATAGGGCGACCAGCACGGCGAGCTCCAGCGCCGTCGCGCGGCAATCGACACCGTGCAGCGCTTTCATTCGTACCTCAACGCTTCGATGGGATCGAGGCGCGATGCCTGGCGCGCCGGGTAGATCCCGAAGATCACGCCCACTGCCGCGCTGAAGATCACCGCGACCGCCACCACGTCGGCGCGGATCAAGAACGGCCAACCGAAGCGCGTGGCCAAGAGGTCGGCGCTCTCGATCCCCGCCACCACTCCGACGAGCCCGCCCGCAACCGCGAGGGCCAAGGCCTCCACCAGAAACTGCGTGAGGATGTCGCGGGGGCGCGCGCCCACCGCCATGCGCAACCCGATCTCGCGGGTGCGCTCGGTGACGCTCACCAGCATGATGTTCATGATGCCGATGCCTCCCACCAGGAGGGACACCGCGGCGATGCTAGCGAGCAGCGTGGTGAGCGTCTCGGTGCCTTGGGCGCGGGCGCTCGCCATCTCGGTCAGGTTACGGATCGAGAAATCGTCGTCGTCGCCCTCGGCGAGCCGGTGGCGATCGCGAAGCAAGGCCGTGATCTGGCGCTCGGCGCGCATGATCTCGGCGCTACTGGTGGCACCCACGAACACCACCCCGCCGATGTACTTCTGCAAGCCTCCCTGGATCTTCGACTGGTACGTCGAGAGCGGAACGAAGGCGGCGTCGTCGTAGTCCTGACCCGTCGGCGATTGCCCCTTGGCGGCGAGCACCCCGACCACGGCGAACGGCACGTTCTTGATGCGCACGAACTCGCCGACGGGATCGTAGTTGGCGCCGTAGAGCTTCTCGACGACCGTGTTGCCGAGAAGCACCACCTTGGCGCTTCCCTCCACGTCCGCCGCGGAAAAGAGCGCACCGCTCGCCGCCGCCCAGTTCCGGACTTGGAAGTACTCCGGCGAGGTACCGGTGACGCTGGTGGTCCAGTTCTGATCTTCACTGGAAACCGAAGCGTTGGTGCGCAGCGCCGCCGCTGCCGCGCGCACCGACGGCACCTCGTCGCGGATGGCGTCGAGGTCGTCCCAGGTGAGCGTCGGCTGCGTGCCGAACCCACCCCGAACTCCACCCGATGTGGTCGAGCCGGGCAGGATGATGAGCAGGTTCGAGCCCATCGAGCTGAATGCGGCTTCGACCTGTGCTTTCGCGCCTTCGCCGATGGCGACCATCGCGATCACCGCACCGACGCCGATGATGATGCCGAGCGTGGTGAGGAACGAGCGCAACTTGTTCCTCGCCAACGCGCGCAACGCGATGCGAAGCGTCTGAAGCGGGCTCACGAGCTCACCCGCGCTGTTCCATCGTCGCCAGCCGCATCGCGCATGGTCGCGCTCGCAACCGCCGCATCGGCAGGAGATTGCATCCGATCGGAGCGAACGCGCCCGTCCTTCATCTCCACGATCCGGGAGGCGAACGACGCGATGTCGGCTTCGTGGGTCACGAGCACGATCGTGATGCCGGCACGCCACAGTTCCTGGAGCAGCGCCATCACCTCCACGCTGGTGCGCGAGTCGAGGTTGCCGGTAGGCTCGTCGGCGAGGATGACCCGCGGCTCCGACACCAGCGCGCGGGCGATGGCGACCCGCTGCTGCTGACCGCCCGACATCTGATTGGGATGGTGCACGGCGCGCTCCGCGAGACCCACCCGTGCCAGCGCCTCGCCGGCGCGCCGCACCCGCTCGCGGGTGGGGACACCCGCGTACACCAGCGGCAACTCCACGTTCTCGAGAGCCGAGGTGCGCGCCAGCAGGTTGAAGCTCTGGAAGACGAAGCCCAGCGTGCGGTTGCGGATCCCCGCCAGCGCGTTGCGGTCGAGCCCCGACACGTCGACGCCGTCGAGCCAGTAGCGCCCCGAGCTCGGGCGATCGAGACAGCCGAGCACGTTCATGAGCGTCGACTTGCCCGAGCCCGACGACCCCATCACGGCCACGAATTCGCCGCGTGCGACGTCGAGCGACACCTCGCGGAGCGCCCGCACCTCGACGTCGCCCATCGTGTACGTCTTGCTGACCGCCTGGAGGTGCACCACCGACTCCGCCACCGCGCTCATGACGGCGCTCCTCAGAAACCGGGGATTCGGGACCCGCCACCGCGGCGCGGGGACGACGAGCTCGTCGCCGCCCCCGGCGTCGTGGCATCGGTGACGAGCGCGTCGCCGACGGCGAGTGCACCTTCGAGCAGCGCCGATACGGTGCCGTCCGAGAGCCCGGTCTTGACCGATACCGCGAGCGGACGCCCGCCCTCGAGCTTCCACACCGTGCGCGTTGCCCCTGCGTCGTCGCCGTCGCGCCCGCCGGCGCGTGGGCCGCGTTTCCCTCCGCCGCGCCCGCCGGGCGCGGGTGGGCCCTTCTCCGCGACGTCTTTCGTGTCCTCGTCGGCACCGAACGACGCCGGCGGACGGAAACGCAGCGCCGCATTCGGCACGCGGAGCACCTCGTCCGCGTGCGCGTAGACGAACGTCACGTTGGCGGTCATGCCAGGCCTGAGCTCGAGATCCGGGTTGTCGACGTCGAGGACGGCATCGTACGTGACCACGTTCTGCACCGTTTGCGGCGCGTTCCGAATTTGGCGGACCGCGCCGACGAATCGCTTGCTGGGATACGCGTCGACGACGAACGTGGCCTGCATGCCTGCGCTGAGCTTGCCGATGTCGGCTTCGGCGACGCTGGTGTCCACCTGCATCTTCCGTAGATCCTCGGCGATCACGAACAGCGTCGGCGCCTGCAACGACGCCGCGACCGTCTGTCCCACGTCCACCGCCCGCGAGATCACGATGCCGTGGATCGGCGACACGATCGTCGTATACGCGAGGTTCACCGCGGCTTGATGAAGTGTCGCCGCGGCCTGCTCCACCGCCGCCACGGCGGCGGCCACACCCGCGCGTGCCGCCTCCGCCGTGGTGCGGCTCGCGTCCAGATCCGCCGGAGCGATGAGCTTTCGCGCCGCGAGCGTTTCACTGCGTGCGAGCTGACGGGCGGCATCGTCCGACTGAACCCGTGCCCTGGCGAGGTTCGCGACCGCCGCCGAGTGATTCGCCCGCGCTTGCGCTGCGGCTGCCTCGAAGAGCTGTGGATCGATCTTGGCGATGACTTGACCGGCCTCGACGGGCGAGTTGTAGTCGACGAGGAGCTGCTGGATGCGACCGGAGACCTGACTGCCGACCTGAACCGTCACCAACGCCGAGAGCGTGCCCGTGGCCGTCACCTTGGCCACCACCGAGCCGCGATCGACGGTCGCAGTCTCGTAGCGCACCGCGGGCTTCGCCTTCCAAGTGCGATACCCCCACCAGCCACCACCGGCTGCGAGCGCAACGACGGCCGCGACGGCGACCACACGCGGGCCGGCATTCGATCGAGAAGTCACGATGTTCACTCGCTCGTGCGCTGCACCGTCGAGAAGGCGGCTGCCCACACCGCTGCGCACACGCGGCAAGAGGTCACGAGCAACCGAGGGTCACTCTGGCTCGCCACCCTTGCGTGGCTCAAGTCCGATCGTGAAGAACTGTGAAGGGACTGCGCCCACGACGTAGTCCACACGCGACGCTCAGCGCCGGAACACGATCGCGTTCGCGGAATGCGGCGGCAGCGTGACGACGGTGGTGGAGCCGACCTCGGTGAGCGGATGGCGGGTGAGCGTCACCGATGGCGCACCATCCTCGGGCTCGTTGGTCGAACCGCCCGTCGGGCCGGTGACGATCGCCTGTTCGCCCGCGCTCGGCTCGAAGCCCACGAGCTCGATCGCCACGGGCATGGGATCGTCGCTCGACTTGTTGAGCGCCATCACCGTCAGCCGGTCCCCTTCCGGGCTGCGCCCCGCAACCGAGGCCACCGTGTCGACGCGCGTCACCAGGCTCGAGACGAAGCCCATCGAAAGCCCGGCGTCGAGACCAACGTGGAATTCGGGGCTGGTCACGTCCGCGGCAAGGCGATCGCCCTCGTCGAGGTTCTCGCTGAAGAGCTTCTGCACCAGATACGTGGGACGCGCACGCGGATTCGGGCTGCCACTCTCCCCGGTCTTCAACCACAGCGACACGCCCTGGATCTGCCCGAGGCCGTTGTCTTCCTCGTAGAGGAGGAAAGTGGTGGAAACCGGCACCCCGTTGCGCACCAGGACGTTGAAGAGATCCGCGAGCGACAGCGCTTCGCGCAGGTGGACGTGGCGCGTGATCGCTTCCTGGAAGTTGTAGACGGTGTTGTTCTCGGTGCCGTAGATGGCGTGATCACCCAGCGTCCCCGCGGGCTCGAAGAGAAAGGTTTCGAGCGTCTGGAAGCCCGCCATGATGACCTGATGAACGCCGGGATCGTTCTTGAAGTCGACGGTGACCGTGGGCTGCGCCGGCGCGGTCGCAGGCACCTCGTGGAAGACCCGCACGATGCCGCGGTTGGTGAGCCTGAGCCCGATGCGGTGAGCACCACGGGTCAGCGCCACCTGTGGCTTGGGCGTCTCGTTTCCGGGGATCGCGAACGTCTGATCGACGTTGCCGTCGACGAGCAGCTCGACGACCGGTACCTCGCCCGAACCGGACGCGTTCACGATGGAGAACGCGAGGGTGTAGGTGGCGTTGGCGGGGAAGTCTTGGGTGTCCTCGACCACGACCCCCGGTTGCGTCATCTCGAAGCCGTAGTTGGGAGCGAGCGAGCTCGGTGCGTAGAGGTGCTTGGCCCAGAAGTGGAATCCGTCGGGGGCGAGATCGTTGATGGTGCTGTACCACTGCTGGCTGAACTCGGGCTCGTAGTAGGTGCCGAAGC
>CAYVDO010000453.1:0-6145 GCA_964450125.1 uncultured bacterium
TGGTCGCGGTCCGCGCTGGCGCCGACGACTGCATGACGCTGGCGAGCGGGCTCGACGTCATCGCGGGACGCATCCGCGCCCATCTGCGCAGACGCCGCGCGGAGGAAAACCAAGCCCGGCTGCGCGAGGAGGCCTTGCTGCGCGAGCTCGCGGATCGCGAAGCGCGCGCCCAACGTGACATCGCGGAGGCGCGCGCCGAGCTGCTGGCGGAGCTGGCACGCAAGAACGCGGAGCTCGAGGAGGCCAACAGCAACCTGGCAGCCACGCTGCGCGAGGTGCGGGTGCGCGACGAGCAGTTCCGCACCGTTGCGCGCTGCGTGCCTGGCGTCGTCTATCTGGTACGCCACGGGCCGGCGCGCACGCCGCTCTTCATGAGCGTCGCGGTCGAGGTGCTCACCGGGCACCGCGCGCCCGATTTCGTCGCTGGACGCGTGAGCTGGACGGACTTGATCCATCCCGAGGACCGCGACCGAGTGTTCGCCCGCATCGATTCGGCGCTCAGCCAGCGCAAGCCGTTCGAGACCACGTACCGCATCCGCAACGCCAGCGGTGCCTGGCGCTGGGTGGAGGAACGCGGACGCGCGATCTTCGACGAAGACGAGGTGCGCTGCGTTGGCGGCACGGTATTCGACGTGACCGAGCGCCGCGAAGCCGAGGAAGCGCTCGAGCACTTCCGCGAACGGCAGCGAGCCGCCACGCCGCGCCCGTGACCCTCACGATCGCCCCGCGCACCGAACTCGCGGCCAAGCCGGTGCTGATCGCGTTCGAGAGCCGCTTCGGCTCCACGGCGGACGTGGCGCACGTCATCGCCGAGGAACTCGGCCGTGCTGGCATCACCACCGAGACCCGTCGTGCCAGCGAAGTAGTCGATGCGACGCGCTACGCCGCGGTGGTGGTTGGCGCGCCGGTCTACTCGCGCCGGTGGCTCGCGAGCGCTTGCACGTGGGTGCGACGCAACCGCGATGCGCTCGCCACGCGACCGGTGTGGTTCTTCGCCCTGGGCATCCGCGTGCCCGACGGACCGCACGCCAACGAGCGCCACACGGTGCGCCTGGTACGTCGGATCCGCCGTCTCGTACCCGGGATCGAGCCACGCGCCATCGGGCTTTTTGCCGGGGCCGTGAATCCCGCCATCGTGGGCATTCGTGAACAGGTTCAGCTCCGCGTCTTTCGGCCGCGAACCGGCGACTTTCGCGACTGGACGAAGATCCGCGCGTGGGCGAGCGACGTGCGCTCCGAGCTCCTTCTCGAGCTCGCTGGCCGCGCGTAGTCGACAGCGGGGCGCGACGAGCTCCGCTCGCACCCACGGCAGCGAGCACCGTCGTCATACCGTTGACGGCGGTGCCACGACGCGTCCACCACGCCCGGAATGGCGGTGCGAGACGCCCGGCGTGTGATCGTCATTCCGCGCGGCAAGGCCGAAAATCACGTGAATTTGCCGCGCGTCACAGCGCGATGCGTCAGAATCGACGCGGTATGAACATTGCTGTGAGCCCATTCGTCTGGTTATCGTCTCAGGAGAAATCGCTCGATGCCTCCCCCCCAAGGCTCGTCGGTGGCGCAACGCGTGGAACCCGAGCCCAACCGCCGCAACCTTCCGGCACCGCGAACCACACCCGCCGCGGTTCGTCAGCTCCCGACACCCGCTGCGGTTACGTCGAGCCGCATGCGAACCCTCGTCGCCGACGAGGACGAAATCTCGCGTGCGCTGCTCGAACGCGTGCTCGGCTCGCGCGGACACGACGTCACCGCGTGCGCCGACGCCGACACCGCTTGGACGCTCTGCCAGGCCGATCCGCCCGCGCTTTTGCTGGTCAGCTCCGGGTTGCTCGAAACACACGGCGTGCCGCTCACACGGCGGATTCGCGCGATTCCCGGCGGCGATCGCACCGTCATCCTGGCGCTCACCGGGAGCAACGAGCCCGTTTCGCTGCAAGGACTGCTGCAAGCCGGCTGCAACGACTACCTGGCGCGCCCCCTCGAGGAAGCGATCCTCAAGGTGCGGCTCGCGATCGCCGAGCTGGGTGTGCGCCAGGAGACCCGCGCCAAGCACACCGTGGAGTCTGCACGCCGGCTCTCGTTCGCCGTGGATCAGAGCCCTGCGGCCGTGATCATCGCGGACCCCAAGGGCAACATCGACTACGTGAACCCCAAGTTCACCCAGCTCACGGGGTTCTCCCACGCCGAGATCCTGGGCTCGCGGCTGCTCGAGCTTTCCGACCTGACGCTGGAAGAGAAGGCGAAGTTCTGGGAGCACATCGATCGCGGCCTCGAATGGCGGGGCGAGTTCCGCTACAAGCGCCGCAGCGGCGACCACTACTGGGCTTCGGCATCGATCTCACCCGCGCGCGGCACCAACGGCAAGACGGCCTACCTCGTGGAGATGCACGAGGACATCACCGAGCGAAAGCGCGTCGAGGACGCGCTGCGCGCCGGTGACGAGCGCTACCGCGCGCTCGCCGACAACGCCTACGACTTGATCTGCGAGATCTCCGTCGACGGACGCTTCCTCTACGTCAGCCGCAACTACCGCGAGGTGCTCGGCTACGAGATCGACGATCTGGTGGGACGCGAGATCTTCGCGCTCATTCACCCGGAGGATCGCCCCAAGGTGATGGAGCGGTTCGTACGCGCGGTCCAGAGCGAGGCGCCGAGCAGCGCCCGCGGCGAGCAGCTCGTGTTCCGGTACCGCCACAAGAACGGCCACTACCGCTGGTTCGAGTCGGTGGGTCGCGCTTATCGCAGCGCCGACCGCGAATCACGACGGCTGGTGGTCGCCCGCGACATCACCGAGCGCAAGCGCGCCGAGGACCAGCAGCGCGAGCTCACCGAGAAGCTCCAGAGCATGAACACGCGGCTCGAGACCATGACCTTGGTCGATCCGCTCACGGAGCTATTGAATCGGCGCGGCCTGCAGCAGGTCCTGACGCGCGAGATCGACGTGGCACGCCGCGCTGGCACGGAGCTCTTCGTGCTGTTCGTGGACCTCGACGACTTCAAGAAGATCAACGACACGCTGGGATACGCCGTGGGCGACGTCGTGCTCAAGGAAGTCGCGCGGAAGCTCCGCGCCAGCATGCGCGGCACGGACCACGTGGCGCGGATCGGCGGCGACGAGTTCATGGTTCTGCTGCCGCGCAGCCGCACCGCGGAAGCGATCCGGGTGGCGGAGCGCGCGCGCATCGCGGTCTCGGGATCACCGGTGTTCTTGTCGTCCGGCACGGTCAACGTGACGGCCAGCCTCGGACTCGCGCGCGTCTCCCACGACACGCCGTCGATCGACGAGTTGCTCTCGCAAACCCACGTCTTGCTGCGCCAGAGCAAGCTCGGCGGCAAGAACCGGCTCTCGTACGACGTCGGCATGAACGATTCCGACGCGGACGGGGCGAGCCCGCAAGGCGACCTCATCGACCTGCTGCGACGCGGCGAGGGCCTGAAGACGGTGTTCCACGCCATCTACCGGCTCGCCGACGAGATGATCATCGGACACGAATGCCTGACGCGTTCCACCATCCCGGCGTTCGAGCGTCCCGACCATTTCTTCCGCATCAGCCAAGAAGCCAACATCCTCACGCCGGTCGATCACCATTGCTTCAAGACCGCGCTCGCCGCCACCGCCAATCGCGATCCGGCGCTGCACTTCCACATCAATCTGCTGCCTTCGACGATGATCGACATCCCGGTGCAACACCTGCTCGAGGCCTTCCCCGCGGCGCGACCGCACTCGAGCTACTGCATCGAGATCAGCGAGCAGCAGATCATCGGCGATCCCTCGTACCTGCGCGAACCCGTGAACGAGCTCAAGCGCGCGGGGGTGCAGATCGCCATCGACGACGTCGGCTTCGGACGAAGCTGCCTCGAGTCGATGGTGTTGCTCGAGCCCGACATCGTGAAGATCGATCGCAAGGTCGTGTCCGGCATCGGTGCCGATCCTTCGCGCGCCAACGTGCTGAAGCGCATCTTCCACGTGGCCAAGGTGCTCGGCGCCGACGTGGTGGCGGAGGGAATCGAGACCCGCGAGGAGCTGAGGGTCCTGCTCCAACTCGGCGTATCGTACGGCCAAGGCTTCTTGTGGGGCAAACCGGCCTAGGACTGCGTCGAAAGCACGCTCTCGGACACGCCCGCGGGCACGGCGGTGAGCGGGCGAGCGATCGCGTCGACACCGCTCGCGTGCGCTTCGACGGCAACCGATCCCCCCGCGACGAAAAGGCGCGGGCTCGCCACAAGTGCGGCGCTCGAGCGCCCGAGCTCGCATCTCCGGCGTGGCGCGGCGGCGCAGCCCCGATGCGCTGAGCGCGGTTCGAAGGGATGCCGCCGCGCTGCGGCGCGCGCCGTCGATCCCTGCACGGAAACCCTTGCGAGCGTGGTCGTGGGCCGTGCAAGATGGCGCCCGCACGGCGAAAATCACGCCTCACGGAAACGACTCATGGTCGATCTCGACAAGATCGTGGCCCTGCTCGACGACCCCGCCAGCGAGCGTCGGGTCGCCGCGGCCATCGTCCTCGGCGCGCTCCGCCCCAAGAGCGCTGCAGTGGTCGAAGGACTCCTCGGGCTGCTCGAAACTGGCGAGCCCGCATTGGTGCGCCACGGGCTGGACGCGCTCGGAGCGCTCGGCGCACGCAAGGCCGCGCCCAGCATCCTGCCACTGCTGACGTCGCGGGACGGCGACGTGCGCGACGCGGCGGAGCGCGCTCTGGTGGCCATCGGCGAAGCCGTGGTCCCGCTGATTCGCGAGCGCATGGAGGGCGCCAGCTCCGAGGAGAAGCGGGCGCTCAACCAGGTGCTGGCCGAGCTGGGCGGCGCCGAGGCGTTCTCGACGCTGCTCACGGGCATCCTCGCGTCCGAGGGCGATCCCCAAGCGGCCCTGGCGGCGCGCCAGCAGGTGCGCGCCGCAGACGCCGCGCTGCGAAAGAAATACCTGGCACAGACGGAACGGTTCCTGTCGGAGCAGCGCAAGGGCGGTGAGCATCCGGGGGCCGTTGCCGCAGCCATCAAGGTGTTGGGGTTTCTCGAGGACCCGAAGGCGGTGGCGACGCTCTTGGCTTTTGCGCAGGCAGCCGATCAGCCGCCCGTGGTCCGAAAGGAAGCCATCATCGCGTTGCGCTTCGCGCTCCAGACCGGGCGGGCGCCGTCGGCCGAGGTGGTGAACGCGCTGGTGAGCGCGGCGCTCGCGGAGGATCGCTCGCTGGCCCAGACTGCGCTCTTGACGCTCGGCGGCCTCGACCTGGACGCACAACAATCCCAACGCATCCAGAAGCTCGCCGAGCATCCCGACTTCGAGCGTGCCCGGCTCGCGATCGAGCATCTCGGGCGCCAGCGCGAAGCGCCGGCCGCACGAGTGCTGGCGCACCTCGTCGAGCATCCCGACCGGCGTCGCGCAGACCTGGCCGTGCAGATGCTGGCGAGCAAGCCTGGCGCCGCCGACACGCTCGCGCGAGCGTTGATCGCCACCGAGGACGCCGAGCGCGCGCGTTTCATCGCCAAGGCAATGGCCGCGCAGGTGCGCGACGTCGGCGCAGCGCTCAAGAAGCAGATCCGCGCCGAAGGGCTCGCGCGGCTCGCCTCCGGCAGCGCCGGCGCCGAAGCACTGCTCGACGCCGCACGCATGGCCGATCCCGGCGCGTGGCTCGACGATCTGCGCGCCCTCGCCGCCAAGCAGCGCAAGGCCCAGAAGCACGAAGAGGCGCTACGAACGCTCGGCGTGCTGTGTCGCAGCGACCAGGCCACCGACGAGGACCGCTACCAGCGCGCGGCACTCGAGCTCAAGCGTGCCCACCACGATCGCGCCACCGGCGCCCGCGCGCACGATCCGTCGCTCTCGACGCTCGGCCAGTTGCTCGCTCGCGGCTTCGACGTGGGCACGGCGTTACGCAAGGACAAGTCGCTGGGGCTCGAGGAGCTCTATTACGTCGGATTCCACTTCACCGAGCGCGGCCAGCCGCTCGGCATCGAGCTGCTGGAAGCCGTCGTCGAGCGCGCCGGCCGCAGCAAGCTCGGCAAGATGGCCAAGAACAAACTGGCGCTGAGCGCGGATTGACCGGCCGAGGGTGCGGCGTGCGTTTTTCGAGGTACGCCAGAGCGAGCGGTGTGAGCTCTGGGATCCACGCGAGGATCGCGACTCGCACTGCACCGAGGAGCCTGTCGG
>CAYVDO010000454.1:0-6129 GCA_964450125.1 uncultured bacterium
TTGTGTAGTCGCTCCAGTTTGCGCCGTAGGAACGGGTCAGCAACATGCGTCCGCGCACGACGCCATCGAGCACGTCGTCGTCTGCGCGCGAGAGTGCGGTTCCGACATCTCGCCAATCGCCAGCATCGATGGCCGCGAGACGGCGCGCTCGGCTGGCGAGGGCACGCTCGAGCACCTCGGGCATCTCGATGGCGACGAAGAGCCGCGCGTCAGCTGCGATCACCCTTCCCCGTCCCACGGCAGGGCGAGCAGCGCGCGCCGCAACCCGTCGAGCGCCCGGGTCACCGCGGCCTCACGGATCCTTTCCCGGTCGCCTTCGAACCGGTGCACCTCGACGCGGCGAGTGCGCTTTGGCCCGACCCACGCGAGGACGACCGTACCCACAGGTTTGAGCGGAGAGCCGCCGCCAGGCCCGGCGATGCCGGTGATGCCGATCCCCCAATCGGTGCGAGCGTTGCGCCGGGCGCCAGCAGCCATCGCCCGGGCCACGGATACGCTCACGGCGCCGTGGGCGGTGAGCAATCGCGAGGGCACGCCGAGGGCTCGCACCTTGGCCTCGTTCGCGTACGTGATCCACCCTCCCCAGAACACGTCGCTTGCGCCACTCACCTCCGTGAGCGTGGCGCCGAGCAAGCCGCCGGTGCAGCTTTCTGCCACCGCCAGGGACGAGCCCGCGGCCCGAAGCGCATCGACGACCACCTCGGCGAGCGTGCGCTCACCGAGCTCGTAAACGTAGGGACCGAGCACGGCAGCCGCCCTCCGCGCCAGCGCGAGCGACCGCGCAGCCTCGCGGGGAGCCGCCTGCAGGCGCAGGTCGACGCCACGGGTCGTCACTTGATAGGCGTCGAGTCCAGCCGGAAGTGGACCGAGCGCGGCAATGCGGTCGGCGAGCTGGGCTTCGGGCAGCCCCACCGTACGGATCTGCACCACGCGCTCGCGCGTCGCTCGTTCGAAGCGATGCGCCAGCAGCGGCATCAGCTCTTCGAAGAAGATCCCTTTCATCTCCGACGGAACACCCGGGAGCACACACACCACCGCGCCACGCCAGTCGAGCCACCCCGCAGGAGCGGTGCCGAAGCGGTTGGGCACGACTTGCACGGCTCGCGGGAGGCGCGCCTGGCGACTCTCCGCAGCGGGCATCGTCGTCCCGAGTCGGTCGTGGCGACGCTCGAGCGCGTCGAGCACCTCAGGACGCACGGCGAGTGGCGAGCCGATCAGTCGCCCGAGCGCCTCGAAGGTGAGATCGTCGCGTGTCGGGCCGAGCCCGCCGGTCACCACCACGAGCTGGCTACCACGGGTAGCCGCAGCCAGCGAATCGCACAGCGCCCGCAGCTCGTCGGGCGCCACCAACACGCGCTGCACCCGGAACCCCAGCTCGGTGAGCTGGGCAGCCAGCCAGTGGGAGTTGGTGTCGAGGGTGCGCCCTGAGAGCAGCTCGTCACCGACGGCGACGATCGCTGCCGCGGGCCGATCGCCGACCGATGCCCGTGCGGCGCGGGCTCGCTTCAACCGGCGAACCACGCTCCCACGACCCACACCAGCCGCTGTGCGAGGTTCGCCCATACGCCGGCTGCGATGTCGTCCATCACCACGCCGAAGCCGCCCGGCAGCGTCCGTTCCCAGCGTCGCGCCGGTGGCGGCTTGAGCACGTCGAAGAAGCGAAAGAGAAAGAACGCCAACGCGAGGTGGGAGGCGCTGGCGGGCAGGAACGCCATCGAGACCAGATAACCGGCGATCTCGTCGATGACGATCTTACCGGAGTCCTTCTCGCCGAACACACCTTCCGCGCGTCCGGCTACCCAGCAAGCGCCGAGCGTCACGGCGACGGCGGCGATCGACCACGCGACAGGGCCGAGTGGCGCGAGCAACATCGCCAGCGGAATGCCGACGAGCGTCCCGAACGTACCCGACGCGACCGGGGCGTAGCCCGTGCCGAATCCGGAGGCGAGGGGGACGATCAGCCAGCGCGGTGCGCCCGACGACGGCACGTGGTTCATCGACGGTATCTCGTCGTGCTGGCGCGCCAGCCGCTATCCCACGGAGGGGCGAACGACGAGCAGCAAACGCGACTCAGCGCCCGGCCATCGCGACTTGCGAGCTGCCTGCCCCGCCTGCCGAGCCCATTGCCGCCAGGCGCGCGGCCCGCAGGCCGTCGAATTCGCGCCGCTCCCGACCCGTGAGCACCCGCCCGCCCGTCACGTTGACGCGCATGGGATCGACGAACTGGTCGTTCTTCAGAAACGCGTAGTGGAGGTGCGGCCCGGTCGAAAGTCCCGTAGATCCAGTGAATCCCACCACCTGTCCTCGCTTGACCTTCTTCCCTGCGCGGATGCCCGGGGCGATCGCCGAGAGGTGGCTGAAGGCCGTGGCGTAGGTCGAGTCGTGGCGGATCTTGAGATAGCGGCCGTCGCCACCTGCTCGCCAGCCCGCGTACTCGACGATGCCCTCACCCACCGAACGGATCGGCGTGCCGGGCGCCGCGGCCAGATCGACGCCCAGATGTGGACGATCGTAGCCGAGGATGGGGTGGTAGCGACCCATCGAGAACGCCGAGTTCACCTTGGTCACGTCAAGCGGGCTCTTCAGGAAGGGGCGGCGGGCGGTCCGGCCCTGATCGTTGTAGTACTCGGGACGCCCATCGCTCGAGCTCACGAGGAACGCACGGTGGGGTTCACGACCGGTCATGATCTCGGCGGCGAGTACCCGCCCCCGCCGCACACTGCCTTTGGATGCATCGAGCAAGATCCGGAAACGGTCACCGCGCTCGATGTCCGACTTGAGATCGACTTCGCCGGCAAAGATGGACGCCAGCTCACTGATGGTCGCGGGGTCGAGGCCCGCCTTGACAGCCGAGGCGTAGAAGCTCGACTGCACTTGGCCCGACACCACGGTGAGCTGCGGTGCCTTCTGCACATCGTCTTTGTCGGGGGCAGGCACCGGTTTGGCAACCGCTTCGGCTCGTTCCGGCGCGGGCTGTGCCGCAGCAGCGGCGCGTCGCGGTGCCGAGGCGCCCGGCAGCGGCGCGAGATCGATGGCTGAAGCCAGCTTGACCACCAAGGGGCGAGCACCGGGAGTCGCCGTGATGCGGATCTCGGAGGAGCGCCCGGTTGCGCTGTCGACGACCAACTGAATCCGGGCACCCGTCCTGGCCGTGCGCAGATTCCATTTGCGTCCGATTGCCGCGGACACCTTGGCGACGTCACCTGACGCCACACCGAGCTCGTCGAGGAGCTTCCCGACCGTCTCACCGCGCTTCAACACGTCTTCGCGGATCGACGCGCTCGTGACCACGGCCGGCGCGGGCGGTGCCTTCACCGCCACTTTCGGCGGCGGTGGCGCGCGGAGCACATCACCGGCAACCCCGGCGATGCGAATGCCCGACGGCAAAGTCACGTCGATCGGCTTCGCGCCCTGGGGCGGCCGAACCGTCACGCGGGCGGCGTCACCGGTGGTGGGATCGACGGCGAGTTGAATCAGTGTGCCGACCTGGGCACGTCGCAGGTTCCACTTGCCGTCCAGCGACGACACGACCCGCGACACGTCGCCACGAGACACGCCGAGCTGAGAGAGCACTCCGGCGATCGAGGCCCCCTTTGCGAGCGTTGCGGCGCGCCCGATCAGGGGAGCATCACCGTCCGAGGCGCCGTCGGCCACACGGCTGGGCGCGGTCTTCTCCGCCTGCTCGGCGCGCGTGGAGCTCACGGCAGCAGCGCCCGACGAGTCGACGAGCGAGACGTCGATTCGCGGAGATTTGGGCCGAGACTCGACGATCGCCAGCGAGGTCGGCAGCGTGCTGTCCGCGTCGTACGTGAGCGTGAGCCGGGTGCCGATGTCCGCGCGCCGTACGTTCCACTGCTTCACGACCCGACTGGCGACGCGAGCGCGTTGATCGGCCGCGAGACCCAACCGGGCCAGCACCTTGTCGAGGTTGTCGCCGCGCCGGAAGGTCTCGGCACGCACCACGCTGGCGGGTGCCGGCTGAGCGCTTGCCGGCGCCGGTTCCACCACCTCGGTGGGGCCGACGCTCGCTTGCGACTCCTCTGGTGCGGCGATGGGCTGCGCGACGGACGACGAGTCGATGGAAACCACCCGCGAGACGTAGCCGTCTGCAGCCCGACTCACCTCCACGCGGCGGTCGTCGTCGGTCTCGATCGCCAAGCCCTGCACGGCGCCGGTGGTGGGGTCGAGGGTGAGCTCCAGCTGCGAACCCACCTGTGCCTTGCGGACGTCCCAACGCTCGGTGACGCTGTCGACCAGGCGCGCAATGTCCTGACGCGCGACGTCGAAGTTGCTGAGCACCCCGGCGACCGTCTCGCCGCGAGCGATGGTGTGCGTGCGCGGCACGCTCCGCGAGAGTTCGCCCGGCACACCCGTGCCTCGCGCATCGGCGCGCGCGCCGTACGCACCGGCATCGGCACCGGCCGGCGCACCCACGCGCGCCCGATTCGGCGAACGCGCCGAAGACGGGAGAGAGACGATCGTCGTGAGGAGCGCAACCGCCAACAGGATCGCGACGTAGCGGCGCATCGACGAAGACGCCGGGCGTCGCTCGCGGGAGATCGAGTCGTCCCGAATCATCATCTCAATCAAGATATTGTGCTCCTTTGGGGAATCACACACTATATCTTGGGCCCGACTGGATATCGTCGGGGATAATAGGCGACACTGTCGCCGAATGTCAACAGGAAATTGGTCGAAAACCGAACGACTGTGTCCGGCGAGACACGGCGTCTAGCTGGCGAGCAGCGACGCTGTCAACCCTCGACTCAGCACTGGGTTCGTATACTCACGCCCGTGAAGGTGCTCGCAATCGACGTCGGCAAGAAGCGGATCGGGCTCGCGATCAGCGATCCGGATGCGCGAGTTGCGTTCCCACTCACCACCGTCCACGTACGCGGGTCATTGCGGCAGACGGTCGAAGAGGTTCGACGCTGGATCGAGAAAGAAGGTGCGACGTCGGTGGTGGTCGGCCTGCCGCTCGCGATGGATGGGAGCGAGGGCGCCGCATCGCGTTACGCGAGCGGGTTCTCGACGGCGCTCGCGAGCGCCGTCGAGATTCCCGTGCGGACCTGGGACGAGCGTTTCACCACGCGCCAAGCCGAGCGCAGCTTGCTCGAGGCCAACCTACGCCGGGATCGCCGCCGCGAGGTGATCGACCAGGTCGCCGCCACGCTCATCCTGCAAAGCTTCCTCGATGCCGAGGCGCACCGGGCCGGCGAACCCCATGACTGACGCCACGTCCAGCCCGGACCGTCGGCGACGCCCCGCCGCACGGGTCGTCGTCGCGTTGGTACTACTCCAGCTGATCCTCGCGAGCGCCGGCGCCGTCACGGCGTACCTCAGGACCGAGAACTGGCTCGATCGACCCACGCGGCCAGGTGCCCCCACCCAAGTCTTCGAGGTGCCGAAAGGCCGATCGGTGGGCCAGATCACCCAGGACCTCGCCGCCGCGGGCCTCGTCACCCATCCGCGCATCCTGGCGCTGGTCGCTCGCTACCAGCAGGTAGACACGCGAATCCATTCCGGCGAGTACGAGCTTTCGGCGAATCTCACACCCCGCCAGATCCTGCGGCGACTCGCCGAGGGAAACGTCCTGCAGGTTTGGGTGACGCTGCCCGAGGGGCTGACCCGCCGCGAGATCGCACACCTCATCGCCGCGAGTGGCCTGACCGACGAGCCGGCGCTGCTGCGCGCCACCGGCGACGTCCGGCTACTCGGCGACCTGGATCCGCTGAGCGGCGACCTCGAAGGCTACCTCTTCCCCGACACCTACCGCTTCCCCCGTGGGACCAACGCGGAAACGGTCGTCCGAACCCTCGTGGATCGCTTCCGCGACGTAGCGGCCAGCGTGCTCACGCCTCACCTCGCGAGCCGCGGCATGACACTTCGCCAAGCGGTCACCCTGGCGTCCATCGTCGAGAAGGAAACAGGCCAGCGGGCCGAGCGCCCGCTGATCGCCGCAGTCTTCCTGAACCGCCTGGCACGCGGGATGCGCCTCGAGAGTGACCCCACGGTCATCTACGGAATCCAGGAATTCGATGGCAATCTCACCCGGCTGCACTTGCGGACGCCCACCCCTTACAACACGTACGTGATCACAGGACTGCCTGCGGGGCCGATCGCCAATCC
>CAYVDO010000455.1:0-6124 GCA_964450125.1 uncultured bacterium
GCGCGGGGCCTTCCTGAAGGTCGGCCAGTTCGTGAGCACGCGGATCGACCTGGTACCGCCGGCATACGTCGAGATTCTGGCGCGGCTCCAGGATCAGGTGCCGCCGTTGCCGTACACCGTGATCGCGGCGCAGGTCCGCCACGAGCTCGGCAAGGGCCCGGACGAGGCGTTCGCGTGGTTCGATCACCAACCGGTGGCGGCCGCGTCGCTGGGCCAGGTGCACGAGGCTCGCACCCACGAGGGTGCGCGGGTGGCGGTGAAGGTCCAGTTCCCGCACATGGAGCCGATCGTCCTCGGCGATCTCGAGAACCTGCGGCTCTTGGCGCGGCTGGCGCAGCGATTCGTCGAACACGTGGACCTGGTGGCGATCGCCAACGAGTTGGTGCGTTACGTGGGCGAGGAGGTGGACTACGTCCAAGAGGGACGCAACGCCGAACGCTTCCACGAGGCCTTCAAGAACCGCGACGACGTGGTGATTCCGCGCATCCATTGGGACACGACCACGCGCCGCCTCATCACGATGGATTTCATCGACGGCCGACGGATCACCCTCGATCTGGACGAAGCCCAGCGCGCCGGAGACGCCGGGCGCGAACGAATCGACCGGGTGTGCTCGGCGCTCGTGGATGCGTTCTGCAAGCAGACCCTCGAAGACGGTTTCTTCCACGCCGATCCCCATCCGGGCAATTTCCTGGTGACACCGGATGGTCGGCTCGGCTTGGTGGACTTCGGCTGTGCCAAGCCGATCGCCATCGAGACGCGCATGGAATACGTGAAGCTGGCACAGGCGCTGGTCCAGAAGGACGCCGACACCGTCGTGCGCTCGTTCACAGCCCTCGGGTTTCGCACCCACGACGGCGATCCGGCGCCGCTCGTTCAGCTCGGCACCACTTACATGGCCGTATTCCTCGCGGAGCGCGCATCCGATTTTCGCAGCCTCGACTTCGACCGGCTTTGGCGCGGCATGATGGGCTCGATCCGCACGAACCCGGTGACCGTGCCGCAGGATTTCGTGCTGCTCGGGCGCGTGTTCGTGGCGCTCACCGCCATCACGCTTCAGTTCCGCCCCGACGTGAGCTACTTCCGAATCCTCGCTCCCTATTTGCTCAACGTGCTGATGGCCACGCGTCAGACGCCGGCCTGACCGCCGAGTCCGCGCCGCCGGCAGTCACGTCGCGAAGGTGACGGCCGCGTTCGCTGGATGCGCCTCCGGGCTCAGGCTCGGCGCGACGTGGACAGTCGTGGGTCGATGGGTGGTGGGTGCGGTGTCCACCCGTGTCGAGGTCTCGACTCCCACGGCCACTCGCGCCAGACGGCGCAGCCTCTTGAACACCGACTCCTGGACGTACGGCACGCCGTGGCGCGCGCAGATCTCCTTCACCCGCGGCTGGGCCCGCTGGTACTGGCGCGGGGTCCACGACGGCCACAGGTGGTGCTCGATCTGGTAGTTGAGGAAGCCGTGCAGGAAATCGTTCCCATCGCCGCCGCAGCGGTAGTTCACGGAGCCGAGGATCTGGCGGAGCTGGAACTCGGCCTTGCTGGTAGCGGGTGCGTCGAACGAGTAGAGGTCGCCGCCGGCATGGTTCGGGACGATCACCACGAAGCTGTGGAGATTCGCGTAGAGCTCGGCGAGCACCAGATTCACGGCCAATGAGAACGCCGCCCAAGGGCTCCACGGCCACAGCAGCGCAGGCAGCACCACGAATCGCAGCCCGCCGTAGACCAGCCAACTCTGCACGACGAGGTCTCGGCCACGTGGATACCACGGTAGCCACAGGTCGCGTCGCCGGATGCTGGTGCCGGCGACGCTCGTCTGGCGCGCGCGCCGTTCGCGCGCGGAATGCAGGGCATGGATCGTGGTGGCCGCGTAGTAGCTCACGCGCCAGGTGAGCGCCAGCGGCACCAGCAGCGCGTAGCGAAGCCAATCGGGAAGCGCGCTTTCGCGTAGCCAGCCGACGTTGTGCTCGACCATGTCGGGGTCGGTGTTCTCGCCGAGGTTGTAGTGGTGATCGAAGTCGTGCTCCTGATGCCAGGCCTCGGGGAGCAACCAGTCGAACCAGTCGATGAATCGCCGCCAGCCGCGGCCGAAGCGCCGGCTGTCGAGGTGCGCAGGCGCGCCCGCCATCTTGTCGAAGGCGCCGTGGCAGACGTGGTGGCCGACGATCGCCCAGCGCGCGAACACCGCCAGCCCGAGGGCGACCGCGGAAAGCGGATTGGGCGCGATCCAGCCGGTGGCGAACCCGAATGCGGCGAGCAGCCGCTGCCAGCGCATCATCTTGCGCAGGTGGGCGAGGTCGGCCGGGCCGCTCTCGGCGTCCAGTTCGTCCTTGAGCGCCGCGAGATCGGCAGCCAGGGCGTTCGCATCGATGCGTCGCACGCGCTCGATGGCAGGGGATGTCGGCCGGATGGGTTGAATCATGGTGAGCGCTCCGCTGTCTCGTGCCGGGCGATCGCGCGAGCTCGCCGCTCACCGGACGCGTGCGGGCGGCGGCCGTCGCGCGTTCACGCGTCGCGTGCCGCAGCTGGCATCGACCGCGCGAGTGAGATCGATCGATGCGCGCTCGTTCTGCGTCAATCCGAGAACGACCGGCGTTCGGCGTTCGCAACCATCGCGCCGAGCGGCGCAGGCAAACGCACTGCGGCGAGGGCGGCCGGATCCTCGGCCGGTGCCGCGCGATTCAGCGTGTGCCAGAAGAGCACCGTCTTCCCACGGAAGCTCGGTTGTGCGACGTGCGCCAACATGCCGGCCATCGCCTTCGCGGTGTAGGTGGCATCGAGCTGGATGTCCTCGAACGCGGCGAGGCGTTGCGCCGCTTCGGCGCCTTCGGGAGTGGCATGGCCGTAGCCGCTTCCGAGCGAGCCGAAACGCAAGCTGAACCGCTCGAAGCCGGCGCCGATCCTTCGCACTTCCGGTGACGCCTCGATGAGCCGCTTGCGCACGCGCCGTACCATTCGGTCGGCGCGGTCGGTGGTGACGCTGGGCGGCCCCAGCACCGCGATTCCCACCACCCACGTCTCGAGGCGTGCCAGCGCGAAACCCACCACCAGCCCCGCCAGTGTGCCCAGGCTGCCGGCCGGGACGAACACGTAGTCGGGACGAGGCATCTGACCAGCGCGAACTTGCTCGGCGAGCTCGAGCGCGGCGGACACGTAGCCGAGATTGCCGAGTGGCGACGAGCCGCCGGGGGGAATCAGGTAAGGGCGATTGATGGGCCCGACGAAGGTGCCGCCGATCGCACCCGCCACCGCCGGGAGGTGGGCCCAGTCGAGGTAGAGCGTGCGGGTGGCGTGCAGGCAGGTGCGACGCAGGTTCTCGATGGCGTGGGGGTGAAGCGGCCCGTTCACGAGCACCGCGGTGGTGTCGACACCGATCGGGCGTGCGTGAATCGCCGTCGCGAGGGCGTGGTGGCTACCCACCACGCCGAACGTGACCACTGCGCGCGAGCCACGCCGGCGTACGTCCCCGAGCAGGAACTCGAGCTTGCGCGGTTTGTTGCCGCCGTAGAGCGCGCTGGTGAGGTCGTCGCGCTTGATCCAGATCGCTGGGCCGCCCACCTCGCGGCTCAGCCGCTCGAGCGGCTGAACGGGTGTCGGGCCGGCGAGGATGGGATGGTGCGCGAATGCGGCGGCGAAGCGGGGATCGAAGCGAAAGAGAGCCGGGCCGGTGGTCATGACGCGGCCCGGTCGGCTCAGGCGTCGTCGCGGGCGAGGGTACGGCGGATCTCGGCGCCGAGCGCGCGTCGGCTGGCGTCGGAATCGTTCTTCTCCTCGGCACGCGGCGCGGTGCGTGGGATCTTCTTCCAGAGATCCTTGAGCTCGTTGGGGTCGCGCTTGGTAGAGCTCGCGAACTTGCGCAGCAGGCGGGCACGCTTGGCGTTCATGATTCGTTCCTCCCGGTTCGAAACCGTCAAGAGGTAACGGAGGAACGGCGCGGTATCAAGAGTCGCCGCATTCGCAAGCCGCGGCGGCCGCTCACGGGTCCACGGCCTCCAACTCGGGATCGGGCAGTCGATTCCGCCTGCTATGCTCGCTTGCGGCGCGTGCTGGCGGACGCGCACCGAACGGCCCATGCTCGATCTCGTGCTGCGTTTTGCCGACGCGTTGTGGGTCGTCTTCCGAGAGTCGTCGTTCTATTTGCTGCTCGGCTTCGTAGCGGCGGGACTGCTTCACGCGCTCGTTCCTGCGAACCTGATCCAGCGCCTCTTGGGGAAGGGGCGCATTCGCTCGATCTTCGTGGCGTCCCTCCTCGGGTTGCCGCTCCCTCTCTGCTCGTGCGCGGTGGTGCCGACCGCTATCGCATTGCGCCGCCGCGGAGCGAGCCGCGGGGCCACCGTTTCGTTCCTGGTCTCGACGCCGGAGACGGGAGAAGAGGCGATCGCCCTCACCTACGGGCTGATGGGCGGTCTGATGGCGATCTTCCGCCCCGTGGCTGCCGTGGCGACGGGGATCGTGGCTGGCCTGGCCGTGGAGCTTCAGGGGCCGGAACCCACGCCAGCGCAGCACGAAGGTGATGCGAATGGGGCGAGCGGTATCCGCCCGCTCGTCCCGGAGGACGAGTGCTGCGGTCATGCGCCGGAGCCGGCTGCCAGCTCCGACCGAGACTCGCGGGGGCATGCCGATCACGACCACGACGCCCACGAACATGCCGAACCGAGCGCATTCGAGATGGCGGAAACGCCGCCGCTCTCGGGGGGTTGGTTCCGGCGTGCGGTGCGCTACGGCTTCGTCGACATGCTCGACGATCTCTCGCACTGGTTGCTCGTGGGGCTGGTGCTGAGCGCGCTGGTGGCGGCGTTCGTGCCCACCTCCCTCGTCGAGCGATTCCTGGGCCAGGGGATCGTGCCGATGCTCGCGATGGCCCTCATCGGGATCCCGCTCTACATCTGTGCCTCCGCATCCACACCGATCGCAGCAGCGCTCATGCTGAAGGGGATGAGCCCCGGTGCTGCGCTCGTGTTCCTGCTGGTCGGACCTGCGACGAATCTGGGTTCGATGGTCGTGCTCTCGGCGTACCTCGGCCGCCGCACGGTGGCGATCTACGCAACGGTCGTCGCGGTGATGGCGATCGCGTTCGGCGCCTTGCTGGAATTGGTCATCGCCTCCACCGGGCTCAAGCCGGTGGTTTCGCTCGGTGAGGCGGGCGGTCTGCCGCCGGTCGTCCAGATGGCATCGGCGGTGGCGTTCACGGCGCTCTTGGCGACCAGCGTGGCGCGCGCGCCCGTGCCGCCCGAGTTCGCGCGTATCGGTGATCGCATCGAGCGGTGGCTCGGAGTCGCGATCACCCGCCGCCGCCTCGGGGGTATCGCCGGCGCGGTCGCGGTGACCGGTTGGCTGTTCACCGGTTTGCTCACCGTTCGCCCTGGCGAGCGCGGCGCCATCGTGAGCTTCGGCCGCCTCACCGCGCGCGACCTGGAGCCGGGTTCCTATCTTCACGCGCCGCTGCCCTTCGCCCGTGGGAGCGTCGTGGCGGTGGAGCAGTCGCGAACGGTCGACGTGGGCTTTCGCACCGTGACTCCCGACCCCGCGCGGCCCAGCGCGAGCGTCGAGGGGCGGCGCGTGAAGGAACCGCGCGAGGGCTATTTCTTGACCGGGGACGAGAACATCATCGACATCAATCTCACCGTCGAGTACCGCGCCAAGGATGCGGTGGCATTCGGTTTCGGCGTCGCCGATCCGGAGGCGTTGGTACGCGCCACCGCGCGTTCCGCGATGGTCGAGGTCATCGGCGACCGGCCCATCGACGAGATTTACGCTGAGGGCCGCGGCGCCGTGGAGTCCAACACGCACCGCCGGATGCAGCGCGAGCTGGACGCGTATGGCGCCGGCATCGAGGTCATCCGCGCGGCGTTGCTCGAGGTCCATGCGCCCACGCTGGTCCACTGGAACTTCCGGGACGTGGCTTCGGCACGCGAGGAAGCGCTCACCGCCGAGCAGACCGCGTTCGGCTATACGGAAGAGACGCTGCCCAGGGCACGCGGCGAAGCCGCGAAGGCGCTTCTCGACGCGGAGGGAGCCCGCACCTCGGAGGTCGCGCGCGCTTCATCCGAGGCGGGAGCATTTGCCGCTCAGGCCGGAGCTTTCGCCGCGGCACGTGACGTCACCGAGCTCAGGCTGTACCTGGAGA
>CAYVDO010000456.1:0-6123 GCA_964450125.1 uncultured bacterium
CGTGGACGGCGCCGCATTGCCGGGTCGCCAAGGGCTTCGTTTCGAGTGTCGCCAGACCGTCGGAGCGGTGATCGTGGACGAGGGTGCGCTCCTCGGCGGTGGTGTCGTCGCAGTCGCAGGCGGCGCCCATGCCGTCGTGGTCGCGATCCTCCTGGCTCGGATTCGTGACGCGCTGGCAGTTGTCGCGGCAGGCGGGAAGGCGATCGCGATCGGGATCGGAGTCCTTCTCCCGCCGACCCACCGGAGCGCACGACGTGCCGCAGACGCGCACGTAGCAGGACGGCTTCTTGCCTTCGTCCTCCCAGCGATCGCTGCAGTTGGGAGGTGGAGGGAAGAGGCGACAGCACGGGGGCAAGGATTCAGCGGCGCAGCCGTCCGGCCAGACGACGTTCGGGGTGATCTCCACCTTCGCGTCCCCGGGCGGGAGCGGCGTGTCGCAGGCGTCGCCGGATCGGTCGCCGTCGGCGTTTCGTTGATTCGCGTTGGGGTCGCAGGGGCAGTTGTCGGCGGCGTTCGGGACGCCGTCGTCGTCGTCATCGATCAGGTGGTGATCGAGGGATTCCTTCTCGGCGCTCGTCTCGAGCTCCATCGTGCCGGTCGTGTAGATCCCCCAGCCGTTGACGACGATGTAGCGGGCGGAGAACGTGTCGGTCTGCGTACCTTCCCGCAGGCACGCCTGGATCGGCGGCAGCTCGCAGCGGTTCGAGCGATTCACGAGCGCGTGGATCGCATCGATGTCGAAACGAGCGAGGTCCTCCTCGCGAACGGCGCCGTCGTAGCGGGTGGCGCCGAGGTCGCGCACGACAGCGAGCACCTGGTTCAGGTCGAGCTCTCGGGGAGGGCAAGCGATTGCGTCTTTGGCGGGTCCGCTCGTCGCGAAGATGGGCGCCGCGCCGACGTCGGCGCAGGTGACGCGCTCGCGGGGCGTGAGCACGGGTCGCGCGATACCGGTCGTCGAGACGAAGGCGAATGTGTAGCGACGTTGTTCGAGGACGAACGCTTCGGGCCGCGTCGGGTCCACGCAGAGCTCGTCGAAGGCGGGCAGTGCCGCCGACTCGGAATCGCGAACCAGGGATGTGATCAGCTCGGCCCGCGTCCGTTCGAGATTCTCCGCAGGGATCGCGCGAGGTAGTGCGGCGACACGAGCGGCAAGAGCCGGCTCGAGCGCTTCGCGTCGCTCGGCGACGGCGACGCGCTGGCGTCGCGCCATCGGTTGGCGTGCCGTGTAAAGCGGCGGCTCGCAGCGCGGGTAGAGTCCGTTCGAGTCCAGCGGTTGGGGAAGGCCGTCGGGGTTGTAGCCGCCCTTGAGGGCGGGCGCGATGGTGCGGTAGCGCCGCTCGAAGTGAGACCGTGTGTAGTCGGCGGCACGGCACGCAATCGGCTCGATTGGGGTCGGGCTCGGGTCCGTGTCGTCGAAGATCGACGCTCCGCCACCGGGAGCGACGTTGGTCGCCTGGGGATGTCCTTCGCGGCTGCCGATCGGAGGCAAGGGCTCTTCCGCGTAGGCCGGCAGTCGCGCCGCTACATGCAGCGCGATGATGACCGCGATCGCGAGCCGAGGCCAGACGGCGCGTCGAATCGTTTTCATGATCGCGAACCGGCGTCCGATCGCGGCGCGCCGCGTCTTGCCGCCGGAGTCGTGACGGGGACCGCCTCGACCTCGAGGATCGTGAGGCCACGACCGGAGCCAGTCGGCATCGCTGCTGCCGCCCCCGAGGCGCTGGGTGGAGCGGGCGGCAGGGCTCGCGGTCCGTGGCTCGCGCGGCTGTCACCGAGGCGACCGTGTGCGCCGCCGGTCGGCAGGGCCTGCCCGGATCCGCCGCCGGACCCGCTCGGTGGGGACACCGACACCCGAAATCCGCCGGCGCTCGAAGGGGGCGTTCCACCGCGAGGGAAACTGCCGCCGGCGGATCCATCGGGGGTGGAGCCGGCGGATCGAGCGCCCGCGAGTCCACCGCCGAGCGAACGGCTCGCGCCGGCGGCTCCACCGGAGACTCCACCGGCGGCTGCACCGGCCGCCTGGCGGCCGGCGTAGGCCAAGGAGGCCGCGGCGCCGAGCACGGTACCCGCACTCGCACGACCCACGGAGGCGAGGGGGCCCGCCGCGCGAAAGAAGATCGCCGCCGTGATCGCCATCCCCGTCACCGTGGCGATCGCGAAGACGAGGCTGAGCGCGCTTTCCATGCGCGCCACCGACTCGAAGGGAAAGGATCCGAGAGGCGTTTCCTTGAGCATCTGGAACGTGCGCCCCAAGAAGAGCTCGAGCTCGACCATCAGCGTCATCACGACGTACTGCGCCTTGGTCCACGCCACCGCGCCGAGCCAAAGGACGAACGGTGTTCCGCGGCGGGTGAGACCGAGCGAGAGCCACGCGAAGGGGAAGAGGAGGTAGAGCAGGCACCGCACGACCGCGAGCACCAGTGGCAGCGTGATCGCCATGAGCTTGGTGGTGAACGCCCCGTCCAGGACGCGATCGAACCAGCCCACGATCCCGAGGGTCAGGTCGGCGATCGTCTCCCCGCGTCCGGTGGCGCGGGCGGGCGAGTAGAGGACACTCAGGTCGTTGCCTGTGATCCACTCGGTGGCCTTGAGCGCACCGAGGGCGGCGGGGTTGAGGCCGTTCGCGGTGCGGACGGTGTTGAGTGCCAGGCTCAACCACCGCCGCCAGGCGAGACCGGAAACGGACTCGCCTCCGGTGTAGCCCGCGTTGGAGAGCGCTGCCGCAGCGATGTTGCTCTGTCGCTCGGCCTGAATCGGGTCCGAGAAGTGCGCCCCGCGATCGGCCTGGTAGCTCGCGACGTACGCCTCGGCGAGGACGTCGTGCATCTGCCGGCAGGTGGTGAGGCCGCCGAACGTCGCGCCACCGGGGCCGGGAAGCGTGATCGCGGCCTCGCTCGCAGTGACGATCGGGGTGTCGGCACCGTTCGCGATCCAGTCGAAAAACGACGTGGCGCGGCCTTGGGCGATCGCCTCGTAGGCGCGCGGCAGGCAGAGCGAGAAGAAGGTCTGCACGCCTTCGCGCATCCGGGGATCTTGGATGTCGAAGGTCGTGGCTTCGGTGATCGCCGTGAGGCCGTAGACGTAGGCTTGTTGGCTGGTGAGGTCCCCGGATGGGGCACCGAGGCCCTGCACGAGATCGAGGAGCTCCACGGTGACGGCATCGAGGGCGCTCACGATCGCGTTGAGCCATCCGGACGTGTCGCCCGAAGTCGCGCGGCTCGACGGGTAGCGGGTCCCCGACATCCACACCTGAACGTCGGTCGGGACGAGCCAACCGAAGACCCAGATCACCACACCGAGCTTGAGGACCCGCGCCAGGGCTTCGCGGATCTCGAAGCCGAACGCGAGGGTGAAGAGAGCCCACGCGAGGACGAGCACGCCACCGATCACGATCACCCCGCGAAGCGATCCGAAGAGGAGGCCGATGACCGCGCCGCAAAACTGTGCTCCGAACGCGTCGAGCGCGGCGTCGAGAGGCGTGAGGCCGATCATGGGCTCACCCGGCCGAGCTCGACGCCGAGGGGATCGAGGAGGCGGGGGTCGACGTTGCCGCTCGCGTGGTCGGCTGCAGCGCCGAGGGTCCCCGCGCGGGTCGCTTCCGCCGTTCGCGTCGCGAAGTAGACCGCGAGGTCCGCGCCCAGCGGCCGATCGGCGTCGGTCAGGTGACGCGCGGCTTCTTTCCAGTCCTTCGCGCGATCAACCAACGCCGTGCGTGTCGTCGTGTCGAGCTTGGTGTTGACTCGAAGTGCGGCGTCCGTCTGGCGCACCAGCCACTCGCCGATCGACCGCACCCGATCGCGGGCGACGGTGTCCGACCAGCGCTCGCACCCGAACGTGTCGTAGTGAGTCGCGTCGGCGGCGAGCGCCGCCATGCGATCAGGCGTCATCATCCAGTCCGGTGTCGAGGTGTCCTCGAGATACCGATCGAGCTCGGTGGGCGAGGGCAGGTCGCCGGCGCGCACCCGGTCGCGCCACGCAAGGCAAGCGGTGAAGGCTCGGGTATGCGACGCGTCGTAGAGATCGCGTGGCGACAGCGCCGGTGGCTCGACGACGAGGCCGGGCGGTGCCGCGGGGGTCGATCCGGGGGGTGGCGGAGGGGAGCCGGGGGGAGGCTTGGGATCGCCGATCCGAAGCTCGACGTTTCCGATGAGCGCACTCCAAAGCGCCCCCGAGGCGGACTGCTCTTCGGTGGGGTGGTCGCCGACGAGGGTCCAGCGCACCTCGTCGCTCAGCTTGTAGACGCGGTTCACGGCATCGAAAAAGCTCGTCGTGGTGCCGGCCACCTCGCCGAGCACGGAACCGATTTGGTCCGCGCCGCTACAGACGGAGGAGACGATGTCGGCGCTTTCGTCGTCTTCGAGAGCGCGGGCGACGCAGAGGTCGCGGGCGACGCCGACCATGGACTCGCCGAAGCCCGAATCCCGGAGCTGTTTCACGATCTGGCATTGGTCCATGCGGGTGTTGAGGCGCCCCATCGCCTGCACCCGAAACTCGGAGAGGACCTGCTCGATCGTGGGCTCGAGGTAGGCGAGCCCGAGTGCCGCCATGAGGCCGAGCAAGGCCTCGGGATCGGTGAAGACCGAGTAGTACGCGGCGAGCTCGTCGAGCTTGTCCTTCAGGTAGCCCGAGATGTAGCTCTTGAAGTCGATCGACGAGCAGTCGCGCGACATCGCCGCTTCGATGCCGACGCTGTAAAGGCTGTCGCCCGGAGGGATGTAGCTCGGGCGCGCGACGACCGGGCCGCCATAGGCGTCGTAGCGCCCGGTCACGTCTTGAAGCTGTTCGGCGCGGCTCGCGCCGGAGGCAGAACCGCTCTCTCCGACTGCGGGTACATCGAAGAGTCCCATCGGGCTCGTAATCGCGAGGGCTCGATCGAGCTCGGCGGCGGTGTCGGGGACGGGTGATTGCGCGTATGCCGTGGCTTCGGGTGTCACGCTCGCGGGTCCGAAGGTCGCGAACGCGAGGCGGAGGATCGACGCCAGCACGCAGCATCGAGCGCGGGAGAGCGGCAATGCGGGGCAGGAGGACGAAACGTCGCGCATCGTGATTCGGGATCTCTCGCTGGAAGGGGTTTCTTCCGGCTCGGGTGAGACGCGGTGGGTTCCAATGGAATCCGGATGCCAAGGTGGGCGCTCGCATCAAGCGCAATGGCCCTAGGCTTTTTCGCCGCGTGACGCGGATGCAGCGTCTCAGGCGCCTCGCCCGTGAGACGGCGCGTGTCTCGGCGAAAAGGCAGCGTCGGTGGTGCGAGGGATAGGCTTCGAGCACTGCGGCATGACAGACGAGCCGCGACCGTGCGGGGACGCATTGCCCGAAACCGAAGCGAGCCGGCGCACCGATTCCGCACGCCCTCGGCGTCGAGCGACCTCAGAGCGGACCGATGTGTGGGATCGGTGAGAAACCCGTTACTTGACCGGGCTTGGCGGGTACCGTCAGAATCCGTGAAAACCCGGGCATTTGAACCGGTTCGGCATCATGCGAAACCGCGCCAGAGATCCACACCGTGATCGCCGGCGACGGAGAGTGTGTGGCATTCGTGCTGTTGGTGGATGACGATCCGGCCGCCCTGCGGCTGCTGACTCGCGTACTCGAGCGAGCGGGGCATCGGGTGGTGACCGCTGCGGACGGAGCAGCCGGAGTGGCGGCGTATCACGCGAACCGGCCGGACTGGGTCATCACGGACTTGGTCATGCCGGGTATGGACGGGATTGGGCTCATCGCGGAAATTCGGTTGACGGATCCGAACGCGCGCATCGTCGCTGCGACGGGACAACTGTCGGAGGTTGCGATCGATGCCGCGATCCGCGCCGGGGCCACCGCGACGCTCCGCAAACCACTCGAGATGCCGCAGGTCGCGACGCTGCTCGAGGAATTGGGGCAGATATCGGCAGTTCGTGGCGATACGGAGCCGACGAAGTAGCGCAAGCTGCTGACTTCGAATACGAAATGCCCGCTCGGTAGCGACCCGAGCTCGCAATCACCCGTCGCCCGTCCACAAGGCATCCCCAAGCACCTCGAGTTCGGGCACTTAGGCCCGATTTCTGAGGGTGTTTCTGCTTGGGTGTCCCTAGCCCGGAAAATTCACGAAGCATGAAAGCAAAGTGCCACCGGCTCTTTCGAGAG
>CAYVDO010000457.1:0-6112 GCA_964450125.1 uncultured bacterium
CCGAGCAGATCGAGGGCAACCACGCCCACGACGACTGATTGCCCACCGGCCCCGAACCCGGGCTTCCCGCTGCTCGGCTACACGAGCACCACCCATCACCACGACGGCCACGTCCACGATCGTCCGGGCTCACCACCGAGCTACGTGCATGGCGTGTCGCGTACCCGGATCTGCCGCTCTACGTGACCGAGAACGGCTACGGATTCGCCAACGGCACGGAAGCGGGCGGCGGGGAGATTCACGCGCGCAGCCTGGCGCGCCATCTCGCCGCGATCCAAGACGCGCTCCGCGAAGGCGTCGACGTGCGCGGCTATGTCCACGGGTCGCTCCTCGACGACTACGGGTGGAACACCGGCAATCGCTACCGCATCGGGCTCTTCCGTGTGAGCTACGACGACTATACGCGCGAGCCCACGGAGGCCGTGGACGTCCACGGCCGCATCGCCGGCGCGGGACGCAGCTCACCCGAGCTGCTCGCCGCCTACGGCGAAGGACCGCTGCGCGACGGCCCTCGACCCACGCACCGCGCGGCGGGATCAGACCAGGTCGGCGAGGACGATCGTCAGGTCACGTTCCCCGTCCGCGCGGCGCACCCGAAAGCGGACCTCGGTTCCGACCGCGTCGGTGCGCAGCCGAAGACGCACGTCGGGGAGCCGCAGCTCGGGAGTGGGCTTGCCGTCGATGGCGAGCACACGGTCGCCGACCTGCAAGCCCGCCTTCGCTGCTGGCGCGCCAGCGATGACCTCGATCACCTCGAAGGTCCCGTCGGCCATCGCGTTCATCCACAGTCCAGCGCGATCGTAGGTGTCGCGCGCAGGCGCGCTGGGATTGGGCTCGAAGACGATGGTCTTGTGGCCGTAGTCGAAGGTGAGGTTGAAGCGCGCCAAGACGCCCGAACCGACGTTGCCCGCGATGTAGGGGTCGGTGAAACCGCCGCGCTCGTTCCGCGCGAGCAACGTGACCGGCGACTCGACCACCACGTCGCCGAGCTCGAGGCGATGCGCGCGTCCGATGAGTGAGCGGCTGGGGCCGCCCACACCCCAGCCCGTGATGCCTTCGAGCTTGGCGCCGAGCTTCGCGGCGAACTGGTGTTTCTCGGCGAACGGGCGAAGCAGATCGACTGAGCTGCGGCTGCCGGTGTCGATGGTGAATCGGCCGGGGGTGCCGTCGATCTTGCCATCCACCTGCGGATGGGTGCCGTCGAACGTGAACGGCACCACCATCCCTTTTCCCGTGGGTCGATAGGCCGACGGCAACGTGAGCGTGAGCTTGCGGGTTTGGTAGTCGACGCGCACCACGAAGCGTTTGAAGACCTCGTAGCCCACGATGCCGTCGAAAGGCGTGCCGCCCACGCGGGCCAGCTCGCTCAGGTCGAAGACCGCGAACACCTGGTCGTCGAGGGTGGCGTCGGCCAGGGTGAGCTGCTTCACCTTGGCGAAGCCCACGTCCGCGGATTTCTCGCCGACGCCACGCCCCTCGAGCGCGCCTTCCACCGCGATGCCGAGCGTCTTCGCCACCTCGGGAGTCAGGATGTTCTGGCCGCCGGTGTCGCAGACGAAGCTGAATGGACCGAGCCCGTCGAGCATGACGCGCAGATGAATGTGGCCGCCGAGAAGCTCGAACGGCACGCTCGTGGAGGTGGCGTCGCCGGCGAGCCGGAAATCGGGTGGCGGCGGTTCCGGCACACGGAACGCCGCGTCGTCGACGGCGCTCTCGCGGGTGATCGACGTCGCGCGGATCGTCTGGTCGTACTTGGTGTCGCCGTTCGAGATCCGCACGTCGAAGGGCAGCATCACACCACCCACGTCGCGGTAGTCGGCGAGCGAGGTCGTGAGGGTCTCCATGGCCGCCTTCTCGACCGTTCGCGCCAGGCGGTGGTTGGCGCCGTCGAACCACAACTCGAGCGCTCGCGCGCCCTCGGGTATCACACGCACCACGTCGAACGAGCGATCCCCTTCCTTGCGCGTGCCGAGCGCCTCGAACGTCGCGGGCCAACGTTCCGGGTACCAGTAGCCGCGGGCACGCAGGTACCGATCGTTGAGCGCCCGCAGCCGCTCGTCACCAGCGTCGATCGTGTGCGACTGACCCGACGAGTCCTGCTCCCACGGGGACGCACCGTCGTCGCCCGTGGCGCCCGAGAGCGGCCCCAGGGTGAAGCGCGAAACGAACCGGCCCCGCCGCACGTCCTCGAGCTGGTGCGCCGTGCCCTTCATGCCACCCGCCCCGATCTCGAGCTCGGAGCGCAAGCCGACGACCTCGTCCCACGCGGCGCCGCCGCTCGCGGCCTTCGCGGCATTCAACACCGCACGCGGATCGGCGGCGCTGGCGTTCGTCATGGCAACCCCGAGCATTGCGCACACCGCGGCGATCGCGCGAATCGATCGATGAGTCACGTTCCCCCCCGAGCGCCGGCCCCACCGCCCGCGACCGCGCGACTGTACCAGGCGGAAATCATCCGCAGAGCCGTCAATCAGCGCCAGGAGTTGTAGCGGTCGCATCTCCCGGACCCGTAGGGCGGGGGCTCGTCCCCCGCCGCAAACGGATGGGACGCCGATGAGCATCGCTCTCATCGTTGGCGCCTGATGTAGCCGGCGCGGGAATCCACGAGGGAGGCGGTGGTACTGCGGCGTGTCATCACCCGGGCTTGCTCGTCTCACGCGTGACCAGCTCGAGGATCTCTCTGAAGCCCGCGGCGGTCATCCGCTCGAAGTCGCGCGGGATGAGCCGATCGCTGACGAGGGTGAGGATCTCCGCCGTCTTGTGAGCGAACTCGGCCATCCGCTGGTAGTCGGCCAAGACCTGAGGACCGATGTTTCGTACACCGAGATCCTGGATCAGCGGATCGACCTCTGCGAGCTGGGTCTTCCAATGAATCGCGTGCTTCAGACGCTGAGGCAGCGTGTCGATCGCTGCATCGGGCAAGATCAGCGGGATCACGCGCTCATCAAACCGGCGGTCGTCGTCGCCCGAGCGGCGGTAGATCTGGAAGAGCTCGGACATGCAATACGTCGAACGCAGGTACTTGGCGCTGATGACGGTGATGATGCGATCGCCTTCGGAAATCTCGCGAATGAAATCGGAGATCCGTGAGCCGAGCACGGTGTGGGTCTTGTCCCGGATGACCTCGATCCCGTTCTTGCCGAGCGCCACGCAAAGCTCGTCCACGATCCGTTCGCGGGCTTGACCCTCCGGCGTGGCATCGCCCCACGCGTACGACACGAAGACCCTCGGCGCCGTACTCGGCCGCGCCGTGGGGCGCGTGAAGTCGAAAGGCGAAGCTGCCGGTTGACCCGCGAGCGCGTCGCTCGTCTGCTCGTCGCGAGATCCTTCGCCGACCGGTTTACGGCTTCGTGCACCCGCCCAGTCGCGTGGGCGCCATTCGACGTCCAGCTCGAGGAACGTCCGTGCGTTCGCCTCGTCGAGCGCGACTCCGTCCTTCCGGACCGACGGCGCGCCACCACGCCAGTTCGGCCGCCGCACGATCCAGTGCGCCAGCCGTCTCGCAAGCGTCTCCCGCCCATCGCCCTGGACGGTGAGCACGATCTCGCCGCCGATGTCATCCTTGCGCTGCTCCTCCACGACTGCCGCGGCCTCGGTGCGGGCGTCGTTCACCCAGACGCCGGATTTCCAGTAGACGCCAGCATCGACGGCCTCACTGCCGATCGACGAGATCAGACCGCGGATCACGCCGCGATGGAGAAAGGCAAAGGGGAAGGCAACTTGAATGCCAGTGCTCTCGCTGCGCCAGCGCCGCTCGCGCAACGCCGACTCGGCCTCCTCGCGGTTCGGCAGCAAATCCGGAGCCGCGTACTCGGCCTCGATCTCCTTGCGATCGTCGGCGCGCCGGACCTCGAAGCAGATGCCGCAGGCGAGCATGAGATGGATGAAAAGCCGCTGCTGCGCCTCCGTGTAGTGCGTCCACGCCAATCGCCCGAGAAGGGATCGAGTGAAGCGTCCTTTGAGGTCAATCAGATTCCGATAGATGCCACTCCGATCGAAGAGTGAATAGACGGCATCGAGCGCCCACGATTGGTCGAGGACGATCTCGTCACCGAACTCGTCCCCGCGGTGAAAAACCACGCCTGCATCGTGGAGGTACTTGAGCAGGCTCTCCGGCGAGTGAATTCCGCCGACTTCGCTGCAAAGGGCCCCGAAATCGCGCCTTGAAATCGTCCGGTGAAGGCGCTCCTCGGCTGGACGCACGAGATCCTCTGCCAGCCACCGGCGCAAACGCCGCACCACCTCCGCACGTCCCTTGCCGATGGTGGCGATGCCGTCACGCGCCCGCAGATGCGCTATGGCTTCGGTGATCGCGTCGTCGAGCGTGCCGCGGCCGCGATCGTTCTTCGCGCTGAAGCTCAGAACGCGACGGAACGAGAACTCCAACAGCTCGCGCGAAACGGGCAGCACCGGCTCTTCCTGCTGTGGCCGATCGCACTGGCTCTGCACCACGATGACCGCACTCCCGGCACCTCCGAGGTGGCGAACGTATTCGAGCCAGTACGGAAGCCGGTTGTTTCGGAAGGTGAGCCCATCGTGTTCGTACTCATCCGTTGCTTCGGACTTGGGGTTCCAGACGATCAGAAAAACCGCCCGGGTCCGGGCGAAGAGTGCGTGGGTACCGTGATAGATGTCCTGGCCGCCGAAGTCCCACACGTTGAGCACCGGACCTACTGCTGGATCGCCGAACGCGATCGTGTCGACGGTGATTCCATGGGTCGACGGAACGGTTTCGTCGAACGGCAGCCCGGCGAGACGCCTGCAGATCTGCGTCTTCCCCACACGCCCGTTTCCCAGAACGATCAATTTGCAATCGCGGAGCGGCTCGGCGCCGGCTTCGAGGTCGAGGACGTGGTCGCGAACGGCGGTGAGGCAGCTCTCCCACGGTTCCTGCGAGAGGAGGTCACCAGGAAGCTCGGGAATCGAAGCTCCGTGAAGGTAGAGACCGCTGAGTGAATCAAGAAAGAGGATCCCTCGCGGAATCGCGGGAAGATTGCACTCATTCAAACGCAGTTGACTCAGGTGAGACGCGCTCGCAAGCACGAAGAGATCCTGAACCGCCGTCGCCGAGCAGTCGAGCGACTGGAGCGCGGGGAGCTTCGCTATCGCAGCCAGATCTCCCACCAAGGTGTTCGAGCAGGCCAGCTCCGCGAGTGAGACCAATCCCGACAGAGGACTCAGATCGCTCACCTGCGTGTCCGAGCAATTCAACGACGTGAGCGCGCTCAACCCCGACACAGGGCTCAGATCGCTCACCGGCGTACTCGCGCAATTCAACCACGTCAGCGCGCTCAGCTCCGACAGAGGACTCAGATCGCTCACCGGCGTGCCCGAGCAATCCAACGACGTCAGCTCACGCAACCCCGACACCGGGCTCAGATCGCTCACCGACGTACGCGCGCAGTCCAACGACGTCAACGCGCTCAACCCCGACACCGAACTCAGATCGCTCACTGACGTGCCCGAGCAATCCAACAACCTCAGCGCGCTCAACTCCGACACAGGACGCAGATCGCTCACCGATGTGCGCGAGCAATCCAGCGCGGTGAGCGCGTTCAACCCCGAGACAGGACGCAGATCGCTCACTGACGTAAACGAGCAATCCAACGACGCGAGCGCGCTCAACGCCGACACAGGGCTCAGATCGCTCACCCGCGTGTTCCAGAAATCCAACGACGTCAACGCATTCAACGCCGACACAGGACGCAGATCCGCCACTGACGTGTTCGCGCAATCCAACGACGTCAGCGCGCTCAACCCCGACACAGGGCTCAGATCGCCCACCTGCGTGCCCGAGCAATCCAACGACGTGAGCGCGCTCAACCCCGACACAGGGCTCAGATCGCCCACCTGCGTGCCCGAGCAATCCAACGACGTGAGCGCGCTCAACCCCGACACAGGACGCAGATCGCCCACCTGCGTGTCCGAGCAATGCAACGACGTCAGCGCGCTCAACCCCGACACAGGACGCAAATCGCTCACCGACGTGCGCGAGCAATCCAACGACGTCAGCGCGCTCAACCCCGACACAGGACGCAGATCGTTCACCGACGTGCCCGCGCAATCCAACGACGTCAGCGCGCTCAACCCCGACACAGGGCTCAGATCGCCC
>CAYVDO010000458.1:0-6101 GCA_964450125.1 uncultured bacterium
CTCAGGGATCGGTTGCGACGCACTGGCGCCGTAGAAACGAGCTGGGAGATCCACGCCAACGACGTTCGGTCATACGCCAAGGCACTGCGGACCTCTGGCGAATATGTCTACCAAGGTCGCGGTGATGCCGACCTCTACCGATACTTCATCGAGCGCGTTCATCAGATGCTCCGATCCGACGGCGGTCGCTTCGGCCTGCTCGTCCCGGCCGCGTTCCTCCGATCCGACGGTTGCACGCCTCTACGCAACTTGCTCTTCGACAACGGAACCTTCGAGGGCATCGCCGAGGTAGTAAATGCCAGACGCGTGTTCGACATCCACGCCATGTTCCGCTTCTTACTGCTCGTGTGGCAGCAGGGCGAGTCGCACGGCATCGAGCGCGCCCAATTCGCGGCGAGGTCCGTCGAGGAGGTTCGCGACGCGCACCGCCTCCCGTCCGTCGCGATCTCCCTGCCGTTCCTCGACCACGTCAGCGGGGGCCGCCGCACCGTTCCGGACGTGCGATCGGACGAACAGGCCACCCTCTTGGAGCGTCTCTACGACGAGCATCCGACGCTGGAAGAACCGGGCTGCGAGTGGACCTGTCGGTATGTGCGGGAACTCGACATGACCAACGACAGCCATCTATTCAGCCAGGCGCCCGGGGAAGGCTCTGAGAACCAGGTGCCCGTCTATGAAGGTCGGATGGTTCATCAGTTCGACGCGCGAGCGAAGCGCTACGAGGGTGGCGCGGGCCGCCGGGCGGTATGGGCCGCTCAAGGTCTGGGCGCCCGCGAGGTGGTGCCGCACTACGTCGTGCCCGCCTCCGTGGCCGACGCGTCCGGAGCCGGCGTCGACCGGGCAGGGTTCTGCGACATCACCGGTCACGCTAATGAGCGCACCGTGCTGGCTGCGCTCCTGCCCGCCCATGCCGTCGCTGGCAACAAGGTGCCGACCCTGCGCTTCGATCGCGACGACCCCGAGCTCCACCTGGTTTGGCTCGCGGTGGCCAACAGCTTCGTTATCGATTGGATCGCCCGCCGACGCGTCAGCACCTCTCTCAACTTCTTCCAGCTTGGCCAGCTGCCCTTCCCACGCATCGAGCCGTCGACGCCACTCGGTGGTTCCGTGGTTCGCTTGGCGCGTGACCTTTGCCAGAGCGATGATTGGTGGGACGTCGACCTCCTAGAGATCCGGGCCATGCAACGTGCCGAGCTCGACTCTCTGGTCGCCGAGGTCTTCGACCTCGATCTCCCTGCACTGGCACTACTTCTTGCAGACTTCCCGCTCCTCGACCGCCACCAGCCGGGCGCCAGCCCTACTCGCCGGAGCACGGTCACTCGAGATTTGGTGTTGTCCACCTACGCCGCCCGCACCGGCCATCGCGAGATGACACTCACCGAGCTCGGGATCGACCCTGGTCACGGTTCCAACGACCTGGTGGAGCGGTTGCAGAGCGCACGCGCACTCGGTCAGATCGCCTACATCCCGGGTGAGGTGGCGCGCACTCTGCAACTCACTCGCCCGGCCATCTGACCCATCGTTGCCTCTCCGCCTCACGCTGAGCCGGGGCATCGCTATTGCGAAGGTGGAGTCCGGGCAGGCGAAGGCCGTCAGCGAATCACCAGCGCCGAAGGGAGTCCATGCGAGTTGGGTCCCAGCACTCTGAGGAACGCCGCCCAGGTCGACATCGCGAGCGTGCCACTTTCGGTCAGCAACTCCGGGTGAAGACGCGTCCGGAAGGCTCGCACGGTCGAATTCGGTGCCGGCCGCACGGCCACCCAGAGTCAGGCGATGCCGAGCAGATGGATAGAGGATCTCGGGTCAGAGCGAGATCGTGCATCGAACTAGATATAGTAAATGACCCTTTGCTATACTTCCGGCATGAAGGTCATCGGATACGTGCGGGTCAGCACCGACGAACAGGCGCTCTCGGGCCTCGGCCTGGATGCCCAACGCGCATCAATCGAGGCAGAGGTGGAGCGTCGAGGATGGGAGCTCGTGGGGATCGTCAGCGATGCCGCTGTGAGCGCGCGTCGGTCCCCCGCTGATCGGCCTGGTTTCGCCGAGGTGCTCGAGGTACTGGTGAGTGGCAGAGCAGAAGGCGTGGTGGTCAGCAAGCTGGACCGACTCACGAGGTCGCTGTCTGACTTCGCCGGATTGCTCGATCAGTCAGTACGCGAGGGCTGGGGAGTCGTCGCCCTGGACGTGGACGTGGACACCACAACCGCAACCGGCCGGCTCGTCGCCCATGTCATGGCGAGTGTCAGCGAATGGGAGCGCGGGGTGATCTCGGAGCGCACTCGGGCGGCACTCAGTCAGTTGAAGGCGCAGGGCCGGCGCCTCGGTCGCCCAGTCAGTCTCCCGGAGGCAGTCCGGGATCGAATCGCAGATGAGCGGACCAACGGCGCCACGCTCCGACAGATCGCCGAGGGCCTCAACCGAGACCAGGTGGCAACTGCTCAGGGTGGGGCCCAGTGGTGGCCAGCCACAGTTCGCGCCGTGTTGAGCTCGATGAAGCTAGACAGCGCCGCTTAGGGGCCCGTCCGACCTCGAGCGACCTCGTTTCAGGGGGCGGCAGACGGCGGCGGTCCAGGAGCCCCGAAATGGCGCCGGAAACAGTGCGAGCGGGTCCCACGCGACTTCGGTGGGCCTTCGGTCCCGTAGCGGCACCGAGGTCTCGACGCGACAGCACGGGCCCAGAGTCGTGCACGATCGAACCTGGCCAGGTAGTGAGGAGGGATGCGAAGCAAGGCCGGAGGTGGATGCGCCGCAAGGTCGGCATCGCGATCCCAGTAGGTGCTCTCGATGTGAGAGGCGGCGGCAGGTGGGCTGCACCCGCTGGTTATCGCACAGCATCGAACTGGGCGGCTGGCGTGCCGTCGACCTTGTGCGGGCAGACAAGCGCACTCGGCGCCCCCGGGGCCCCCGAGGGGGTCCCCCACCACCCCCTCCAAGGAGTCTCATGCGGACTCGAATTATTGGAGGCGCCCCACATTGTTTCCGCCTCGATCTCGTACTCGTAGTCAGCGGCTCCCCGCGCCCTCAGTGGTTCTGCGGACTAGCGGTCTCAGTCTAATCGATGACGTCCGCACCCGGGAACGCCTCGAGGAGGAGGCTCAGCGTGAGCCGGCTTAGGGCCTGATTCGTGGTGGAGTCCACAGTGAACGGGTCCCCCGGAAAGCTCGCAGGGTCTCTGGGATCGACACGAACGCGACGGGCAACACCACCTTGTCGGACGAGCGCGTCGGCATCGTCGTCACAAACCTGCTGCTCGCCTCCCCCGACGAGGAAGACCAGCCAACTCACAGGCTCCTGCCTGCACGCTGAGCAGGCCGCTACCTCGCCGCTCTGTTCCACTGAGCACCATTCAGACCTCTTAGACAAAGACTGTGGGGCGCCGGACGCACCACAGGTCGGGTCCTCGAGGTGCGCCGCGCGCGCATCGGGTGGTGCGTCTGGCGCACCACCGCTCTGCCCCAACGCGGACTCGTCGGAAGGCTCGAACCCGGTCTCTTCGTCGTGATCGTGCTCCGCGAAGTGCGCGAGCACCTGCCCGATCCGACTGGGCTCCCGGTAGCGCCCCGGCCGGTCGGGTAGAGCTGAAACGCCATCGGCCCAGCGCCGGCGGGCCGGATTGTGAATCACACGGGCGAGCTTCTTCTTTGCGGTCCCTTCCTCGCGCTCAACACGTATCCAGCCCGCCTTCTCGAGGTGTCCGTAGTGCTTCGACACGGTCCGTTCTTGGAGTGCGAGAGCTCTGGCGACTCGGCCAATGCCACGGACCGGCCACCCCTTCTCCCCTTGGCAGAGGTCCAGGTAGGCGAAGATCCGCAAACAGACGTCGTCCGGCGCCCGCTCGATCAGCTCGCGAGGGATCATCGCCCAGGTGTCGCGAGGGCGCTCGGGGCGACCATCCATCAGCAACCACCGTCCGGATCCTGTCGCCGAGCACGTCGAGCCTGGGCGGATCGAAGGGCGAGTCGTGTGAAGTACGCCTTCCTGGCGTGTTCAGCCCGCCGCGCCCGCTCTGCGGACGAGAGCGAGCGGTCAGGGTCCACCTCACGTTCGAAACGGTCGAGAAACGCCTGGCGCGCCGGCGCTGTGTGATCGCGGCCGTCAACCTTGCTGTGCAGGGTGTGAGCGGCGAGTCTGGCTCGGAGGGCTCGCTGCTGGGCGGTGAGCGGATCGCTCTTGGGCATGAGGAACCAGCCCCTTTCGGGGTTCGGTTCCAGCGATGCCACACACTGGACGGGATTTTGGCCGACCACGGCCGAGCGTCACGTTGTGCGCACAGCATTGCCGAGCGCTGTGCTTCACGCGCGGATGCTCCGCCGTGCCGTTTCGATCGGCCCATTCGGGGTGGGTCACCATTCGTTCCGACTCCGTTCGCCGCCAGTCGCAGCGATCTCAACGGTGTGCACGGCACCGTTTCTTGTGGTCAGACCTTGAGGGTCCGTCGCCCATCCTGGTCGGGGCTGGCCACGAGAGCGACGATCTCGTCGCGGTCGAGCTCCTTCACCTCAGGGTGTCTCTTGCACCGGACGAGCAAGGGCGGATGCCATTCAGGCCCTCCGGTCGGGTAGGTCAACAGGTCTTCGCAGATCTGCTCGGCGAGGGGTTCCTCGGTGTCCTCACCTCTGTTGTAGATCTCGTAAAGCTCCGCACCTAGACGATCGTGGAGTAGATCCTCGAGGCCTGGGCCGGCGTCGAGTTGCGGGCCAAGGCGCCGTGCAAGTCGCTCAGTCGGTGCAAGCGTCCGATCCCCAGGCTCAGGACGCAGACGAGACCTGAACAGGGGGCCATGAATCGACGCGACGACTGTTGCCACCTGCGCACCGCAGTCGTTCACGCCGCAGCGAACCGTGAGCAGACGCCGGGGCTTTCCCGAGTCAGATGAAACCGATACCTCCCAGAGCGCAGCTTGCATGGCCGCCCACGCATTCACCTCCGCCTGTTGCTCGAGGGACCACTCGTGCGGCGCGGTCGGCAGATGATCCATCCAGTTGCCGCCCGCTTCGCTCATAGGCGGTCTCCGGGGCTGAACCGGCGGTGTGCTTCGCGGGCACGTTCGTCTGCAGCGGACGCTGCGTAGCGGTTGAGCATCTGCCTCGAGCGCCATCCGGTGAGTCGCATGAGGTCGCCCTCGTTGCCGCCCTCGGCGAGCCACTGGTGAGCGAAGGTGTGACGGAACCGGTGGGCGTGCAGACCCTGCACGCCGGCCTCGCGACCTCGCCGTTCGAGCATGAGGCGCACACCCTGGCTGGACAGCTGGCCGCGTGATCCGAGCCACATGCCGGGGAGCTCGGCGAGCCGGTGCTTCTCGCGGATCCTCACATAGCGGTCGAGGGCCTTGGCGGTCTTGGCGCCGAACGGGCACGGCCGCGGGCGTCGGCCCTTCCCCATGACCACGGCGACCTGGTCGTCCCAGTCGACATCGGCCAGTCGCAGCTCGGAGAGCTCGGTGCGCCGCATGCCCGTGTCGAGCAGCAGCATGAGGATGGCGAGGTCGCGGCGGTCCTCGAAGGTGGGTCCGTCGCACGCCTTCATCAGGCGCTTGATCTCGTCGGGCTCGAGGATCGGCACCGGCTCATCGGGGATAGCCGGCGGCTTCACGTTGCGCATCGGGCTCTCGGTGATCTCGCCTTCCTCGAGGAGCCACCCGAAGAAGACCCGCAATCCCTTGTGCCGGGTGGCCACCGTCGCCGGCTTGTTGCCCCGCTCGAGGAGGTCGACGAGGTAGCTCTCGACGTGCTCGCGACTGATGTTGGCGACCTCTCGCGGCATCCCCGCAGCGGTCAGGTACTCGTCGAAAAGCCGAACCGTGGCCTGGTATCCGTCGACTGTGCGCGGAGATTTGTTGCCGGCGCGGAGGCTGAGCCCCCACGATTTCGTGAGCCTCGTGATGCTGCCAGGCGGTGCAGACACCCCGATTTCGGTGTTTTTCACGGCACACCCTCGCACTCCGCAGGCAATAGTTAGGCGCTCTAGAAGCGGTGTGCTAACACTACTGCCTTCGTCCGAGTCTTGCCTTTATGGCCTCTGAGCTGGTGAAACACCGGATTTTGTGGGCGCTACAGGACTCGAACCTGTGACCCCCTCCTTGTAAGGGAGGTGCTCTG
>CAYVDO010000459.1:0-6080 GCA_964450125.1 uncultured bacterium
GGCGGGGCCCCACCCCCGAGTCGGCTCGCACCGCTCGCCGGGGTGGCTCTGCCACCCGCCGATCGGCGAGTCCGCTCGTGGACTGGGCCCGCAAGGGTTAGCTTGTTCCGATCCTGGTTCGCCTCTTCGTCCGTGTCACCCAAGGCTACCGACGCCCCGGGACGCGGTTGGGCTCGTCGACCAGGAACACGCTGCCCGACTCGCACCACACGCACTCGTCGGTGTAGTTGTCGGGTTTGCGCTCCAGGTCTGTGAGCAGGTACCAGCGCCACGGCGGATCGCCGTGGTCGACGAATTCGCCGCTCAGCGTTCCCGTGAACTCCTGCCGCCCGGCGTAGCGGGTGCCCACGATCGGGCCGCCGCCGTCGCACTCGGCACGTTTGCCTGCGACGCTTGGGTCGAAGCCCGGGACACTCGGATACGCCTCCAACCGGCGTTCGGGCTCGCTCACTCGTCGCCGCCGGTGAGGTTCTCGAAGGTGGTGAGGGCCTCGTCGACGACGTCCATCACGATCTGCCGCGCGGGCTTCATGGCGGTGACGAAGCTCACGCCTTGGCCCGCGGCCTCGGTCATCAAGTCGGCGCGGCGGTTGTCGTTGGCACCCTGGATGTACGGCGAGCTGAGCAGCATCTGGTAGGGAGCGGCGAGCGGCGCGGGGGCTTCGGGCTTCTTCCACTCGGTGGTCCACGGGCACTTGAGGACCCGCATCGTCATTCCCGAGATCGACTTCGAGAAGTCGGTGTCCTCGGCGCTCGACGCGATCAGCCGCTCCTTGATGATCATGTCCACGTCGCTCTCCCGCGACGCGAGCCAGAGCGTGCCGGTCCAAACTCCCGCGGCGCCGAGGCAGAGCGCAGCGGCCAGGTGGCGGCCCGTGGTGACGCCGCCTGCAGCAATGACCGGCTTGCCCTGTGCGACGGACACGACCTCGGGCACGATCGAGAAGGTACCCATTTCGCCGGTGTGGCCGGCGGCGTCGTAGCCCTGGGCGATGATGCCGTCCACGCCGGCCTCGATCTCGCGCTTGGCCTGGCGGGTCTTGCCGATGAGCCCGAACACCTTGATGCCACGGGCGTGGGCTGCGTCCAGGATGAACGCGGGATTACCGAGCCCCGAGCAAAGCAGCGGTACGCGCTCCTCCAGCAACACCTCGAGCTGGGCGCGCGCCATCTGCTGGTTGAGCCCGCCCCACTGATGCAGCGCTTCTCGTCCCTTGGGTGCGGGCACGTCGTATTTCTTGTGGATCATGTCCGCGTAGTCGCGGTGACTCTGGGGGATCTTCGACTTGAGCTCGTCGAGACCGCCCGCGGGCGGCACCGACGCGGGCAGCACCAGGTCCACGCCGAACGGCTTCGAGCCGATGCGGTCGCGAATCCACTTGATGTCCGCCGAGATCTCGTCGGGCGTGTGCATCGCCTCGCCGAGGACCGAGAAGCCGCCGGCGTTGGTGACGGCCACCACCACGTCCTTGCAGTGGGTGAAGGCGATGATCGGGTACTCGATCCCGAACATCTCGCAGAACGGGGTGTGGAGCGGATTCTTCGCCATCTCGGGCTCTCTCTCCGGCCGGGAACGCGTTCCAGCGGGCTGCGGGTGGACGAGCGAAAAGCGCCTGTTTTTTGGGATCGAACGTGAGGCGAGGTCGTAGCGGTTTCCTTCCAAAATGAAACATGTTCTACTTGGGCCGTCAAGGCGTGAACGACGCGGAATCACGGCGTTCGAGGGCTTCCCGCGGTGCTCGATTTCGACCCCTTCGATCCGGTCGTCATCGCCGATCCGTATCCGTGGTACGCGCGGCTGCGCGAGGAGGCACCGCTTCACCACGTGGCCCGTCGCGGGTACTGGGTGCTCTCGCGCTACGCCGACGTGCGCGAGGCGTTCCGCGATCACGAGACCTTCTCGTCCGCCCACGGCAACAGCCCGGAGCCCGGCTTCCAGCCGGGCCTCATCGCCACCGATCCACCCAAGCACACGCGGCTGCGGCGCATCGTGCAGGCGGTTTTCACGCGCCGCGCCGTCGAGGAAGGCTGGGGGGCGCGGATCCGCGCGATCTGCGAGGAGCTGATCCTGCCGCTGCTCGACGGCCAGCCCTTCGACGCATTCCGGAAGCTCACGCTGCCGCTGCCCGTGCAGGTCGTCGTCGAGATGCTCGGCATCCCCGACGGAGACCTCGCCCAGTTCAAGCAGTGGTCCGATTTCATGGTGGAAGGCGTGAGCCAGCACCTCGACCCCGAGGTCGGGCGCCGCACGGCCGAGTCGTTCAAGGCCCTCAACGACTACTTCCACGCCAAGGTGCGCGAGCGGCGCACGGGCTCCGGCACGGACCTCATCACGCGGATCGCCCAGGCGGGCGAGGGCGAGGCGCTCACCGACAAGGAGGCCTCGCATTTCTGCATCTTGCTCTTGATCGCCGGCAACGAGACGACGACCAACCTGCTGGGGAACGCGCTCCTCGCGTTCATGGCGAACCCTGGTGAGCTCGTGAAGCTGCGCGCGCGGCACGCGGAGCTTCTACCTGGCGCCGTCGAGGAGATGCTGCGCTTCGGGCCGCCGTCGAAGTGCTTCTTCCGCTCGACCACGCGGCCGGTCGAGCTTCACGGGGGCACGATCCCACCGGGCGCGCGGGTGATGCTCACCATCGCCGCCGCCAATCGCGATCCACGCGCCTTCCCGGAGCCGGACGCATTTCAGGTGGATCGCGTGAGCGACAACGATCATCTGTCGTTCGGCAGTGGCATCCACCACTGTCTCGGCTCGATGTTGGCGCGCCTCGAGACGTCGACGTTCTTCGACGTCCTCCTCGCCCACGCCCGCGAGCTCGTTCCCGAAGGCCAACCGCGGCTGGTTCAGAACGTCATCGTGCGCGGTCCCGAGCACCTGCCGATGCGGCTGGTGCCCGCATGAACCGAGCGTGCGGCTCGAGGACGGACGCCCGAAGACCTCTCGCGCCCCAGGGCTCGAGCCCAAGCCCACGAGGTCGCGCTGTGGAAGGAGCTGGCATGCCATCCGAGAAGTTCGAGAAGGGCGCGAAGGTGTTCGAGGAGGTGATCGGGTTCCGTCCCCCCGAGGAAGGCCCCGCGTTCCTCAAGCTCACCGTCGAGAATTTGTTCGCCGACGTGTGGGCACGCGAGGGCCTCTCGATTCGCGACCGGCGCCTGGTCACGCTCACGATCCTGCTCACGCAGATGAAGGAAGAGTCGCTCGCCCTCCATCTTCGGCAGGCGATGAAAGGCGATCTCACCAAGAAAGAGCTCTCCGAGCTCATGATCCACGTAGCGCACTACGCGGGCTGGCCCGTGGGTCAGCTCGGCTTCGACACGCTGATGGCGATTCTCGCCGAGAACAAGAAGGAAGCGCCTACGCCGTGATCGTCGAGCCCCGAGATGAGCGCATCGAATCGTGAGCCTGAGTTGCAGGGAGTGACGAACGGCACGCGCCCGAAGCGCGCCGCGAGCGCAGCGAGGCGACTTGGGGGTGGGGGGCTCGATGAGCCCCCGAGGAAGCTTCGTCCAGATGGTCATCCACGATTCGGCGCGAGTCGTTCCTTGGGGCGGCCGCGAGGCCGCCCGCAACGGCCCCGCATCTGCGGGCGGGCTCTCGCCCCCCCTACATCTTGGAGGCTGGCTCGATGCGAATCGTGAATGGTCATCGGGCCCTGAAGGAAGCGCCAAGCGTCTAGCTCAGGGCTAGCTCTGCGAGAGACGCGGAACGGGACGAGAGCAATGGAAGCGACTCGACAGATCTACTGGAACATCGCCTTCGGCATGGCGATCTACGGCCTCGCCGCGCTCGCGGTGGGCTTCGCCGCCCGCGGAATCTGGAAGCGCGTGCAGCTCTGGCGGCTGGGTGGCACGGCGACACGCACTGACCACATGGACGAGCGCGTGCGCGGCCTCGTCGCAGAGATCTTCGGTCATCGCCGGCTGTTGCGTGATCCCGTGCCCGGGGTGGCGCACCTCTTCATCTTCTACGGCTTCCTGGTCGAGCTGATCGCGACCGGCATGATCGCGATCCAGGAGTGGACCGGCATCCACTACCTGAAAGGGCCGCTTTATCTCGGCTACTCGCTGGTGAGCGACGTGTTCGGACTCCTCGGACTGGTGGGCTGCGCGATCTTCCTGTGGCGGCGTGGCGTGCAGAAGGTGCCGCGCCTTCACACGCTCACGGACGACTGGATCGCGATCGGGTTGCTCGCGCTCGTCTTCGCGCAGGGTTTCGTCGTCGAGGGCTTGCGCATCGCCAGCACCGAGCTCCGCCAGAACCCGAGCCTGGCGATGTGGTCGCCTGGAGGCTTCTTGGTCGCGACGGCCGTTTCGGGCCTGAGCGAGGGCGCGCTCCACGCCGCGCACCGCGGCGTGTGGTGGTTCCACGCGTTCACCGCGTTCGGGCTGCTCGGCTACATGGCGTACGGCAAGCTCAACCACATCTGGTTCGGCACCGCGAACATCCTCCTCCGCAACCTCGAGCCGAGCGGCAAGCTCAGCCACTTCGACATCGACGAGGCGCTCGAAGCCGACCCCGACGCGGAGGTGGTGCTCGGCACCAGCCAGATCGAGCAGTACCCGTGGAAGAGCTTGATGGACCTCGACGCCTGCATGAACTGCGGGCGCTGCGAGGCCGTATGCCCCGCCAGCTTGAGCGGCGTCGCGCTCTCGCCGCGCAAGCTCATCCAGGACATGAAGGGCCACCTGAGCGAGGTGGGGCCGGCGTCGCTCTTGGCGCGTCTCGCTCGCGGCGAGAACGTCGCCGGCGTGGAGGGCGCTGCGAGCGAGAACGCCTCCGTGGCGCCGCGTGCGCCGCTCTTCGGTGACGCGCCCACCGAAGCCGGTGCAGCTCGTCCAGCCGTGCTCGAGGAGGAGCTCTGGGGATGCCGCACCTGCGGCGCGTGCACGCACGAATGCCCGGTGTTCATCGAGCACATTCCCAAGATGGTGGACATGCGCCGCCACCTGGTCATGACCGAGTCCAAGATGAGCGAAGCCGCCCAGCTCTTCTTGAAGAACATGGACGACCGCATGCACCCATGGGCGAAGGCGCCCCACAACCGAGACGAGTGGTACCAGGACCTCGACGTGAAGGTGCTGGGCGACGGTGCCACCGCCGAGTACCTCTACTGGGTGGGCTGCACCGGCGCGATGATCGACCGGAACATTCAGGTCACGCGTGCGATGGTGAAGGTCCTTCAGGCGGCGGGAGTCGACTTCGCGATCCTGGGCTCGGAGGAAGTCTGCACCGGCGACCCAGCACGGCGGGTGGGCGGCGAGTTCACGTTCCAGATCTGCGCCAAGCAGAACATCGAGACGCTCGGAAACTACGGTGTCAAGAAGATCATCACCACGTGTCCGCACTGCTTCAACAGCTACAAGAACGAGTACCCCGATTTCGGCGGGCACTACGAGGTCGTGCACCACACCCAGCTCATCGCCGAGCTGGTGCGAGACGGCCGGCTTCGACTCGAGACCGGGCTGGATTCCCTGACCTACCACGACCCGTGTTACCTGGGTCGCCACAACGGAGTCTTCGACGAGCCGCGCCAGGTGCTGAGCGCGCTCGCGGCGCCGGGCGAGCTCAAGGAGATGGCACGCAGCCAGTCGAAGTCGCTTTGCTGCGGTGCGGGCGGCGGTTACGCGTGGATGGACGACGATCCCAAGACCCGCATCAACCACATGCGGCTCGCGGACGTGAAGGAGTGCGGCGCCAAGACGGCGGCCGTGTCGTGCCCGTTCTGCATGCAGATGTTCGACGACGCCCTCAAGAGCCTCGATCCGGGAAAGACGATTCGCGCAGCCGACATCGCCGAGCTGGTCGCCGAGGCGCTGGTCGCGCCACCCGAAGGGCAGGTTTGAGGCACGCCGCGTGACGCTCGAAGAACGGCTGCGGCGGCTCGAGGACCTGGAGGCGATCCGTGAGCTCGCGCGCCGCTACGCCGACGCGGTGTGGCGCCGCGACGTCGAGGCCGCGATCGCGCTCTTCACCGACGACGGCACGATCGATACCGGCGATCGCCCGCCGATCCAAGGGCGGGCGGCGCTGCTCGATGCGTACCGCGAAATGGTCGGTAGCACGAACGAGTTCCTGCC
>CAYVDO010000460.1:0-6071 GCA_964450125.1 uncultured bacterium
GTTCGCGCTGCGCGCCGCTGGCGGGGGCGCTTGGGATTGGGACCTCACCCGGGACGATGCGTGGTGGTCGGACGAGATGTTCGAGCTGTGGGGAGTGATGCCGCGCGCTCGGGTCTCGACGGCGGACGCCCTGGAGTGCGTCGTGCCCCAGGACCAGGAGCGACTGCGAGCGACCATTGCGGACGCGCTCGCGCGCCGAAGCGACCTGCACTGCGAGTTCCGCATCCGCCATCCCACGCTCGGCGAGCGCTGGATGGCGACGTTCGGCCGCCCCTTGTCGGGCGCGGCGGGCGAGCCGGCGCGCATTCTCGGCATCACGTTGGACGTACACGCACGCAAGCACGCCGAGGCCGAGGCACGGGAGAGCGAGAGGCGCCTGCATGCCTTTCTCGAGAACAGCGCGGTGGTCGCCTGGATGAAGGACGAGTCCGGGCGCTACGTGTTCCTGAACCGCATCCTCCAGGAACGGCTCGGCGTGCCCTTCCCGGACTGGGTCGGAAAGACCGACCTCGATCGCTTCTCGCCCGGCGTCGCCGAGCCACTCCGTCGGCACGACCAGGCCGTGATCGAAAGCGATCGAGCGATCGAGGTCGTGGAAGAATCCCCCGCCGCGGATGGCGCAATCACGACGTGGCTGGCCAACAAGTTTCCGTTCCACGCGGAGGACGGCACGCGCTTCGTGGGCGGATTGGCGGTCGACATCAGTGAGCGCGTGCGCGCCGAAGCGAGCCTGCGCGATCGCGAGCTGCAAGCCTTCGAGCTGATGGGCGCCGGGCTCTCGACCGTCGAGATCGCGCGCCGCATGTGCCTCAGCGTGAAGACCATCGAGACCTACCGGGCGCGAATCAAGGGCAAGCTGGGCCTCGCGACCTTCCCCGAGGTGATTCAGCACGCCACCGCGTGGTTGCTCGAGCAACGCTGAAGCGCCTCTCGCCGGCACTCACGGCCGGCCTCACGCAAGCGGCGGCAGCGGCGCGGCAGCACGTGCCGCATCGGCATCGTGGGCGACCTCGCGCAGCGTCGCGATCGCCTCGCGCGGCCACGCACCGAGCGCGACCAGCGCTCCCGCATACGCCGCGACGCCGGCGCCGGCGCGGATCAAAACGTGTCCGGGCACGTACCACGCGACGAGCCCGCTCACGGCGCTCGCGACGAGCACGCCGGGCCGCAGCACCCGCCACGGTCCGGCGACACCGAGCTCGCGGCCAGCTGCTCTCGAGTAGGCGACGAGGCCGACGACTTGCGTCACGAACATCACCGACGCCGCGCCGCGCGTGCCGAAGAACGGATCGACCAGCAGATTGAGCAGGATGTTGCCGGCGGCGAGCGCCGCCGTGATCCGCGCCAGCTCCAACGTGCGACCGAGCGCCAAGAGCGAGGCGCTCGGCACGTACGACACGAAGATCACCGCCCCCACCACCATCCAGATCGAGGCGAACGGGCGCGCGGCTTCCGCGTAATCCGCGGGATACAGAAGTGCCACCCCCGCGTCGGCGAGCACCGCGCCTCCCACCGCCAGCGGCACGGCCAGCGTGACGAGCAGCACCAGCGTCTCGCGATAGATGCGCTGCGCTCGGCCGCGGTCACGACCGGCGATGGCGGGGAATGCCGCGGCGGCGAGTGCCGCCGGTAGCACCGCGATCGCCAGCGGCACCCGCGATACCGCCTCGTAAACCCCGACCTCGGCGCGCCCCGCGAATCGCCACAGCACCACGCGATCGCCCACCAAATAGATCATCGACGCCAGCGCCGACAGGCTCGGCAGCCACGCCTGGCGCGCCATGCGCCACGCCAGGCGCGCGTCGAAACGCGGTAACACGTCGCGAAATCGCGCGCGGTGAACCGCGATCGTCATGCCCGCCTGCGCCACCTCGGCCACGCCGTGAACGAGCCCCGCGGCCACCAGCGGTCCGTGGGCAAGCCACACCACCACACCGCCACAGGCCAGCGTGGCGGAGCGACCGAGATCCAAGAGCCCTTTCCAGACGAATTGCTCGTGGGCCGCAAACACCGACGTCACGGTACGACCGAAACAACCAAGCCACCACCCGCAGACGACCAGCCAAACGGCGTGGCGGGAAGCGGCATCCGGCACCAGCGCGGTGAGAATCCCGAGTGCCACAACCAAGCCGACGCTGCCGTAGAGCGCCTTGGCGACCAGCGCCGCGCCGAAGCGCCGCGCCTCACGGCCGTGGGCACGCGTGAGCGCGCGAACCACCATGGGATCGAGGCCGCCATCGCCGGGCTCGAAGCACATCGCCCCCACCGACAACGCCAGCGAGATCACGCCCACGTCGGCGCGCGAAAGCACGTGCGTGAAGAGCCAGAACCCCACGAACGACAGGAACCGGGCCGAGACGCCGCCTGCGAGCAAATGCACCGCGTTGGTGGCGACCCCGGGGCCGCGACCGGCGCTCATGCCAGCGCCGCGTGGTACGCAGCGAGTGTCGCCTCGGCGGTCCGCTCCCAGGTGAAGTCGGCGGCGCGCGCCGGGCCGGCCTCCCGCATGAGCTCCGCCAGCGGATAGTCCGCGAGCACGCGCTCGAGGCCAGCGGTGATCGACGCCGGCACGAGCGGATCGACGTACTCGATGGCGTCGCCGCCCACCTCGGGGATGCCGCCCACGCGCGACGCGACCACTGGCACGCCCAACGCCATCGCTTCGAGCACCGGCAAGCCGAATCCCTCGAAGAGCGATGGAAACGCGAGCGCCGAGGCACCTGCGTAGACGAGCGGCAGCTCCCCGTCCGCGACGTGAGGCACGAATGCCACGGCGTGTGCGACCCCACGCATCGCCGCCCGCGCTCGCAAGCTCGATGCGTAGGTGTCCTGGGTGAGCAGCACCACCAGCGGATGGGCCGCGCGGAGCGCGTAGGGCAGCTCGGCGTAGGCATCGATGAGCCGATGGGCATTCTTGCGCGGATCGATCGAGGAGAGCCCGAGCACGTAGCCGGGGCGAAGTCCGCGTGCTTCGGTGAAGCGCGACACCTCCGCCTTCGAGGGACGGGTACGAAAGCGCGGCGCCACGGCCAGGGGCGCCACCGAGATTCGCTCCGGCCGCACGCAGAGAAGCTCGATCAGATCGCGGCGCGTCGCCTCGCTCGAAGCGATCAGGCGCCGCGCACGCTCCAGGCTCGCGGGAATCGCGCGGCGATGCCAGCGCTTGCGCAACCGGAAGCGCAGGCCGCGCATCCGAATGCCGTAGTCGAGAAGTGACGAGCGCACGCAGAGCAGATCGTGAACGCTGATCACGTCGGGCGCCACCCGCTTGAGACTGCCGCTGCCGAGGGGAAAATGGATCAGATCGACGCGATCGCGAAGCACTGCGCGCGGGAGCCAGGCCTGACGAAAGCCGCCGGGCACACGCGCGAGCCAATCGTCACCCACGTCGCGGATCGTGATGCGATCGCTACTCACCTCTGCCGGTCGCGGCGGCTCGCGACCGTAGACGATCAGGCGGTGGTCGCCAGGCGCACGGGCCAGCGCCGCCACCAACTCGCGGCGATAGACCGCGAGCCCACCGTGGTCGGCAGGTGGGAAGAGCCCCGCGTCGATCCCGATCGTGAGCGACATGAGCCGCGCAGGTTGCCCCGCCCCGCCCCCTTCGGAAAGGGAAGCGCCAGCAATGCGCCCGTCGCCACCACGTTGCTGTGCCAGGCGATCACAGCTTGCACTCCTTCGACCGATGCTGCCCGTGCGGGCTGCGAGGCCTCAGCCCGGCTCACGGTCCGCCCGCCGCACCGCGGATCAATGGGTCCTTGACTGCCCCCCCCCCAACGGGCGTAGCGTCCGAATTGGCGGCCGACCGCTCAGGGTTTCACCGATTCTCGGCCGATCGCTGTCGATGTGGCGCCAGTCTTCCAGAGGGGGGAGGCAACGGTCATGAAACACGGCTCGTGGCGGCATTCCTCGCTGCGGATGCTCATCGTTCTCGGCGTCGCCTGCATCCCCGTACCAATCAATCACACGACGTCCGTTCAACGGCTCAATGCGGCGCCGGCCGGTGGTGCGCTGGCCGCGAATGCGGTTTCTCCGCTTGCGCTCAGCCCGGGGAGCGGCAACGCGCCTGGCCAGACGGGCCACGCGATCCGGATCCGCGGCTTCGATCAGACCTCTCGCGACAACCTCCTCACCGAGAACGGCTACGAGATCTGCGACAAGCTGAACGTCAGCGAGTGCAACGACCAGAACCGCAAGCCCCTGGGTGTGAGCTTCGGAGTCGACACCGTCTTCGCCCAAGAGGGAACGACGGGCTCCTACTACATGGACATTCCGTACTCGGTGGACGCCAACGCGCCGGATCTCCAGGTCGTGCCGGTATCGATCCTGGACAAGCAAGCGAACGAGCCTGGCGATGACGTGGTGCTGGATCGCGACTTCCGTATCCCGGTGAGCGGCGTGACCCAGGTCTTCAACTACCTGTCCGCGCACGCCACGGAGGCGGACATCCAGACGGAGGACATCTCCTTCGGTGCCATCGCGTTTCTCCCACCGGACTACAAGTACGCGTACGCCACGCTCCAGAGCGGAATCCTTGCCGCCATCGACACCGACACCGACCGCGGCCAACAGCCGGCGCAGATCGACCTGGCATACACGCGACCCGACGGCAACGCCATGCAAGTGCTGCAAGGAACCATCACCGGCGGGGTGGGCTTCACCAATCGCACGGTGAAGATCACCAGCCCGCAACCGAAGGGCATTGCCACCGGAGACTTCGACGAAGACGGCGACTCCGATCTGGTGGTTGCGAACAGCGCCGGGAACACGGTTGCCGTATTTCGTGGCGACGGTCAGGCCGACACCGTTTCGTTTCCGAACGGATCCTCGGTCACCGTGGGCTGGGGCCCATCGGCGCTTGCCGTGGGTGATGTGGACAAGGACGGGCACGTGGACATCGCCGTGACCTTGGCGGGGACCACCACGGCAGACTGCTCGGCCGTGGTGCTGTGGGGGCTCGGCAACGGCTCCTTCACCACCGGTTCCACGATCTCCGCCGGCTCTCCGTCGAACGAGATCCCCACGGGAATCGCGATCGGGAGCCTCGACGGCGACGAGTACCCCGAGCTGATCGTCGCCAAGCACGAGCGGAACTCGCCCAACGCCGGCTACGTCCGGGCCTTGGCCAACGAAGGAGCGGGCAGCCGCACATTCGCGAGCACGGTGAACGAGCAGGATACGGGGAACAAGCCCGCAGGGATCGTGCTCGCGGACTTCAACGGGGACGCGAAGCTCGACGTCGCCACCCCGGATAGCGGCGCCACATCGATCTCCGTCATGCTGGGAGACGGGCAGGGTTCCTTGGGAGTCGCCACGCACCCCACGGTCGACGCCTCTCCGGTGGCGATCGTGGCGGGCTTCTTGAACGACGACGGCATCTTGGATCTCGCCACCGCGAACGATCGCAGCGGCAACAACGACACCGTGAGCATCTTGATCGGCAACGGCAACGGTGGCTTCACCAATACGGTGAACTTTGGGATCCTGCCGAACAACACCACGGTCGATGCCCAACCGAAGGCGATCGTCGTGGGCGAGTGGAGCGAGGACCAGTACACGGATCTGGCCGTGACGTCCTACGGCCAGAACAAGATCGCCGCCTTCGCCAACAACTCCACCAACCCGGGCACGTTCGCCGCACCCGTGACGGTCAACAATCTGAACAAGCCGTGGGGTCTCATCTCCGGCCAGTTCGACACCCAGAAGGAAGACGTCCTGTACCTCGGCAACCCCAACAAGGCGCTCGACGAGGGCCGAAACGCCGGCTACGGCATCGTGATCGTCGAGTACCCGCCAGGCAGCGGCACCCGCTACGCGTTCCTCTCGAACCACAACCAGGACAACCCGCGCACCGGCGATGTCGACATTGCTTGCCCCCTCGATCTCCTGGATCTCGAAGGCAAGTACGTGGGGCGAACGGTCACGGTCGTGAGGATCAACCCCGCGCAGTTCGCACCGTCGAATGCCACGATCGCAAACGACGAAGTTGTCGCAACCCTCGAGGTGGGCTGTGGTCCCCACGGCATGGACTCGACTTCCGATGGGGGATACATCTTTGTCGCGAACGAGTA
>CAYVDO010000461.1:0-6051 GCA_964450125.1 uncultured bacterium
GCATCGGCAGGCTCGAAAAACTCGCGACTGCGAGTTTTTCAGCAGCCTGCTAGCCCCGAAGCAAGCACCAAGCGCTTACCTCAGGGCTAGCCGCATGCGACTCTTCGAGCTGATCTTCCTGAACGCGCTGCGCCACAAGCTGCGTAGCTTTCTCACGGTGCTGGGCGTCGCGTTCGCAGTGCTCGCGTTCGGCGTGATCCGAACGCTCATCACCGCCTGGTACGCGGGCGCCGAGGCCGCCAAGCCCGACCGGCTGGTGGTGCGAAACAAGGTGTCGCTGGTCTTCTCCCTCCCGATCGCCTACCTGAACAAAATCCAGCAGGTGCCCGGCGTGGTGAAGGCAGCCCAGGCGAACTGGTTCGGTGGCATCTACATCGAGGAAAAGAACTTCTTTCCGCAGTTCGCCGTGGACATGGAGCCGTGGTTCGCGATGTACGAGGAGTACGTCGTGCCTCCCGAGCAGTTCAAAGAGGCGCTCGCCGAACGCAACGCCTGCATCGTGGGCCGGAAGCTCGCGCAGCGCTTCGGCTGGAAGCTGGGCCAGACCGTGACGATCAAGGGCACGATCTTCCCCGGCGACTACGAGCTGGTGATCCGCGGGATCTACTCCGGCAAGGAACCGAGCACCGACGAGACCCAGTTCTTCTTTCACTGGACGTATCTCAACGAGCGGGTCGCGCAGGTCTATCCGGGCAGCGGCAACCACGCCGGATTCTTCGTGGTGCAGATCACCGAGCCGGAGAAGGGCGCGGCAGTGATCCAGGCCGTGGACTCGAGCTTCGAGAACTCGCTCGCCGAGACGCTCACCGAGACCGAGAAGGCGTTCCAGCTCGGCTTCGTGGCGATGTCGAGCACCATCATCGCCGGCATCCGGGTCGCTTCGATCCTCATCATCGGCGTGGTGCTACTGGTGCTCGCCAACACCATGGCGATGGCGGCGCGCGAGCGGGTGAAGGAGTACGCCGTCTTCAAGACCCTCGGCTTCCGCGGCTGGCACCTGGCGGGAGTGATCGGCGGCGAGTCCATGTTCCTCGCGATCGTGGGGGGATCGCTGGGGCTGGTGGCCTTGGTGCCGCTGGTTGCGGCGCTGGAAACGCAGATGATGGATTACTTCCCGAAGTTGCCCATCGATCCGCTCACGTTCGCCCACGGAGTCTTGATCTCGGTGGTGGTGGGAATCGCGGCGGCGATCGTGCCGGCGCGCAATGCCGCCACGGTCTCGATCGTCGAAGGTCTGCGTCGCATCGCGTGAGCCACGCGAGAGGCCCGATCCATGGCGTTGCCGCTCAGCTACTCGGTTCGAAGTGCCCTGGCGCGTCGCACCACGACGCTGCTCACCACCATCGGCCTGACGCTGGTGGTGTTCGTCTTCGCCGGCGCGCGCATGCTGAGCGACGGGCTGGCCAAGACCATGGTGGACACGGGTTCGCCGCTCAACGCGGTCGCCATCCGCCGTGGATCGCAGACCGAGGTGCAGAGCGTCGTGATGCGTGACTCGGCGTCGATCATCACGTCTCAGCCGGAGATCGCGAAGGACACGGACGGATTGCCGCTGGCCACCGGCGAGTCGGTGGTGCTGGTGGTGCTCAAGAAACGCGGCGTCACAGGGGTGGCCGACGGGGTGAACGTCACCATCCGCGGCGTGTCGCCCAAGTCGATGACCATTCGCGGCGACCAGGTGAAGCTCGTGGAGGGGCGCATGTTCCAGCCAGGGCTCGACGAGGTCGTCGCCGCGCGCAGTGTCTCCAAGAAGTTTCAGGGCGCCGGGCTCGGTGAGACGCTGCGCATGGGTGGTCGCGAGTGGAAGGTGGTGGGTCTCTTCGAGGCCGGCGGATCCGGGTTCGATTCGGAGATCTGGGGCGATTCCGAGCAGCTCTTGCAGGCCTATCGGCGCGAGGCCTATTCGTCGATGATCCTGCGACTGGATCGGCCGGAGGACCTGGCGCCGCTCAAGGCGCGGCTGGAAGGGGATCCGCGCTTGACCATCGAGGTCCTCGCCGAGCGCCAGTACTACGCGAACCAGACCAAGCAGACATCGCTCTTCCTCGATGCGATCGGCTCGGTGATCTCGGTGATCTTCAGCCTCGGTGCGATCGTGGGCGCGATGGTGACCATGTACGCCGCCGTCGCCAATCGCACGGTGGAGATCGGCACGCTGCGGGCGATCGGATTTCGTCGCCGGCACGTGCTGCTCGCGTTCCTGATCGAGGCCATCCTCCTCGGGCTGGTCGGTGGCGTGGCTGGGCTCGCGTTGGCTTCGCTGCTCTCGGTGCTCACGCTCTCCACCACCAACTTCAACACGTTTTCCGAGGTCGTCTTCACCTTCCATCTTTCACCCGCCACCGTCGGCACGTCGCTCGGCTTCGCGTTGGTGATGGGCATCGTGGGTGGATTCTTCCCTGCGGTGCGCGCATCGCGGCTCGGCATCGTCGACGCGCTTCGCACCGCATGATCGCCGACTGCGCTCGATGAGCAACACCTCTCCGCCGGCGCTGGGACCGTATTCGGACTTACGTGCCCGGGTAACGGGACGGGTGGCCGGGTTCCTCACTGCGGGCCGCGCCTGCGTGGTCGTGGGTGGTCCGGGCACGCGCCGGGGTGCTGGCGATCGACGACGCAACGCCCGCCGAACTCGGCCGTGTGCTCGGCGAATCCCGTCGCCCGCTCGTCGTGAGCCTCGGGGTGCTGAGCTACGAAGAGGCGCGTGGTCTCGCGAAAGGTGAAGCGTTCGTACCGCTGGTCAACGTGCCGCGACCCTGGGTACGGGAGGCGGCGCCGGGTGACTGGGAAGAGCGCTGGGAGAGCTCGTTCGGCCATCCGGCGCTCGTTGCGGCACACGGCACACCGGAGATGGACGATCTTCGAGATCGCCTGCGGGCGACGTGGCGTGGTTTGCTCGACGAGCGCTACGAGGAAGAGGTGATGCTGACCGAGCTACGCAAGCTCGGTGCCCTGGCACCCAGCGAACGTCACGAGCGATTGGTTGCAACCCACGGTAAAGCGCTGAAGCACCATCTCGACTGGCTGGCGTGCGCCGGGATGGTGAGCCGCACGCTCGACGACGAAGCCGCGGGCGTGACACCCGTGCCGGTCTGACAGCAGACCGCTCGCCTCAGCCCTTTTCGGGCTCAGGCGGGCCACGCGATCGCGTCGCGGACGATTTGGATGAGCGCGTCCACCCACACGTCGCGCGAGTTGAGCGCCGGGACCAAGAGCAGCTCCTCGCCGCCGTGGGCGCGAAAGTCGTCGCGAGCCCGGATGCCGAGCTCTTCGAGCGTCTCGAGACAGTCCGCCACGAACGCGGGACTGAGCACAGCGAGGCGTTTCACACCCGTCTTCGCCAGCTCGCGTACGCGCTCGTCGGTGTAAGGGCGGATCCACGGAGTGCGGCCGAGACGCGACTGGAACGCCACCTCGTAGCGCTCGGCTTCGAGCCCCAAGCGGGCCGCCAGCCCGCGCGCCGTGGCGAGACACTGGGCGCGATAGCAGTGGCGATTCGCGGGGCCGATCTCGTCGCAGCAGCTGGGGCTCGCGAGGCAATGGTCGCGCGAGGCGCTCTCGTCGCTCTTGCGCACCTGGCGCTCGGGCAGGCCGTGGAAGCTCATCAGCACGCGATCGGGGCGGAAGGTGGTGAGCGCAGGTCGCGCGGTTCGGGCCAGCGCTTCGAGGTAAGCAGGGTGCTCGTAAAACGGCGGTACGAACTGGAGCGCGGGCACGTTCCAGCGTCGCCCCGCCTCCAGCGCGACCTTCTCCGCCGCCGAGCCCCACGCCGCAGAGGAGTAGTGTGGAAAAAGCGGCATCACCGCGATCCGATCCACCCGTGCAGCGCGCATCCTGTCCAGCGCTTCGGCGACGCTCGGTCGCTGGTAGCGCATGGCGAGCTCGACGGGGATCTCGGGGCCGAGCGCGGTTTGGACCTTGGCAGCCAGGTCGAGCCCGTGGAAGAGCACAGGCGAGCCACGATCCGTCCAGACCTTGCGGTATGCCTCGGCCGACTTGCGGGGCCGAAACGGCAGGATGATGCCGTAGAGCAGCAGCGCGCGGCCGAGCGCCGACATGTCCAGGACCCGCGGGTCCGACAGGAACTCGCGTAGATACGCGCGCACTTCGCGAGTGCGTGGCGCGGCGGGTGTGCCGAGGTTGACGAGCAGCAGTCCCGTGCGGGCCATGAGGGTTCTCCCGAGCCGCAGGGGATACCACAGCGGCATCGGCACGGCTGCCCGATGCGAGCGACGAGCAGAGCGATCTGGATCTCGAGCGCATCGCGCTTTGGAGTTCCGCGGCGGCCTGGTAGCCTCGTGGGGGATGAATCGAGCTCGTATCTTTCTGCCGAGCCTCGTGCTCGGTGGCGTGCTGGTCGCCGGACGCGCGTCGGCGCAGATCGCGGCGTTCACCCAGCCGGTTCTGAACCCGATCCCGCCGGCGCTCGAGGAGCAGCGCCGCACCTACAGCACGTGGATCTTCCCCGAGGCGAAGGGCTACGAAGACGATCAACGGCCAGCGATGGACTCCGCTGGCTTCGGCGGTGACTGGGGATCGAACCCGTACAGTCAGGCGAATCTGCAGAAGGCGCTCGAGCGCAAGCGCGACGCCGAGCGGGCGCGCGAGGCCCCGCGGACGCGCCTCACCGACGGTAAGCATCGGCGGCGCGTGAACGCGAAGGACCCGCTGGCGTTGACCAAGGAAGGTGAGATCAGCGGTTCGTTCGACGTCAGCGTCGACATCTCCAGCTCCAAGCTACAAGGCTCGGCGCTGACGAAGAACAAACTCGGCCGCGGGTTGGAGCTCGGTGGCATCACCGGCGGCGAGGCGCCACGCCTTTCGATTTGGGCGCTGGACGACGATCGCAAGCGAATGCGTCGAACTCGTACCGTCGAGCGCCAGAACGCTCTCGAGAGCGATGAGGAAGTGCTGATCCGCGAGCAGCAGGCCGAAGCCATGGGCGGCACCGATTTCTTCTCTGGATTCTGAGGTCCGCGGGCGCCCGGCGCACGATCACTCGCGTGCAGCCGGTGCGACTGCGCCTGCTTCGTTCATGCGGGCGCGAATCCAGCGCATGCGTCCGGCGTGGCGCCGTGACGACTTGGCGCCGCAATAGAGCTCGGGGTTGGGCAGGCATGCCACCAGGTAGACCGACTGGGTGACGTCGAGGTCCTCCGGACGCGCTCCGAAAGCCGCTCGCGCCGCTTCGCCGACGCCGATCGTGCCGGGCCCGAAGCTGCACCAGTGGAAGTAGAGCTCGAGGATCCGCCTCTTCGAGAGCAGCGCTTCGAGGAGTGGGGTTAGCACGATCTCGGCGGCTTTGCGTGGCAGGCGCAGTCGCGGCCCCGTCCACAGGAACACGTTTCGCGCCACCTGCATGGTGATCGTGGATGCGCCGCGGGCGATCTCGTCGGATTCCGCGACCTTCCGGATCTCCTCCCAATCGAAGCCGCGGTGCTGATAGAAACGAGCATCCTCCGCCACCAGCAGTGCGCGCACCAGGTGGCGCGGCAGTGACTCGAGTCGGGTGCGGGGCGCTGGCGGCGGAAGCGACCGGGATGACGCCAACGCGATCACGCGACGGTAGAGCGAGCGTGGAGTGAACGGCGGATCGACGATTCGGAGTGCAGCCACGGCGGCGACCAGCGCCACCGAAGCGGCGATCATGCCTCCCATCGCGCGCGTGGCGGCGCGCCGTAGCCCTCGGTTCAACGCGTGCTTCCTCCGACGCGAACCCTATCCGCCCGTGCGCGCCGCGTGGAAGCGCGGGGCTCGCGAATGATCCGCCGCGTGATTCTCGGCCGCGCCACGGTGGCGAGCGCCGTGGCAGCGCTCGTCGAGCTGGCGTTCGCCTGGGAGTGTGGGCGCGTAGCGATCCTCGCCACCCAAGCCCACGGCTGGGTCGCTGATCGCCTTCGGCTGGGCCGGGATCGGGCTCGCCTTCACTGCGCCGGCGCTCGCGAACGGCCTCGCGCTCGGTGGGCGCACGCTCGCCAATCTCTGGCTCTACGCGGTAGTGCAGTCGCGAGGGTCTGGGGACTCGTCGGCGGGCACGGCTCGCCCTCGCTC
>CAYVDO010000462.1:0-6014 GCA_964450125.1 uncultured bacterium
GATCCCGGCGTCCCTGGTGGTGTTTGGGATGCGCAACCGCCGCACGCCGCGGCGGGTACGCGCGTGAAGTGCCTGGCGCCGACGGAGCGTCGCCCTCCATCTGGAGGGGCACGCTCCGTCGTGCCCAAGACGAACGCCGGCGCTGCCGGAGCAGCGCCCTCCACTGCTTCGGAGGGCGCACGCTCCGGCGGGTCCACACCGACCGACGTTCGGAGCAGCAAGCAACACGTCGCGATCAGATTACAGGAGGCACAGGACCTCGGTCCGCAGCCGCGCTACGAGAGCCATCGCTTCGAAAGCGACCCACGCAGCGTGCATGAATGCGAATCGTCGCTCACAGCAGAGCGCACCTGAGCTTTCTGGACTCATTGCGTCGAGGAAGTGTGGAGCCCGGAAATGGACGTCGAGATCGGAGTTGCATCGACCGACGCGGACCGAGACGCGATCTACCGACTGCGCTACGAGGTTTATGTTGAGGAGCTCGGGATCTACGCGGAGCAGGCCGATCGCCAAGGGCGGCGCCTATGCGACGACATCGACGCCACGGCTCGGCTGATCTACGCGCGAGTCGGTTCCGACATCCTCGGCACGATCCGCCTCCACCTGCGCTGTGACGCGCCCCTCCCCGAAACGTTCGTGCGCACCTACGAGCTCGAACGGTTCGTCGGTCTCGTTCCTCTGGAGCGCATCGGAGTGATGACCCGGTTCATGGTTGCTCGAGGACACCGTGGAAGCTCGATCCCGTTCCAGCTCATCGTGGAGACCGCCCGGCAGCACCTCGAAGCGGGACTCGACCTGACCTTCTGCGATTGCGAGCCTCATCTGGTCGCCCTCTAGCAGAGCCTCGGCCTGCGTTCGTATTCGCCACCCTACAACAGAGCACGTACGGGGACCTGCTCATCCCCATGGTCATGGTGTTCGTGGACCGTCCTCATCTCGAGAGCGTCGGATCGCCGCTGCTGGCGTTTCACGAGTTTCCGACAGGAAGCCCCGAGCTGCTCACGGCTCTGCGCGAGCGCATCGCGGCTGGGGCCACCGTGAAGAACGTGGCAGACCGCCTCGACCCCGCCGAGTGGACGAGGCTCTTCGCGGCGGTGGCACAGCCCTCTGGCGGGGGTGTCGCGCTGTTCGCCGGCCTCACCGAGGAGGAAACCCACGCGGTGGTCGCTCAGGGCCAGATCATCGACTGCAAGAGCGGCGACCTCATCGTCCACCGCGACCAGACGGCTCGGACGGGCTTCGTGATCCTCGATGGGGTCGCGGAGGTGAGGGAGGACGATCGTTCCATCGCGACGATGGCCCGAGGGGCGACGTTCGGTGAGGTCTCGTTCTTGCTCGGTACCCGACGAATCGCGGACGTCTACGCTGCAGCCGACGGCACCCGCGTGCTCGGCCTGAGTGAACGTTCCATGCGAAAACTGATCGACTCCGAGTCCAGAGTCGCTGCCAGGGTGCTGCTGAACCTCTCGCGAGACCTGGCACGGAAGCTGAGCGAACGGGCCGCGCGGCCCAGGCGAGACGGATGACCGCGTTCCGGCCCGGTGAGGTAATCAGCTTCTCCGCCGGCACTGGCCAGGTGTCGCCCGACGGCTACCGGGTGCTGCGCGAGCGGTCCAACGTGCTCGCCGCGTGCGCCGAGCGCTGGCCGCACGTGCTCGCGGTTCTCGCGGGACGCCTGCCGTTCCTGATCAACGCCTACCCGGCCCCCACGGGGCCGTTCCCCTTCGGTCTCGCGCTCCACACGTATCTGAGCGTTCGCACCGCGGTCCGCGGCCTACAGCTTGCCGTTCGCGAGGACCTCGCGCCCATCGTCGTCGGACAGCCTCTGCTGCTCGCGGAGATCCTAATCCGCTACGACGAAGGCGGGTTCCCGTGGCCGCCGAACATGCTCCTCGCGACCGGCGGCTACCCGACGCCCATGTCGCTCGAGCAGCTTCTTCGAAGGCTCGCCAGCAGTCACGGGACGAACCTCGAGGTGCTGCATCTCTATGGCGTGGCGGAGGTCGATGCCGGCTGCCTTCTTGCTGTCGAGCGCACCCCCGCAGGCGAATTGATCTACTACCCACGAGGACCGGATGTCGGGTTGGAGATCGCCGGCGAGGAGCTGCTGCTCAGCATTCGCGATGACGTGCCGGACCGGGGGGTCGATCGATTCCGCACCGGGGACCTGGCGCGGTGCGAAGGCGACGGCTTCGTGATCTGGAACCCGCAACGGCTGAGTCCCGAGGTCGCGGCTCTTCTCGAATCTTGGACCGAGATCGACTGGCGCCGCCGCACCGGTTACTTGCTTCGGAAGGAGGACGGCCGCTCGATCTGCCAACTCCGCGCGAGTGTCGAGCCCGTGGACGCGACGGAGCGCGAGTACCACGAGTTCGCGCGGCTGGCCGGCGTGAGCTGGCTCGTGAAGCCACGTTGGGCCTAACAGGCTGCTGAAAAACTCGCCGGTGCGAGTTTTTCGAGCCTGTCGATGCGTCCTCGGGGGGCGTTTCAATCCCCCTGCCGCGCAAAAAGCGCCGATCTCGCCATCGGCGCGCCAGGCCGAGTCGAGTCCTCCTCCGCCCGCTGCTGGTGCTGCGTCGGCTACGCGGCGAATCAGGACCTCATGCCCGATGGAGCGGGTCCCTCCCGGGACGTCCGCTGGAGGGCGCTGCGCCATGGCACCCGGGTGACGGCAGCGACCTCTTGCGCACGCGCCCCGCGGGCTTCTCCGAGGGCGCCGTGAGCGTGAACGTGTTGAAGAAGTCGCTGCCGTTGGTTTCCAGGTAGCTCGCGCCGAGCAACCTCCCCGACGTGCTGGGTCGCGCGGGCGAGATTCTCCGATGCGGCGCCGTTTCGGCTGCACACCTGCACTGCGGCGACCTTCACGGCCACTCGGGTTCGTCTTCGAATCCTCGCTTCCGATCCCACGTCCGACCTCACGCCGGCGATGCGATCGTCTTCGCGTTCGTCCGGCTCGCTCGAGTCACGAGAGCGAGATCCACACGCGCGTGCACGAGCGAGTCGCGTTCGACTCGAGCGCGCGGCACGTGTCGCGCATCGCCTCTGGCTTGCGATACGCGTTCGAATGGGCATTTGGTACGTTCGTGCGGCGCCCGCATTGTGGGTTGCTCCACCGTTGAGTCGTTGCGCCGCGTGGAAGCGCGTCAGGATGCACTGGCCGCGGCGAGACGCGACGGGCACCCGACGCGAACCCCCGTCACGAGGGCGAGCGCCGCCACGATCGCCGCTGCCGCGACGGCGAACGTCACTCGCATTCCCGCGGCAACCGCCGTTGCATCGGCCGTCGCGACGTCATCGGCACCGGACGCGATCGCGAACACCGTGCCCATCACCGCGGCGCCCGTCACCAGCCCGAGGTTCCGCGAGAGGCTGAGCATCCCCGAAACCACGCCTCGGCGATCCGCACGGACGTCACGCAGCACCGCCGTGTTGTTCGCCGTCTGAAAGAGCGCGTACGCGGCGGTCATGACGACCACGGGGCCGATGTAACCCGGGATGCCGAGCCACGTCGGTGCAGCGCACACGAGCCCGGCACCGCAAGCGATGCCGGTCAAGCCGAACGTGGTCGTTCGGCGCGTGCCGAAGCGGTCCACGATTCGGCCCGCCGGTATGCCCGTGAGCGCAGCGACGAGAGGCCCTGCCGACATCGCCAATCCCAGGGTGCCCGCGTCGAGGCCGAGCGTCCGCGCGAGGTAGAAGGGGCCGACCACCAGCGTCGCCATCAGCACCGTCGCCACGATCGCGCTCGTGGCGAGGCTCGTGCGCAGCGTTCGGTCGCGCAGCGTCTCCAGAGGAATCAGCGGCGACGCCGCGCGAGACTCGGCGGCGATGAAGAGCCGTGCAGCGCCGGCGGCGGTGATCAGCAGCGCCACATCGACGGGACCGAAGCGTCCCCTGCCGTGCGTCGTAGCCAGTGAGTAGGCCGCGAGCGCCAGCACCAGGAGCGCCGCGCCGGTGTGATCGAGCTCGTTCCAGCCGAGCTTCGGCCTGGCACGATCGGCGGGCAGGAACCGCGCGGCGAGAAGCGCGGCGAGGAGGCCGAGCGGAACGTCGACGAGAAAGATCGCCTGCCAGCCGAACCGTTCGATCAGCATCCCGCCCAATGACGGGCCGGCCGCGGTGCCGATCGCGGAGGTCGTACCGAGCAGCCCCAGCGCTGCGCCGGTCTTCGCCTTGGGAACCGCCTCGCTCACGAACGCGAGTGCCAGCGCCATGAGGACTGCGGCGCCCAGACCCTGCGCTGCGCGGGCGACGATCAAGATCCACAGCTCGGTCGCGAGCCCGCATGCAGCGGAGGCGAGAGTGAAGAGTGCCAGGCCAGCACCGAGCAGCCGCCGGCGTCCGACTAGATCGCCCAGCCGTCCCACACCCACGCTGGCGCAGGTCACGGCCAGCAGGTAGGCGAGGGTGACCCACTGCACTGCCTGGAAGCGGGCGTGAAACTCCTCCGCCAACGTCGGCAGCGCGACGTTGGCGATGCTGGTCCCGAGCGATGCGAGAAGGGTGGCGAGCGACAACGCGCCGAGCGCTCCCCGGGACGCGGGCGGCTCTGCGAGGACGTCGTCGATCGCTGTGGGCTCGTGTGCGGAGCGGATCATGTTCGTGCCTCCGTGGGCGGCGCGGCGCGCGCCGATGGCCCGTAACCTAGGGGGAGACGACGATGGGCGGTAGACGCACGAGTTGCACTTCAATCGTGCGTTTGACGCCATGTCATGCTCGCACTAGGGTCGGCGCATGGCACGGCCGGATCTGAATCTGCTGGTCGCTCTCGACGTGCTTCTCGACGAGGGGAGCGTCGCGGCGTCCGCGCGTCGGCTGCGGCTCAGCCCCTCGGCGATGTCCCGAACGCTGGCGCGACTACGCGCGGCGACCGGTGATCCGCTCCTGGTTCGCGCGGGACGCCGACTCGTGGCCACGCCTCACGCGCTCGCGTTGCGCGACCGAGTCGGGCCCATCGTTCAGGAAGCCGAGGCCGTGCTACGACCTGCGCGGGGAATCGATCTCGCGCGGCTCGAGCGCACGTTCACCGTGCGCTCCAGCGAGGGCTTCGTCGAGACTTTCGGGCCGGCGATCCTCGACGTGGTGAGCACGACGGCGCCGCGGGTGCGACTCTGGTTCGCGCAGAAACCGGACAAGGAGAGTGCGGCGCTCCGGTCGGGAAGCGTCGATCTCGAAACCGGGGTGGTGGAAGCGTCGACGGGGCCGGAGCTCATCGCCCAGGCGCTCTTCCGCGACCGGTACGTTGCCGTGCTCCGCGAGGGGCACCCGTTCGTTCGCGGGCAGATGACCCAGTCGCGCTACGCGAGCGGCCGGCACGTCGGCGTCGCGCGCCTCGGTCAGCAGCGTGAGCCGATCGACGAGATGCTCGAATCCTCAGGGATCGTGCGCGACGTGGTCGTGATCGTCGGCGGCTTCGCCAGCGCGCTCGCGCTGGCACGTTCGTCGGATCTGATCGCCACGGTACCGGAGCGGCACACGGGTGGCCTGCGCGCCGGCATGCGCACGGTCCCGCTTCCCATCGCGTTGCCTGAGTTCACGGTCTCGCTGCTTTGGCACCCGCGACTCGGCGCCGATCCGGCCCATCGGTGGCTGCGCGGCTGCATCCGCGACGTCTGCGCGGCGCGGGTCGGTGGACGCGTTCGCGAGTGAGCTGGCACCGTCACGCTGCCGGCGCCACCACGCGAATCCGCGCCGGAATGCTCTTGAAAGCTGGCGTCTTCGATTTCGGGTCGAGGTGGCGCGGCACGAGCGCGTTCGCTTCCGGGTAGTACATCGCGAGGTTGCCGGGGCGGATGTCGGTGATCGACGCCTCGACCTCCATGGTTCCGGTCTCGGTCTCCACCACGACTTTCTGGCCGTCGCGGACCTGCAAGCGGTCGGCGTCGGCTTGGGCGAGCATCACGACGTTTCGGTGTTTGTTGCCGCGGTAGAGATCCTCTTCCTCGTACACGACGGTGTTGAACTGGCCCTCGGAGCGAAGGGTCATCAAGCGGAACTCGCCGTCGCGGAAGGGT
>CAYVDO010000463.1:0-5972 GCA_964450125.1 uncultured bacterium
TGGGCCCCGCTGCGGCTTTGCCGCAGCGGGCGGGGGGCTGGAACAGCCCCCCGAGGAACATCACCTCTGATGCATCGAGCCTCAGGCTCGATGCATCAGAGCATCCCGAGCTCGAGCTTGGCCGCCTCGGTCATCATGTCGGGGGCCCAGGGTGGCTCCCACACCACGTCGACCTTGGCGGACTTCACGCCCTCGACCGTCGCCACCTTGCCCTCGACTTCGGGCGGCAGCGAGCCCGCGACCGGGCACATCGGTGACGTGAGGGTCATCACCACCCACGCGTTCTGCTCGGAGTCGACCTCGATCGAGTAGATGAGGCCGAGCTCGTAGATGTTGACGGGGATCTCGGGGTCGTAGCAGGTGCGCAGCACGCTGACGATCGCCTCGCCGATGGCTCCCTCGGGCGCCGGCAACGCCTGGCGCATCTCCGCGCACCACTTGCGTGCCGAGGTCGCATCGCTCGCCATCGCTGCCGAATCCGCGGTGGTCGCCGGCGCGGCTTCCGCAGAGGGCGGTGCGGGTGGAGTGGGCGCCGGTAGGGGGGCCGAGGCGTCACCGTTCACGGGCTTGGATTGCCCGGGTTCGGGGGCGGGCTGCGGCGCACTCGTGGGGCGCGCGTTCGCGTGCGGGTCCTCGTGATGCGCGTAGTGCTTCGGCGCGTCGAAGGGGTGATCCTTCGCGGTTCGTGCCGACCGCATCAGCCAGCGACCTGCCAGGTCCTTCAAGGTGTCGACGATCGGGCCTACCATCGAAGTCCTCGTGTCCGCGTTGCTAGGTGAGTGTCATTCCGTCGAGACGGGCTCGCCGGTGTTCGCGATCGCCGAGTGGAGCGTGTGCCACGCGAGGGTCGCGCACTTGACCCGTGTGGGGTACTCGGTCACGCCGGCGAACACCGCAAGCTTGCCCAGCTCGGCCTTGGGTTGATCGACCGGGACGGTGGCGGATGGCGCCACCATCTCGTGGAACGTGTGGAAGAGCACCTCCGCTTCGGCCTCGGTCTTGCCTTTCACGGCCTCCGTCATGAGCGACGCGGAGGCCGTGGAGATGGCGCAGCCTGCACCCTGAAAGGTGGCGCTCCTGACGACGCCGTTCTCGACCTCGAGAAAGACCGTGAAGCGGTCGCCGCACAGCGGGTTGTAGCCGTCGGCCTTGCGGTTGGCCGTCGCCAAGACGGTGAAGTTCCGCGGCCGCCGGCCGTGGTCGAGGATGACTTCCTGATAGAGGTCGCGTAGCTCGGACATCAGCCGAAGAGCTCCCGTACCTTGGCGAGGCCGCGGATCAGCGTGTCGACCTCGGCGGGCGTGTTGTAGAAGGCGAGCGAGGCGCGGGCGGTGGCGGGGATGCCGAAGCGCTCCATGACCGGTTGCGCGCAGTGGTGACCGGTGCGTATCGCGATTCCTTCGCTGTCGAGGATGGTGCCGATGTCGTGGGGATGGATGTTCTCGAGCAGGAACGACACCACACTCGCCTTGTGCGCGGCGGTGCCGATCAGCTTCACACCGGGCACCGCGCCGATGCGTTCGGTGGCGTACGCGAGCAAGTCGGCTTCCCACGTGGCGGCCGCGTCGAAATCGATGGACTCGAGGTAGTCGATCGCGGCACCGAGCCCGATGCCACAGCCGATGTCGGGCGTGCCCGCTTCGAACTTGGCTGGCAGGTCGGCGTAGGTGGACTTCTCGAACGTGACCGAGCGGATCATGTCGCCACCACCCTGGTAGGGCGGCATGGCGTCGAGCAGCTCGGCCTTGCCGTAGAGGATCCCGGAGCCGGTGGGCCCGAAGAGCTTGTGGCCCGAGAGCGCGTAGAAGTCGCAATCGAGTGCCTTCACGTCGACGCGCAGGTGCGGCGCCGCCTGTGCACCGTCCACGAGCACCTTGGCGCCCGCGTGGTGCGCGAGTCGGACGATCTCGGTCACGGGATTGATGGTGCCGAGGGCGTTGGAAACGTGGTTCACCGCCACCAGCTTCACGCGCGGGTTCAGAAGCTTCTCGTACTCCTCGAGGCGCAGCTCGCCGGCGTCGTTGATGGGGATCACGCGCAAGCGCGCACCACTGCGCTCGCAGAGCATCTGCCACGGCACGATGTTCGAGTGGTGCTCGAGGCCGCTGACGATGATCTCGTCGCCGGCACCGACGAAGCGCGAGCCGAACGACGATGCGACCAGGTTGATCGCTTCCGTGGTGCCGCGGACGAAGATCGTCTCTCGCGTCGAGCCGGCGTTGATCCAGCGCCGCAGCTTGTCGCGGGCGCCTTCGTACGCAGCGGTCGCCTTCTCGCTCAAGAGGTGGACGCCGCGGTGGATGTTGGCGTTTTCCTCGGTGTAGTAGCGCGTCACGGCGTCGATCACCGCTTGCGGTTTCTGCGAGGTGGCGGCGTTGTCGAGGTACACGAGCGGTTTGCCGCGCACGCTCCGCGACAGGATCGGGAAGTCGCGCCGCACACGCTCGACGTCGAAGCTCGTGCGTGGCGGCGTCACACGCGGGCCGTGCTCGCGCGGCGACGTCGCGATTTCGCTGGGTCTGGCGGACGGGATCATGCTTTCTCCGGATTCGGTACGGGCGACCACGCGCCGAGCCAGCGCTCGAGCTCGGTGCGCACAGCCTCGGCGCGCACGCGCGACACCACCTCGCCGGCAAAGGCCTGGGTGAGCACCGCACGCGCCTCCATCTCACCCAGCCCGCGCGAGCGCAGGTAGAAGATCGCGGCTTGATCGAGCTTGCCGATGGTCGCGCCGTGCGAGCACTTGACGTCGTCCGCGTAGATCTCGAGCTGGGGCTTGGTGTCGGCGCGCGCGTCTTTCGAGATGAGCAAATTGCGGTTCACCTGCTGGGCGCTGGTCTTCTGCGCGTGGGGCGCGACCAGCACGCGGCCGTTGAAGACGCTGCGCGCCGCGCCGTCGAGCACGGATTTGTAGAGCTGGCGGCTCTCGCATCGCGGCTGCGCGTGCTCGATCGAGGTCTGGCTGTCGACGTGTTGACTGCCCGCGGCAACGGTGAGGCCGTCGAGGGTGGCGGATGCACCTTCGCCGTCGAGGATCGTGCGGATTTCGTTTCGCACCAGCCCGCCGCCGAGCGCGATCCAGCGCGATGCGAGCTGACTCGCGCGCGCTTGCCGGACATGGAGCGAGCCTACGTGGTAGGCACGAGTGCTCTCGTGCTCGAGCTTCACGTGTTCGATCACCGCCGACGGCCCGAGCACGATCTCGGTGACCGCGTTGGTGAAGTGGGCACCGCCTGCGAGCGTGGCGAAGCGCTCGACCACCGTGATCTCGCTCGCCTCGTCTGCGACGATCAGTACGCGGGGATGGCTCACGATGGGATCGGCCGCGCCGCTCGCCAGGAACACCAGGTGGACAGGCTTCTCGATGGTCACGCCGCGCGCGACCTGGATCAGCGCGCCGTCCTGGACGAACGCCGAGTTGAGCGCCGTGAACGCCTCCGCTTCCGAAGCGGTGACGCGCCCGAGATGGCGCTCGACCTCCGACGGCCGCTCGCGCAGCGCCGCTGCCAGCGAGTCCACACGCAACCCGCCTCGCGCCGATTCGGCGTTCGAGAGCTGCGGCGCGTAGTGACCGTCGACGAACACCAGCTCCGCGACCGCCCCAGCGCCCAGGCTGTGCGCCGCGATGGCGTCGGGACGGACCGCGGAAACACTCGCCGGTTCGGCGAGACGGAAAGCGGTGCGAGCGATGGGCTCGATGTTGGTGTAGCGCCACGCTTCGTGACGGGTGCTCGGCAGACCGAGCTTGCCGAAGCGCGACATGGCGGCGTCGCGCAACGCCGTGAGCCAAGGCGCGCTCGTGGACGCCGGCGGGCGCATCAGCGTCGACAGGCTGGAGAGAAACGGGGTGGGCTGGGCCATGGTGCGAACCCTCAGGCGCGAGCCACGACCGGCGCCGTCGCCGGACGGGGTGGGCGGGGGTTCTGGACCGAGTACTCGGCGTAGCCGTTGGCCTCGAGCTCGAGCGCCAGCTCCTTGCCTCCCGAGCGCATCATCTTGCCGTTCACGAGCACGTGGACGTGATCGGGGACGATGTAGGAGAGCAACCTCTGGTAGTGGGTCACCATGACGATCGAGCGATTCGGGTTGCGCAGCGCATTGACACCGTTCGAGACGATGCGGAGCGCGTCGATGTCGAGGCCCGAATCGGTCTCGTCGAGGATCGCGAGCTTGGGATCGAGGATCGCCATCTGCAGGATCTCGTTCCGCTTCTTCTCGCCGCCCGAGAACCCTTCGTTGACCGGGCGCGAGAGAAAGCTCGACTCCATCTCGACGAGCTTCATCTTCTCCTTGATGAGCGCCAGGAAATCCATCGCGTCGAGCTCTTCCAGGCCGCGGTGCTTGCGGATCGTGTTGAGGGCGGCACGCAGGAAGTAGCTGTTGTTCACGCCCGGGATCTCGACTGGATATTGAAGCGCCAGGAACACACCTTCCCGCGCCCGCTCTTCGGGCGAGAGTGCCAGTAGGTCCTTGTCGTCGAGGGTGGCGGTACCCGCGGTCACCTCGTAGCCCGGCCGTCCAGCCAGCACGTGGGCGAGAGTGCTCTTGCCCGACCCATTCGGTCCCATGATCGCGTGTACCTCGCCGTCCGGGACGGTGAGGTCGATGCCGCGCAGGATTTCGTGACCGTCGACGGTCACGTGCAGATTGCGAATCTCCAACATGAGCGCTGTTCCTTTTTCTCTGTTCTCACGACCTCGGTCGTGCGTCCCTGGCCGAGCTACCCAAATCGCGAGGCACGAGCCTCGAATCTCACCTCATCCCACGCTTCCTTCTAGACTGACGCTCAGGAGCTTTTGCGCTTCCACCGCGAACTCCATCGGTAGCTCTTTGAAAACCTGCTTGCAGAATCCATTCACGATCATGTTCACCGCGTCCTCGGCCGAGAGCCCGCGGCTCTGGCAGTAGAAGATCTGGTCTTCGCCGATCTTCGAGGTGGACGCTTCGTGCTCCATCACCGAGGACGTGTTTTCCACCTCGATGTATGGAAACGTGTGGGCACCGCATTGGTCGCCCATCAACAGCGAATCGCATTGTGAGTAGTTGCGAGCGTTCGTGGCGCCCGGCTTGATGTGCACCAGGCCGCGATACGTGTTCTGGCCGTGACCGGCGGAGATCCCTTTCGACACGATGGTGCTCTTCGTGTTCTTGCCGATGTGGATCATCTTGGTGCCGGTGTCGGCCTGCTGGTAGTTGTTGGCGACCGCCACCGAATAGAACTCGCCCACCGAGTCCTCGCCGATCAGCAAGCAGCTCGGGTATTTCCAGGTGATGGCGGAGCCCGTCTCCACTTGCGTCCAAGAAATCTTCGACTTCTTGCCGCGACAGGCGCCGCGCTTGGTCACGAAGTTGTAAATCCCGCCCTTGCCGTTCTTGTCTCCGGGGTACCAGTTCTGGACGGTCGAGTACTTGATGGTCGCGTTGTCGAGAGCCACCAGCTCGACCACCGCGGCGTGGAGCTGGTTCTCGTCTCGCATCGGTGCCGTGCAGCCTTCCAGGTAGCTCACGGAAGCACCTTCGTCGGCAATCAACAGCGTGCGTTCGAATTGCCCGGTGTTCTTGGCGTTGATGCGAAAATAGGTCGACAGCTCCATCGGGCAACGCACGCCCTTGGGGATGTAGGCGAACGAGCCGTCACTGAAGACGGCCGAGTTCAGGGCGGCGAAGAAGTTGTCGCCGGTTGGAACCACCGAGCCCAGATACTTGCGCACCAGCTCGGGATGCTCCTGCACCGCTTCCGAGAACGAGCAGAAAACGATGCCGAGCTCGGCCAGCTTGGATTTGAACGTCGTGGCGACGGAGACGCTGTCGAAGACGGCGTCCACGGCCACACCCGCCAGCATTTCCTGTTCTTTCAACGGAATGCCGAGCTTCTCGTAAGTCTTGAGCAGCTCGGGATCGACCTCGTCGAGGCTCTTGGGCGCGTTCGCCTTCGACTTCGGCGCGGAGAAGTAGCTGATCGCTTGGTAGTC
>CAYVDO010000464.1:0-5952 GCA_964450125.1 uncultured bacterium
ATGGGCGCAGCCGCGCGCGACGCGGGTGTCGCGATCGTCACCGGCGACACCAAGGTGGTGGATCGTGGGAAGGGCGACGGTCTTTACGTGAACACCGCCGGCGTCGGCGTGCCCGTGAGCGACCGCGTCATCGAGCCGCGTAGCGTGCGCCCCGGCGACGCGATCCTGCTGAGCGGTGACGTGGGACGTCACGGCATGGCGATCATGGCGGCGCGCGAGAATCTCGCGTTCGAGTCCGAGATCGAGAGCGACTGTGCGCCGCTCGCGGAGCCGGTGCTCGCGCTCCTGGAAGCAGGGATCGAGGTCCACTGCCTGCGCGATCCCACCCGCGGCGGTCTCGCGAGCACGCTCGTCGAGATCGCCCGCGACGCCCGCGTCCACGTGCGTATCGACGAACGGGCCATCGCGGTCCGCGAGGACGTGCGCGCGGCGTGCGAGATCCTGGGGCTCGATCCGCTGTACGTCGCGAACGAAGGCCGCTTCGTGGCGTTCGTGGCCGCCACGGATGCCGAGCGCGCGCTGGCGATCCTGCGCTCCCACCCGGTGAGCGCGGGTGCGACGCCAATCGGCGCGGTCGAGGCCGAGCCCGTAGCACTGGTCACCATGCGCAGCGCGATCGGATCGAACCGAGTCGTCGACATGCTGAGCGGCGAGCAGCTTCCTCGCATCTGCTGACGGCTGATCTTCCCGCGCGGTTTTCCGCGCGCAGGTCCTGGAGGACTGAGAATGAGATCCCTGGAATCGAGCGTTCGCCTGCGGGCGATGCGGACGCAGCTCGCCGTGGGGACGATGATGATCGTTCTCGCTGCTGGAACGTTCGCGGCTGCTGCGGACACCGCGAGTCTGCCGCGCATCGTGGCGATCAACGGCGCACGGACGGAAGTCGTCACCGAGACCGGAGCCGGTCGCAAGCTCGGGCCCGACCTCATGAGCCTTCAGCTCGAGTACCGCGACTTCCTCGAGAGCCGGGCACCGGGTCCGTTCCGTTCCGCGAACACCCTGCTCGATCTCGACGAGGACGGCGTCGTGGTCGACGCCATCGCGTCGGCGGGTGAGGGGAGTCGGCTGCGAGGCCAACTGGTGAGCCTCGGGATGCGCCAGGTGACGCGCTATCGCCACGTGGTCTCGGGTCGCATTCCGTTGGCAGCATTACTGGCGATGGCCGATGCGCCAGCGCTCCGCTTCGTGCGCCCTGCGTACCACACCACCAATGCAGGCTCGGTTCAGAGCCAAGGGGACGAGGCGATGGGTACCGACGTGGCGCGGCCCGCGAACAGCGTCGACGGCACGGGAATCGTCGTGGGCACGCTATCCAACAGCTACAACTGCCTGGGTGGCGCGCCCGCAGGCGTCACTTCGGGCGATCTTCCAACGGGGGTGACGGTGCTCGCCGAGTCACCGTCGTGCTCCGGTCAGACCGACGAAGGCCGCGGCATGATGGAGCTGATCCGGGACGTGGCGCCCGGGGCCAGTCAGGCGTTCAACACCGCCAACGGTGGGCAGGCGAGCTTCGCTTCCGGAATCCTGGCGCTCGCGAACACCGCTGGCGCCGACGTCATCAACGACGACGTCATCTACTTCTCCGAGCCGATGTTCCAGGACGGCATCATCGCGCAGGCGGTGGACGAGGTCGTGGCGCAGGGCGTCGCGTATTTCTCGTCTGCAGGGAATCAGGCCCGCCAGTCGTACGAAGCGCCGTTCCGTTCCAGCGGCCAATCCCCCGCCAACCTGCCGGCGGGCTACACGACCGACATCGCCCACGACTTCGATCCCGGTCCGGGTGTCGACATCTATCAAAAGGTGACGATCCCCAACGGCACCACCCAGATCTCGATTCAGTGGAGCTCGCCGTACGCTTCGGCGACGGGCGGAGCCGGCGCGACCAGCGATCTGGACGTGTGGCTCTACCTCGACCCGCCCACGAGCCCCGTCATCCAGGTCAAGACCGCGAACGTCGGTGGCGATCCGATCGAGTTCATGGGAATCAGCAACTCGGGATCCGCGGCGTTCGCGAACATCGCGATCACGCTGCACCAGGGATCGGCGCCGCCGTTGCTCAAGTACGCGTATTTCCGCTCGTCGATGGCGGTGAACGAGTTCGCCACCAACTCCGCGTCGAGCTACGGGCACGCCAACGCGCGCGGCGCGAGCTCGATGGGGGCGGCGTTCTACTTCCAGACCCCGCCGTTCGGGACGAGCCCGGCGGTGCGGGAAAGCTTCTCTTCGATCGGCGGCACTGCAACGCTCTGGGACCTGAACGACAACCCGGTCAACGTCGTGCGCCAGAAGCCGAACCTGGTGGCGCCGGACGGGACGAACACGACCTTCTTCGGATCGGACATCGCGGACCCGGGGGACGGCAGCGACGCCGACACCTCGCCGAACTTCTTCGGCACGTCGGCGGCGGCACCGCACGCCGCGGCGCTCGCAGCACTCGTTCGCCAGAAGAATGCGAGCTTGTCGCCGGTCCAGGTCTACCACCTGCTGGAGAGCACGGCGGACGACATGGCGGCCGTGGGCGTCGATTTCGAGACCGGGCACGGGTTCGTGCGCGGCGACCTCGCGGTGGCGCAGGCCGCGAACTGGCTCTTCGCAGACGGCTTCGAGGAAGGTGACGCGGCGGACTGGACGTCCTCGGTCCCCTGATCGGCTCGGCGCTCAGCGCCGCAAGCGGCTCGGTGCGCAGACCGGTCGTGGTGTGGATCGGTGACGACGACGTAGGCGGGCTGGTGAACAACGAGTTCGAAGTGTTCTTGCAGCGGATGGACGCCGCTCTCGGTGGGCTCGGGGGTAACGACTACCGTGTCAGCGACGTCGGCGGGGTCGGCGATGCTACCTACCAGGTCATGTGGGGGCCGGACGTCGCCTACAACGCGATCGACGACGAGTACATGGTGGTGTGGGGAGGCGAGGACACCGTCGACGGCATGGTCAACAACGAGTGGGAGGTCTTCGCTCAGCGCATGACGTTCGACACCATCGGGGCCGGACCCAACGACGAGCGCGTCTCCGATGCCGGCGGGCTCGGCAACACCACGTACCAGACCCAAGAGGTTGCGGTCGCGGCCAACGCCGCGAACGGTCAGTTCCTGGTGGTTTGGGGCGGAGACGACGACACCGGAACGCTGGTGAACGACGAAGAGGAGATCTTCATCCAGCGCATGAAGGGCTGGTACGTGTTCGCCGACGACTTCGAGAGCGGCGACATCGACAACTGGGCGTCGAGTGCGCCCTGAGTTGGGATTCGGCGCACGCCCACCGGAGGATCGGTGGGCTCCCAGCCGTTCGGTGGTGAGTGTGTCGGGAGCGCTCGCGCAGGCGTGTCGGATGTGGGTGTAGGGGCGGGCTCTCTCTCGAGAGCCCGCCCGCCGTGCGTGAGTCCTTGCGTCAGAGGAGTCCGTAGTGCTTACCGGTGTCGCCCGCGCACGATCTTGCGGCTTTCGTCCGAGGGCACGTCCCGGAAGCGCGTCGTGATCCGTTCGCGGGGGCGCGGAAAGGTCGTGTCGCCGTGGGGAGCATCGGTCTCGAACCGGATGTCGTCACTGGCCACGTCGGCGAGCTTCGCCTTGGGCGAGCTTCGTCGGGAGTCGCGCTGGCGGGCGCCTGCGCGTCGCTCGCGTCGGGATCGAGACGAGCCGTGAGCCCCCGTCGCCGCTATCCTCGCGCCCGAGGAGGCCCGCCACGATGACGTCCATCGGCACGCCGTACCGTCGTTTCGAGCCGGCCGGTTCGTTCGACGCGATCGTGATCGGCTCGGGGATCGGCGGGCTCGCCGCAGCGGCCTTGCTCGCCAAGCACGCGCGCAAGCGGGTGCTGGTCCTCGAGCAGCACTACACCGCTGGTGGCTTCACCCACACGTTCCACAGGAACGGCTTCGAGTGGGACGTGGGTGTGCACTACATCGGTGACGTCGGCCATCCCAAGGCGCCGATGCGGGTGATCCTCGACGACATCGCTGCCGAGCCGATCGAGTGGGCGCCGATGGGCGACGTCTACGATCGCATCGTCCTCGGTGACGAGGTCTACGACTTCGCGGCGGGGCGCGAGAACTTCGTCGAGCGGCTCGCCGCACGGTTTCCCGGTGAGCGCGCCGCCATCGAGCGTTACCTCGACGTGGTCGCCGAGGCGCAGCGCGCCGGCACGCTCTTCTTCGCCGAACGCGCCGCGCCGGCACCGGTGTCGGCCGTGCTCGGCGGGCTCATGCGCCGCAAGCTCGAACGGCTCGCCGCCCGCACCACCCGCGAGGTGCTGGAAGAGATCACCTCGAATCAGAAGCTGATCTCGGTGCTCACCGGCCAGTTCGGCGACTACGGCTTGCCGCCGGCACGGTCGAGCTTCGCGATCCACGCGATGGTGGCCGGCCACTACCTGCGCGGCGGTTACTTTCCGGTGGGCGGAGCGAGCCGCTTCGCCGCCGCGATCGTGCCGACCATCGAGCGCGCCGGCGGTGCAGTCGTGGTGCGCGCCGTCGTCGAGCGGATCTTGGTCGAGGACGGCCGGGCGGTGGGCGTGCGCCTCGACGACGGCCGCGAGCTGCGCGCGGCGACCATCGTGAGCGACGCCGGTGCGCACAATACCTTCGGTCGGCTCCTCGGCGGCGAAGTGCCCGCACGTGAGCGCGACGCGCTCACCGGGCTCACGCGCAGCGTCGGCCACATGTGCCTCTACCTGGGGCTCGATCGCACCGCCGAGGAGCTCGAGCTGCCCAGGGCGAACCTTTGGCTCTATCCCGACGAGCATCACGAGCGCAACGTGGACGCGTTCGTCGCCGATCCCGAGGCCCCGTTTCCAGTGGTGTACGTGTCGTTTCCGGCGGCCAAGGATCCGAGCTTCACCACCCGCCATCCGGGCCGCTCGACGATCGACGTCATCACGCTGGCGCCCTATGCCTGGTTCGAGCGCTGGCGCGACTCGCGCTGGCACCATCGCGGCGACGACTACGAAGCGCTCAAGCAGCGCTTCACCGAGCGGCTCCTGGCGCAGCTCTATCGCTGGGTGCCCCAGGCGGAAGGGCACGTGATCCACGGTGAGCTCTCGACGCCGCTCAGCACCCAGCACTTCGCGGCGTGGGAGCGCGGTGAGCTCTACGGGCTCGATCATGATCCACGGCGTTTCGCGGAGCGACGCATTCGCATTCGTACGAGCGTGCCGGGCCTCTACCTCACCGGGCAGGACGTGTGCTCCGCCGGCGTCGGTGGCGCGCTCATGGGCGGCGTGCTCTGCGCCAGCGCGCTCACCAACAAGAACATGCTGTCGGTGGCGCGGCGTGCGCTGCATCGCTGAGCGGCGGGCGACGAAGCGTTTTGGCACGGAGCAGGGGCGATGAGCGCGTTTCAGGGTCGAGTCGCGATCGTGACCGGTGGAGCGTCGGGCATTGGCCTGGCACTGGTGCGGGAGTTGGCGCGGCGCGGCGCCCAGGTCGTGATCGCCGACATCGAGGATGCCAAGGCGGACGCTGCCGCTGCAGCGATCATCGCCGGCGGAGGTCGAGCGCGTGCGGTTCGCGTGGACGTGGCCGACGCGGTGCAGGTGGACGCGCTGGTCGCCGGGACTTACGCGAGCGATGGGCAGCTCGACTACCTCTTCAACAACGCTGGCATCGCGCTCTTCGGCGAAGTGCGCGACATGACGCTCGCCCAGTGGAAGCGGCTACTGGACGTGAATCTCCACGGCGTGGTGCACGGCATCGTCGCTGCGTATCCGCGCATGGTCGAGCGTGGCACCGGTCACATCGTGAACACCGCATCGCTCGCTGGGCTCGTGCCCACGCCCGGTGCCACGGCTTATGCGACCACCAAGCACGCCGTGGTGGGGTTGTCGACCTCCCTGCGGGGCGAGGGCGCGGCACTCGGAGTGAGGGTGAGCGCCGTGTGCCCCGGACTCATCGCTACACCGATCAAGCACTCGCTCACCTGGCTTCATCTCGACAAAGAGAAGATGCTCGCCGATCCG
>CAYVDO010000465.1:0-5946 GCA_964450125.1 uncultured bacterium
GGAGAACCACGTGCGATGTCTCCCCTGGAACCGGGGAAAATCAACAAACTGCTAGACGCTGACGCAGACGGTAACCGGGGTGCGCTCGTCTGGAACGCGCGGTAGTCTGGGCCCGCTGCCGGACTTCGTCGTCGGGCAGGCAGTACGGAGTTGCGGCTCGCGCGAATGCGCGAGCTTCGGTTGCCAGTTCCCGCGTTGATGGAGAGTCCCGGATGAGCAAGGTGACACCGTTTTTGATGTTTAACGATCAGCTCGAGGCGGCGATGAAGTTCTACACGGCCACCTTCCCGGACTCGGAAATCAGGAACGTCGCTCGCGCCGGCGAGGACGGTCCGATCACCTCCGCTGAGTTCGTGGTCGGTGGCCAGGTCTTCATGGGCTACAACGGTGGCCCGTACTTTAAGTTCTCCGAAGGCTTCTCGCTCTTCGTCGACTGCGAGGACCAAGCCGAAGTCGACGAGTATTGGGACAAGCTCGTGAAGGCCGGGGCGCAGCCCACCCAGTGCGGCTGGATCAAGGATCCGTTCGGCCTCTCGTGGCAGATTGTCCCGCGGCGATTCATGGAGCTGATCCGCGACGAGGACCCCAGGAAGGTGAAAGCCGTGATGGAGGCCATGATGACGATGGTGAAGCTCGACGTCGCAGCCCTCGAACGAGCCTACGATGAGGCGTAGCAGTGCGAAGCGCCGACGCCCCGGGCGTTGGGAATGCTGCCCAACGAGCCGCTGTAGGGGACGGCATTCGGCTGGCGCTGATCGGCCAAATGTGAAGCAGCCAAACGGTATGTGACACGATCGTGGTCGAGGGCCGTTACGGTGGCACGATGAAGTCGACGGGCACACGGGTCGATGCCCAGTTTGCTCACGTGTGGCGCCTGCGCGACCGCAAGGTCGTTCGCTTCCAGCAGTACACCGACACGGAGCAGTGGGCCAGCGCTGCGGGGTCGTGAGAGAGAGGTTGCAGCACAACCGGCGCCGTGGCGGCGCGCAGCCCCGCCGCGGAGCCGAAGCGTTCGGCCACACACGGACACTTCACCGCCGTCATCCCTCGAGGAAAGCGCACCATGGCCAAGTACCTGATCTCCTTTCCCAGTGCAGCGATGGTCGTGCCCGAGGGCGAGTTGGAGGCGGTAGGTCGCGCCGCACGCGCCGTGATCGATGAGGCGAAGGCCGCTGGCGTCTACGTCTTCGGCGGCGGCATCGACGAGAGCGTGCCGCCGGTACTCGTGTCGGCAGACGGGTCGGTCGCCGAGGGCGGCTACCCGTGGGCGCCCCCTCTCGATGGCGGCTTCACCGTGCTCGAGCTGCCCTCACGCGAGGAGGCCGTCGCGTGGGCCGCGCGCATCGCCAAGGCCTGCCGGTGCGAACAAGAGCTACGCGCCTTCGGTTTCGACCCGCGGTCCTGAGGATGGTGCTGAAAGGGCGCAGAAAGTGCAGCCTAACGATTCACTCGAGCCACCGCCGCTCCGCGCCGCAGCTTGATTCCGGCGTTCGCGCACAGCAACGGGGCATGCACGGAGGATCTCCTCCAGCGCTCTGACGCGCCGCGCTAGTGTCGAGGCTGGGCGAGGCCGTGGTTGGCAGAGACGCGGAGCTCGGCCCTGCAGCAGGCAGCACGCGGGGTGCGCGGGATATGATCGCGTGGTTGGCAGGGGCCGCAGGTGAGCTTGGGGTGGCGCGATGTCGTTGGCGCGGGGCGGCGGTCGGCTCGGGGCGCGCGGATCGCCACGACGGGCTCGAGCGGGCCGATGACTTCGCAGAGAATGAATTCAGCATGAAGGTCGGGATCCGGAGCATCTCGCTCCTCGCGTTCGTCTTCCTCCTCACGGCGTTTACGCGCATTCCCGACCCGGACCCGGTGCCACCCGGGTCGGTCTGCTACGTGGAGGATTCCGAGCTCGTCTGCCCGCACGACACCACGGCGTTCGACATCGACGACGAGCACCGCGAGGTCCACTTCGAGCTGCCGAGCGGAACGCCGCCCGCGTCGGGTTGGCCTGCGGTGATCATGTTCCAGGGCTCGTGGATCTCGGCGGAATTCACGTGGCATGCGTCGAAGATCCTGCCCTTTGGTGCCTACTACCAGACTCAGGTCGTCGAGGATTTGCTCGACCACGGCTACGCGGTGCTGACGCCCGAGACCCATTTCGACGGCGCCGGCCAGTGGGACACGAACAACCTGCTGGGCACGGACTACGAGTCGTCGAACGACCATGCCTTCATGCTGCGGATCCTGAGTGAGATCGACGCGGGCTTCTTCGGCCCGCTCGATGGAGCGAGCCTCTATGCCGCGGGCATCTCGAGCGGTGGCCACATGGTGAGCCGCATGGCGGTCTCGTATCCGGGCCGTTTCGCTGCGCTGGCGATCCAGAGCGGATCGTACGCGACGTGCGCCGGCTGGATTTGCACCGTCGGCCCGATCTCACTCGAGCATCCGCCGACGCTCTTTCTGCATGGCGAGCACGATCCGATCGTGCCGATCTGGACGATGCGAGACTACGCTGATGCGCTCACTGCCGCCGGGATCTCGAACCGCCAGGTCATCGATCCAAAGGCGCTCCACGAGTGGATCCCCGCCGCGCCGAGCGAGGTGCGCGCCTGGTTCGAGCGCCGGTTCCTATTCCTCGACAACTTCGACTCGGGCGGCCTCGGAGCGTGGACGTCGCACATGCCCTGACGCGATCGGGGTGTGACCGGTCGGCGACTATGATCGCATGTGGCGCCGAGCGCGCGAGGACGCGATGAAGCGTGTGACTCGCGCGCCGGCGTTGCCGCAAACCAATGATGTGCCGAATCACGCCTTGGCGTGCACCGGAGGCTCGGTTCCCTCGCTCAAGGTCGCCAGGTAGCGGTCGTAGCCGAAAACGCGGTTTCGCTGTCGCCCGGTCAGCTCTCGGGCGATTCCGAGCTTGACCAAGAGTTCCATTCCGGCCGACGCGGCGGGAAATGATAGGCCTGCGCGCTGGGCGACGTGCGTGAGGGTGGTCACGGGCCGCTCGCGCATCACGTCGTGCGTTCGCAGGGCAGAGCCGGCGGCGCGACCTCCGGATTGGATCCGCTCGCGGTCCTGGCTGACGATCACCGCGAGCCGCTGTGCGGTAGCGACGGCACCGTTGGCGGTGGTCCGCACTCCTTCCAGGAAGAAGTCGAGCCAGGCCTCCCAGTTACCGGTTGCTCGGACTCCATCGAGCAGCTCGTAATATTCATCTCTGTGTTCCTTGAAGTAGAGGCTCAGGTAGAGCAGCGGCTCCGTCAAGGTGCCGCTGGCGCTCAAGAAGAGGGTGATCAAGAGCCGCCCCACTCGGCCGTTCCCATCGAGGAAAGGGTGGATGGTTTCGAACTGGACGTGTGCGAGCGCGGCTTTGGCGAGCACGGGTAGCGGTGTTTCCGGGTCGTGAAGAAACTTTTCCAGGTCGGCCATGCACTCGACCACTGCGTGCGGTGGCGGCGGTACGAATCGCGCATTGCCGGGACGTGTACCGCCGATCCAGTTCTGGCTTCGACGGAAGTGGCCCGGATCCTTGGTGCTGCCCCGCCCACTCGCCAGTAGCTCGCCGTGAATTTCGCGAAGCAGGCGGTTCGCAAGCGGGAATCCGCCTCGGATTCGCGCGATGCCGTGATTCAACGCCGCGACGTATCGCGACACCTCCACGACGTCGTCGACTGGAGCGCCAGGAGCCTCCGCGAGCTCGAAGAGCAGCAGGTCGGAGAGTGACGACTGCGTCCCCTCGATCTGGGAGGAGAGCACTGCTTCTTTCCGGACGTACGTGTACAAGAAGAGATGTGGGTCCGGCAGCAACGTCGAGACGCTGTCGAGCCTGCCGAGCGCGAGCGTTGCTTGTTCGAGGAGAAGCTGACGCGCGCCATCGAGCACCACGGGAGGATCGGGGGGCAGCGGGAACGGGACGAACGCGCGCACACGTTCGCCGCCGACACTCGTCACGTCGTATCGACCCGTCGCTCCCCGTCTCACAGGGTCTCCGCTATTCAGCGCTGCTGAACAGCAGCGTACGTCATTAAGCGATGAGCGGTCAACGCTGAATAGCGAAATTGGGCACGCCGTGGGGCTGTCGTGGGCCAGGCTCACCACTCGAAGGCGCGTGAGACGGATAGGGTGACGCTCTCGGCGCCCGGGTTGTGGGCGGCGAGGCCGCCGTTCGAGACGTGAAAGGCGCCGATGCCGATCCAGGCCGTCGGCGCGATGGGGTGGCGAAGCTCGGCGCCGGTGCGGAACACCAGTGTAGAGCCGAGGTCCTCGCTCGGGTCGGGCTTGAAGCCGGCGAGGGCCAGGCTGGGTGTGAGCAAGAGCTGGTCGCGGACGAGCGTTAGGTCGATGGAGAGACCGCCGTAGCCGAGGATCGAGCCGCCGGTGGTGGCCAGAAAGCCCACGAAGGGCTCGACCCAGCCGAGCTGGATCGCTGGCCGGTATTCGGCGGCGATCGCGGTGCGCAGGTCGTGGCCGGCGTTGGCGGGGCGTATGAAATCGAACGCGCCCACGCCCACGACCACCTCGTCCGGCTCGGCGCGGGCGGGCGATGCGAGAAGGGCGAGCGCGAACAGCGCGAGGCGCGCGCGCTGACGCAGTCGAAGGAGCGGCAAGACGGGCTCGCGGGATCGTCGCAGAGGGTTGGATGGGCACCGTGCGGCGCCCGCGTCTCTAGCACGGCGCTCCGAGGCGCGCTACCGCGATCCAATGCGATGACACGCGATGCGGCGAACACGGATGTGCGCGAGGACAGCTCGAGCGGATCGTCTGCTCCGCTGCACTTCTGTGGACCGGCGGGAGCCGGTCTCTCCAGTCACTGGCGGAACGCCGTTCGATGCGACCCAGGCCTCGGCGTAGTCGTCGCTTGTGCGCCGGTGCCTCAGTGCGGCAGGTCGAGGCGAGCGCGGAGCCAGGCCATGTACTCGGTGAAGAGCTTCGCGTTCGCGCGTTTCATGGCGGCGCGCACCACACCCAGATCCACGACACCGCTCGAGCCGCGGGCGCTGGCACCCGATCCGCCGAGCACCATGCCCAGATAGAAGAGTCGCGCGCGCTCGAGTGGCGGAAGCGACTCCACGTCGCTCGCGCTCGCGGCCTGGAAGATCGCCGCGGGCCGCGTGCCGGCGATCGGCATGGCCGCGGAGCCGATCGGCAGCACCCCCGCGATGCACGCGCGCGGCAGACGCCACGTCGGCTCGCCGTCGTCTTCCTCCAGAAAAGTGCGAAGGGTGACGAGGCGAATGCGCGGCACGTCGATGCCGGTGGGATCGTGGTAGAGCGCGTCGCGGTAGCTCGCGGCCGCTTCCGCACGCCGCTCGGCGAGCGCGAATGCATCGCCGAGGTAGCCGAGCACGCGGCCATCGCCAGGGTGTTCGTCACGGGCTGCGAAGAGCAGCTCGCGCGCACGATCGGGGTCACCGGCTTCGAGGGCGAGCCAGCCGAGCGGGGTGCCGTCGTCGAGGAACGGCGGTCGCAGCTCGCTCACGGCCGCGAGCGCGTGGCTGTGAAGCGCAGCTCGCAAGGGCGCGATCGACGTTTCCGGCCATCGCAATCGATCGCGGGCGATCGCCGCCAAGATCGCCGTGTGGGTCGCGAGCGCCGGGCACGGATCGCGTGGCCGTTCGTCGAGCTCCGCCAATGCCGCACCGACGGCTTGCGCCAGCGCGCGCAGCGCCTTCCACTCGTCGGGCTGGTACGCGGGGTCGCTGGATGCGAGCGTGCGCAGCGCCGCGTCCGGCTCGGCGGCGAGGATCTGGGCGATCGCGCGCTGGCGCGCGAGGTGCGGGCCGTCGAACAGCGCGAGCTGCATCGATACGTGATCCGACGATGCCCGACCGGCTGAGCCCATCTGCGAGTCCCCGTGACCGGGACTTTAGCCTGCATCATTCACGAACGTCGGGCTGCGGCCGCGCCGGAGCGCGGCCCCTATCACGCGTCTCGTACGAGCGAACCGATGGAGGG
>CAYVDO010000466.1:0-5928 GCA_964450125.1 uncultured bacterium
CATTTGTATCGTGGCCGCGGAGGCGTCTACTTGACCGGCTACGACGCAAAGGGCCGGGCCGTGAAGGGGCTCTCGAGCGAGTTCTCACGCAAGTCGGACGGCAGTGGTGGAGACGTGCGGGTATCGATCAGCGACGGTAGCAAGTTCGTCGCTCTGCACACCCTCGGCACGACGACCGTCGCGACGACCGGACCGATTGCGGACGGCACGCGGCAGTTCGTGGATTCGGCAACGCGAGACCTTGGGCTCGTCACGGCATTGCTTCTTCAGCGGAGGAGGATCGGCCTGCCGACAACGGTTGTCGACCAGTGCGGCCTGCCGATGTTGCGTAAGTCCTCGCCCTGCCACGTCGTGACCTGAGGCCGTCGCGGTGCTCGGCTCGCGCGCATGACGATGCGCGACGACGAGGGCGAGAAGTTGCGGCGTGAGATCGGACGACGGGCGAGCACGCGAGGGCGATTGCATCGCAACTTGCGCGAGCGCTGCGAGGCCTACGCTGCGCGGCGATGCGCCGAAGGCGCGTCGCAGAAGGTCATCGCCGGCGAGCTCGGCGTCTCGGCGATGAGCGTTCGGCGGTGGTTGCTCGCGAAGCGCGTGCCCAGGACCGCCGCGCTCGTGCCCGTCCGGGTCATCGATTCGTCGCCGGAGGCGGCATCGCGCGCCGTCATCACGACACCGCGCGGGCTTCGGGTCGAGGGACTCGATCTCGATGCCGTCTGCGTCGTGCTCGCGAGGATCGGGTGATCGGTCTTGGCCGCCGCGTGCCGGTGTTCGCGTTCGCCGAGGCGGTCGACATGAGGAAGAGCTTCGACACGCTGAGCGCGATTGTGCGCGAGCACGTAAAGCGCGACGTCCTCGACGGCGCGCTCTTCCTCTTCGTCGGTAAGGATCGCCGCCGCGCGAAGGTCCTCTTCTGGGACGGCACCGGACTCTGTGTCCTCGCGAAGCGTCTCGAGAAGGGCCGCTTCTCGGCGCCATGGGCGCACAACAAGAAGTCGCGCGTGCTCGAGTGGACGACGAGCGAGCTCGCGCTCTTCCTCGAAGGCAGCGAAGTCGTCGGCCGGATCGCACTCAGCCCGCCCGCGTGGAAGCCGGACGAGCGGCGCGTTTCCTTCACCTGACGAGCGACGCGCGTCTCCCTTGGATCTCCACAAGCGCGCACCATTGCGCGCGCGATCTCGCTCGGTCATAACGCATCGAGCTTGGCCATCGATCTCGAGCGCGAAAACGATCCCGAGGTGCTCCGCAAGGCGGTCGCCTTGCTCGAGGCCGAGAATCGCCGGCTTCTCCTTCGCGTCAGCGAGCTGACGCGCGCGCTCCTCGAAGCTCAGGGCAACGATCGCGTCGCGCTGCAAATCGAGATCGAGTCGCTGCAAGCGCAGCTCGAAAAGCGCAACCAGATGCTCTTCGGCAAGAGCTCAGAGCGCCGTGCCGACGACACGTCCGTAAGTCCTCGCCCTGCCACGTCGTGACCTGAGGCCGTCGCGGTGCTCGGCTCGCGCGCATGACGATGCGCGACGACGAGGGCGAGAAGTTGCGGCGTGAGATCGGACGACGGGCGAGCACGCGAGGGCGATTGCATCGCAACTTGCGCGAGCGCTGCGAGGCCTACGCTGCGCGGCGATGCGCCGAAGGCGCGTCGCAGAAGGTCATCGCCGGCGAGCTCGGCGTCTCGGCGATGAGCGTTCGGCGGTGGTTGCTCGCGAAGCGCGTGCCCAGGACCGCCGCGCTCGTGCCCGTCCGGGTCATCGATTCGTCGCCGGAGGCGGCATCGCGCGCCGTCATCACGACACCGCGCGGGCTTCGGGTCGAGGGACTCGATCTCGATGCCGTCTGCGTCGTGCTCGCGAGGATCGGGTGATCGGTCTTGGCCGCCGCGTGCCGGTGTTCGCGTTCGCCGAGGCGGTCGACATGAGGAAGAGCTTCGACACGCTGAGCGCGATTGTGCGCGAGCACGTAAAGCGCGACGTCCTCGACGGCGCGCTCTTCCTCTTCGTCGGTAAGGATCGCCGCCGCGCGAAGGTCCTCTTCTGGGACGGCACCGGACTCTGTGTCCTCGCGAAGCGTCTCGAGAAGGGCCGCTTCTCGGCGCCATGGGCGCACAACAAGAAGTCGCGCGTGCTCGAGTGGACGACGAGCGAGCTCGCGCTCTTCCTCGAAGGCAGCGAAGTCGTCGGCCGGATCGCACTCAGCCCGCCCGCGTGGAAGCCGGACGAGCGGCGCGTTTCCTTCACCTGACGAGCGACGCGCGTCTCCCTTGGATCTCCACAAGCGCGCACCATTGCGCGCGCGATCTCGCTCGGTCATAACGCATCGAGCTTGGCCATCGATCTCGAGCGCGAAAACGATCCCGAGGTGCTCCGCAAGGCGGTCGCCTTGCTCGAGGCCGAGAATCGCCGGCTTCTCCTTCGCGTCAGCGAGCTGACGCGCGCGCTCCTCGAAGCTCAGGGCAACGATCGCGTCGCGCTGCAAATCGAGATCGAGTCGCTGCAAGCGCAGCTCGAAAAGCGCAACCAGATGCTCTTCGGCAAGAGCTCAGAGCGCCGTGCCGACGACACGTCCGAAGCCAAGGACCACGGTGACCGCCAGCGAGGCCATGGGCCGCGCGAGCAGAAGGAGCTCCGCCTGGTCGTCGAGACGCACACGCTCGACTCTTCCGATCGGACGTGTCCCTCGTGCAGCGGGTCGCTCGACGAGATGGGCGACCTCGCCGAGGAGAGCGAGGAGATCGACGTTCTCGCGCGCGAGTTCGTCATCAAGAAGCATGTCCGCAAGAAGTACCGCTGCCGCTGCGGGGCGTGCGTCGAGACCGCGCCAGGCCCGCGGCGTCTCATCCCGGGCGGCCGATACAGCCTCGCGTTCGCGATCGCCGTCGCGGTCTCGAAGTACGCCGACCATCTGCCGCTCGAGCGGCAAGTGAAGATCATGAAGCGCGAGGGCCTGACCGTGGAGTCGCAGACCCTCTACGATCAGATCGAGGCGCTCGCCCGCGTCCTGTGGCCTGCCTACGATCGGCTCGGCGCCGAGTTGCTCGACGAGCCCGTGCTCTTCGCGGACGAGACCCCGTGGCCGCTGATGGGCAAGGGCGCCGAGAGCGCGCGCTGGCACGCGTGGACGATCGCGGCGCGCAAAGGCGCGTACTACGAGATCCACGACACGCGCGGACTCGAGGCGGGAAAGTCGCTCCTCGCTGGCTTCAAGGGCACCGCCGTCACGGACGGCTACGGCGTCTACGACGCTCTCGAGAAGCGCATGCCGGACCTTCGCATCGCGCAGTGCTGGGCGCACATCCGGAGGAAGTTCGTCGACTGCGAGTCGGCGTTCCCGAAGGAGACGGAGCAGATCCTGGCTCTCATCCGTGAGCTCTACGCGATCGAAGATCGAGCGCCGCCGGGACCCGAAGGCAACGACGAACGCGCGCGCCTGCGCGCTGCCGAGTCACATGCCGTGCTCACACGCATCCAAGCGTGGTGCGTTGCCGTGTCTTGCACGCCGGGCAGTCGCCTCGCGAAGGCGATCGAGTACATGTCGAATCGCTGGTCGCGCGCGACGCTCTTCCTCGAGCATCCCGACGTTCCGCTGGACAACAACGCCGCCGAACGCGCGCTGCGCGGGCTCGTTCTCGGGCGCAAGAACCACTACGGGTCACGGTCGAAGCGAGGCACCGAGGTCGCCGCCGTCTTCTACTCGCTCATCGAGTCTGCGAAGCTCGCCGGCATCGACCCTGCGGCGTATCTCAAAGCCGCTGCCGAAGCCGCGCTCGCCGATCCCGACGCGCTCCCGCCGCTCCCGCACGAGATGCCGCGCGCCTAGCACGCGCAGCCGGCCGCCGTCAGGACGCGGCAGGGCGAGGACTTACACACGTCCGAAGCCAAGGACCACGGTGACCGCCAGCGAGGCCATGGGCCGCGCGAGCAGAAGGAGCTCCGCCTGGTCGTCGAGACGCACACGCTCGACTCTTCCGATCGGACGTGTCCCTCGTGCAGCGGGTCGCTCGACGAGATGGGCGACCTCGCCGAGGAGAGCGAGGAGATCGACGTTCTCGCGCGCGAGTTCGTCATCAAGAAGCATGTCCGCAAGAAGTACCGCTGCCGCTGCGGGGCGTGCGTCGAGACCGCGCCAGGCCCGCGGCGTCTCATCCCGGGCGGCCGATACAGCCTCGCGTTCGCGATCGCCGTCGCGGTCTCGAAGTACGCCGACCATCTGCCGCTCGAGCGGCAAGTGAAGATCATGAAGCGCGAGGGCCTGACCGTGGAGTCGCAGACCCTCTACGATCAGATCGAGGCGCTCGCCCGCGTCCTGTGGCCTGCCTACGATCGGCTCGGCGCCGAGTTGCTCGACGAGCCCGTGCTCTTCGCGGACGAGACCCCGTGGCCGCTGATGGGCAAGGGCGCCGAGAGCGCGCGCTGGCACGCGTGGACGATCGCGGCGCGCAAAGGCGCGTACTACGAGATCCACGACACGCGCGGACTCGAGGCGGGAAAGTCGCTCCTCGCTGGCTTCAAGGGCACCGCCGTCACGGACGGCTACGGCGTCTACGACGCTCTCGAGAAGCGCATGCCGGACCTTCGCATCGCGCAGTGCTGGGCGCACATCCGGAGGAAGTTCGTCGACTGCGAGTCGGCGTTCCCGAAGGAGACGGAGCAGATCCTGGCTCTCATCCGTGAGCTCTACGCGATCGAAGATCGAGCGCCGCCGGGACCCGAAGGCAACGACGAACGCGCGCGCCTGCGCGCTGCCGAGTCACATGCCGTGCTCACACGCATCCAAGCGTGGTGCGTTGCCGTGTCTTGCACGCCGGGCAGTCGCCTCGCGAAGGCGATCGAGTACATGTCGAATCGCTGGTCGCGCGCGACGCTCTTCCTCGAGCATCCCGACGTTCCGCTGGACAACAACGCCGCCGAACGCGCGCTGCGCGGGCTCGTTCTCGGGCGCAAGAACCGTACGCGCTGCTTCAGCCGGCGTGGTCGACGAGGCCGGCAGCGTGAAGCATGCTCGTGCGCGTGGAGGCGCGTTCAGCTCGACGACGGCTGCTGTTCCGTGGACGGCGGCGGCACGGTGATCGGGCCGAGCGGCCGCTCGATCTGTCGCTGTTCGAGCCGAGCGCGGGTTACGGCCCAGTACTTCGGGGCGAGCTCGATGTAGCGATCGCGTGGCCAGTACGGCAGGACGCGGATGACGTCGGCGAGGTAGGCCTCGGCGTCGAGGTCGTGCAGCTGGCAGGACGCGATAAGGGAGAAGATGTTGGCTGCGGCCTGAGCGTGGTCGTCGGAGCCGAAGAAGAGCCAGGCCTTGCGTCCGACCGCGATGGACGACCGCAAGGCACGTTCGGCGTTGTTGTTCTCGAGGCGGAGGCGGCCGTCGTCGAGGAACCGACGAAGCGCATCGCGCTGTCGGATCGCGTAGCCGAATGCGGTCGCGACCGGACCGCGAACATCGCGGACGCGTTCGAAGACGCCACCGGCCCAAGCGAAGAAATCGTCGAGCATCGGGCGCGAGACGCGAGCGCGGCGCTCGTGCCGCTGCTTAGGCGCGAGGTCGGCCCAGCCTTCTTCGAGCTTGAACAGCATCCGGATCCGGAGGAGCGCCTCGCGTGCGGCAGGATCCTTGATCGCGATCGCGGCCTCCCAGAACTTCCTCCTGGCATGGCTCCAGCAGGCGACCTCGTCGGGAGGCTTGTCGGTCTCGTCGACGCGAGCGTCGCCGCGGAAAAGGGCGTCGTAGACGCAGTGGGCGTCGGCCTGAATGTAGCCCTTGAAGCCTCGGAACATCGAGCAGACGGCCTCGCTCGTGTGTTTCGGCTGGTATTCGAAGAAGACGTGATCCTTGTCGGCGAGCACGACGAAGAAGTGTCCCTTCGCGCAGGCCTGCCGCGGGCCGCCGGGGATTCGCTCGGGCTGGATTGCGGCGCCCGTCGCGTCGGTCGAG
>CAYVDO010000467.1:0-5867 GCA_964450125.1 uncultured bacterium
GGAGCACACCCATGCACCCCATCGTCTCAGACTTCGAGGAGCGGATCTTCGACGCCCTCGGCACCACCCGGCCCGTGTTCTGGAAGGGCACGGGGCCGGGGGTGGTCATCGTCCACGAGGTGCCGGGGATCACGCGCCAGGTGGCCGAGTTCGGGCGGCTCGTCGCGGCACGCGGCTTCACGGCGGTCCTTCCCAGCCTCTTCAACGAACCGGGGGTGCGCTACACGCCGAGCGACATGGCGCGGGCGCTCGGCTATGCGTGCATCCAGCGCGAGTTCTCGATGCTCGCGCGCCGCGGCGCCTCGCCCATCACCGAATGGCTGCGCGCCCTCTGCCGCCACGTCCACGAACGTTGCGGTGGGCCGGGTGTCGGTGCCGTGGGCATGTGTCTCACAGGTAACTTCGCGCTCACGCTCTTCGCCGACCCGTGGGTCATGGCGCCGGTCCTGAGCCAGCCGTCGTTGCCGGTCGGGCTCACGCGTTCTCACCGTGCGGCGCTGCACGTGAGCGACGAGAACCTCGCGAAGGTGAAGAAGCGCGTGCAGGCCGAAGGGCTCACGGTTCTGGGGTTGCGCTTCACCCACGATTTCATGTGCCCGGGCGCGCGCTTCGCCACCCTTCGCGAGGAGCTCGGTGCGGGTTTCGAGGGAATCGAGATCGACTCGAGGCCGGGAAATCCGCACCGGATCCCCATCATCGCTCACTCGGTGCTCACCAAGGATCTCGTCGATCGCGAGGGTCACCCGACGCGTGCGGCACTGGATCGCACACTCGAGTTCTTCGCCGAACGACTGACGCGCTGACGGCCGTCGCAGGCGCGGCGAGCACGCGCCGCGTCAGCCCACGGCGGTGCGAACGGCCGTTGCCGGCGCCACGAGGCCGGCGAAGCCGAAGTTGCGCTGGACGGTCGCTCCCTCGATCACGTCGATGCCGCCCAACGCCCGGAAGATCTCGTCGGCGAATGCGCGCTGTCCTTCGCTGCTCAGGTGCACCTCGTCGATCAGGTACGGGTCGAGCCAGGCGTTGCCGAGGGCGCCCCACATGTCGGCCACGACGACTCCCGGGTAGTCGGAGACGAGCTCGCGGCTCAACGTGAGCGCGGCACCGAAGGCGAGCGCGGCGAGCGGCTGCAAGTCGCCGGTGTAGCCCTTCATCACCGTGCTGTTCGCATAGTTCGGATAGACGACGTAGACGATGTCGCAAGTCGGGTTCGCGTCACGAATGGCGCCCACGATGGTCGCCACGTTGGGGTAGATCTCGAGGAGGTACTCGGGATGCTCCAGGAAGCGCTGCAGGATGTGGGCAGGGTCGTAGTCGGGCGGGTTGCCCAGGTACACGTCCAGATCGTTGCCGCCGAGCGTGATCGTCACCACGTCTGCGTCTGCGAGCCGTGGGGCGAGCGCATGCTCGAAGAATCCCTTCGAGCCACCGGGTAGCCAATCCCAGGTCTGGCTGCCGCCGACGGCGACGTTCTCCACCGTGGTGGGCACGATCGCGCTCAGGTGGTCGGCCAGGCGCTCGGGAAAATGATCGCCCGGTCCGACGACACCCAGGCTGTCTCCGAAATGGACGACGTGCACGCGCCCTTCACGGATCGCCTGCGGCAGTCGCTTGGGCGCGTTGTTGCTGGTCGAGTCGACGCTCGCGTCGACATCCGGCGAGAGCAGATACGTGCCGTCGGCCGCGGGTGTGAATCCGAAAGCACCGTTCCCGTCGGAAACCGCGGTGGCCTCGCCGTCGGCGCCCAGGAGCGAGATCGCGATCCCAGGTACTCGAACGTCGGTGGGATCGATCGACTGCGCGTATTGCGAGACCGAGCTCTGGTTGGTGTCCTCGTAGACGACTCCGTTCACGGGCGCGCCGACACACCCCGCACCAACCACGAACCACAACACGAATGGGAGGGACTTCGCTGCGACCTGCAGAGACATGGAACGCTCCTGACGCACGGGCAGACGGGGATTGAAGGATCCGAACATCCTTCCATCGTGCCACTGCGCCAGGGCGCGCCGCATCTTGGCCGCCGCAGTCGGCGGTAGCCTGCGAACGGACGAGCGGAATCGACGGCCGGCGAGCGCTGCGCGCGCGTGCCCAGATCGATTGCGTCAGGACCGATCGCCTCGTCGTCGCCGTCGCTGGCGCGCTCCAGCGAGCATCGCCGAGCACGCGAGCGCGACCCCCACGGTGGCGCGCAGGTCTTGCGCGGGTCCCGACACCGCGCACCCGCTACCCCTCGATTTCCACGGGGCGTAGTTGCCTTCGACACCGTTCACGCCCGCGGGCAAATGGTCGGGCGGAACGCGAGTCGCCCGGTACACCGTGTTGCTGAGGCCGCGGAACGAGCTCACGTAATCCCAGACGATGCGGCCGTCCGGCGCGACTTCGCTCACGCGGCCGACCATTCCGCTGGTGATGAGCGTGTTGCCGTTGGGGAGCCGCTCGGCTCCGCCCGTGATCGGGCTCAGTGTCAGGTCGGCGCCGGTGCGTGGGTCGTACGACCACACCACCTCGAGCGTGACGGGATCGAACTCGACCACGCGCGAGTAGAAACGGCTGTATCGGTAGCCGAGCGCGGGCCCCCTTGGTCCAAGCAGGGCTTCCAGCGCGTTGCGCAGGAGCGGCGGTCCCCCGTAGCCCGAGGCGAAGCCGTTGTCGAAGACCAGGATGTTCCCCGCGCCGGGCAAGCCCGCGGGGATCAAGTGCGCCTGGTGGGTGCCGACGAGCGGTTCGAGCGCCAGTTCGGCGTCGGTGCGGTATTCGGGGCCGAGCGTCCACACGATGTTGCCGGTGGCACGCTCGACGATGCCCATCCACGCCAGCGTGCGCGAACTGATCAGGATGTTCTCCGGAGCGAAGCGCGCGTCACCGGCGCGGTGGTGTCGATTCGGACCGAGCCAGGACGCCGCGTTCATCACGAATACGTGGTCGCCGTAGCGAGCGATGTCGGCGAGCACGGCTTCGCCGAGGCCGAACTGGTGGAGGTGGTCGATGGCGCTCCACCGCCATTCGATGCTGCCGTCGAAGCCGAGCTCGTAGAGTACGGCGTCCACGATCGGTGTGGGCGACACCTCGGACACGTCGCGGTTCGAGAACGCGAGCACCAAGCTCGACCCCTCGCGCTCGGGTGCGAGACCCGGGGCGTAGTAGCCGACCGGGCTGCCGTGCCGCTGCAGGTCGTGTGCTTGCCGCGCTGCCGGTCCCACGCCCGCGAAGTCCTCGAAGTCGCGGAACGTCATCTCGACGCTCCCGTCCCAGCTCTCCTGGACGATCTCCACCGAAGAGCCACCGAGCGGCAGATCCGGCAGCATCCCGCGGCGCCCGAGGAGTGAGCCGCCGGGGAGCAGGATTCCGGGAAACGCCTCGATGTCCCACTCGTGGACGACACGGCCCTCCATGTCGATGAGCACCGTGCCACCCGCATAGTAGGGATCGACGGGCATGAGGAGGGTGTAGCCGTCGAAGGCTTCCGAGGTACGCAGCCGCAGCTCGGCGCGGGCCACGTCCAGCGATGCGACGAGGAGCAGCACGGCGAGGCCGGCAGCGCGCGCGATCGCCGTCGTGGTCAGCACGCCAGTCTCCCGCCGCGCCGGACGGGGCCATTCCGGCGACGGTTCATTCGCAACGCGGCCGATGCCGATCCACATCCGCATCGCCGCTTCGCTTCAAGCTCGGCGGACGATTCGGCGCAGCGCCATCTCGAGATCGCTCGGGTCGATGGGCTTCACCAAGCGAGGCGCGGACCCGAAGCGCTCGCCGAGCCCGCCGCCATCGCCGTAGCCGGTCACGAAGACGAATCCGAGCTGCGCCGCTTCCAATGCCTCGGCCACGGGCTCGCTCGACTGTCCATCCAGATTCATGTCGAGCACGGCGGCGTCGATCGCCCCTGCATGGGCGAGACGCACGGCTTCCGCGGCATTCGGCACCGGCCCGACCACGGCGCATCCGAAGCGGGTGAGCCAGCGGGTGATCAGGTTCGCCTGCAAGCGATCGTCCTCCACCACCAGGATCTTGCGTCCCGCGAGCGACACGGGCGGCGGTAGTTCGATGGGCCGGATGCCTGGGTCGGGCGTGGGAACGCGGGGTTGGGCGGGTAGGGGGATCTCCAGATGGCAGCGGAATCCATCGGCAGCGAATCGGATCGCCATCGTCGCGCCGAGCTGAGACTCGACGAGGTCGCGCACGATCTGGAGGCCGCTGCCGATGCTCGCCGGTGGGCTCACCGGTGGCCCACCCTGCTCGACCCAATCGAGCGCCAACCGGCTGCCTTCGATCGCGCGCCAGGTGACTTCGGTCCGGCCGGCGGCGACGCCGAGCGCTCCGTACTTGATGGCGTTGGTGCCGAGCTCGTGGAGCGCGAGGCAGATCGGCAGCGCCGCCGATGCGCCGAGCCGAACTGACGCGCCGCGGACGTGGAGGCTTCCGGGGCTCGCGGCCTGGAACGGTGCCAGCACCAGGCTGGCCGCCTCGGCGATGTCCACGCCCTGCCACTGGGCGCGTGCCAGCACCTCGTGGCTGCGCGCCATGGTTCGGATGCGGCCCATGAACGTGGTCCGGAAGTCCTCGAGGGAGGCGGTCTTCTCGAACGTCTCGTCGGCGAGCGCGACCGCGGTGGCGAGCACGTTCTTCACCCGGTGGTCGAGCTCGCTCATGAGCAGCGCACGGCGCTCCTCGGTGCGCTGGTGCTCGGCGATCTCTTCCTGCAGTCGGTGGTTCGCGATGCTGAGCTCGGCGGTACGCGCGGCCACGCGTTGCTCGAGCTGCTCCTTTGCCCGCTGCAAGTCCTGCCGCACGCGCATCCGCTCGGTGATGTCGGTGGAGATCCCGCAAGTCGCATACACCTCGCCGGTGGACCGAAACAGCGGAAATTTGATGGAGATGTAGTTGTGCTCGCCATCGTCGTGCGGGGCGGTTTCGTCGAACTCGAGGGGCAGACCGGCGCGCGCCACCGCCACGTCGTTGGCACGAAACACTTCGGCGGCCCGTGCTGGGAAGATGTCGAAGTCCGTTCGGCCGCACGCGGACTCGCGCGTCACGTGGAACAGGGTTTCGAACCTCCGATTCGTCAGCAGGTAGCGACCGTCGAGGTCCTTCACGTAGATCACCGCCGTGGTGTTGTCGACGATGGACTGAAGGCGCGCCTCGCTCTCGCTCAACGCATCGGCGATGCGCCTTTCCTCGGAGACGTCCACGTGCTCGGCTAGCCACACCGAGCCCCAGCCGGCGTCGTCGAGGGTTTGCACTTCGGCGCGGCACCAGATTACGGAACCGTCTTTGTGCCGGTTGGCGATCGCTCCGTTCCAGCGCCCCGTCTGGCGCAGATGGTCCATGATCTCCTGCGCACGTGCTTCGGGGCGTTGGCCCACGGCAGCGTTGACGATGCTGACGGGCTGGCCGACGAGCTCACCGGGCGCATAGCCGAGCATGCGCGCGAACGCGGCATTGGTATAAACGATGCGCCCGTCGGCGGGGCGAACGACGTTCACGCACACCGAGAGCCGCTCGAGGATCGAGCGGTGAAGCGCACTGCTGGCATGGGGTTCATCGGACATGCCTGCATCCTTGCGCAGCGTTGCGCATCTGACAATCGCAATGCGCGAAAACCCAACGTAGCGCGCGGTCTTGATCGAGCCGATTCGCCGAGAGCGAGGCCAGAGCGCCTGAAGGCGCGGAATTCGCCCGGTGATTCGCCTATGCTCGTCAGCAACCGTCAACCGGAGGATCGCTCATGGATTTCTCGCCATCCGTGCGGGTCGAGGGCATTCGCAACACGCTGCGGGAGTTCGTGACGCGGGAGGTGTTACCGCTGGAGCGCGGCGTCGCGAACGAGGGCTTTCGGGCGATGTTGCCCGCGCTCGCCAACGCGCGTG
>CAYVDO010000468.1:0-5820 GCA_964450125.1 uncultured bacterium
GCAGATGAGCGACTTGGGGCCCCGCGTGCACGCCCAGCCCCGGACCGCCGGCGGAGAACACCCGCGAGGGGCGGACCTCGCGGATCAGCGCCGACGAGCTCGGCTTCGTCATGACCGATGGCAACGGCGACGCGAGTCAGCTCTTCACGCTCGCAGACGCCAATCCCGGCGTGTACGCCGTCCAGTTCGACCTCCGGCAAGGCGGCGCGCCCGGCTGCCCCACGACCTCATGCGACGTCGACTACTCGACGGGTGACACGTTCGCCGCCGGTCTGGCGCGTTTCGCAGTCCCCGGCGCCGTGGCGTTCTGGAGCGGCGACGACGATGACGAGAACGACGAGCTCGGAGACGCCCAGGTGGTGTGGACGGGGACGGAAGCGTACCGGGCCGGTCACTTCCGCCACGGCTTCGACCTGACTGGCGGTGCGTACCTGGGAGTTCCGAACCCGGCTGCGAAGAACCTGACGCCGGGACAGAAGTTCTCGGTCTCTGCCTGGGTGTATCGCGACACTGCGTCGCTCGGTGCCTCGATCGTCAACCTGCGTACGGCGGCCAACACCAGCGGTTACACCCTCGAGGTCACGGTCGACACGCCCGGAAAGCTGCAGTTCGTGGTCAACACCGGCGGAACCCTCGCCGAATGGCACACCGTGGACGCGATCGGGTTTCCGATCGGCCAGCTCTTCCACGTCGCCGCGACCTACGACGCGGGGACGCAGACCGCGCGCCTTTATCGCGACGGTGCGCTGGTCGGCGTGAACGCGAGCGTCCCCGGGTCAGCGGTGTTCCTGGCCGGCTCGGAGCAGCTGGAGCTGGGCCGTCACGTGCCCGTCGGGTACGCGCTCGACGGCTTGCTCGACGAGGTTCTCTATTTCGACGATGCGCTGGAGCCCGAGGAGGTCTCGGGGCTCGCCGACTTGCTGTTCGCCGACGGCTTGGAGAGCGGCGGCACCACCGCCTGGGACGTAACCGTGGGCGGCTGAACGCGATCTACGGGACGCCCCTCTGGATCGCCGACGCAGTGCTAACCCGGGTGCGGGCGTGGGTCTCGCACAGCCGACCGCCGATCCTGCGTACCGCGCCGCCGACCCTGCGACAGCGACTCACCGCCCCTCACACTGCTCACTCTCGTCGACCGGCTCATCCACCGCGCCGAGATCGTCGCCATCGAGGGCGGGTCCTATCGCTTCAAAGAGGCCAAGGAGCGCGCTGCGCGGAAGAAGGACGCGAAAGCATCGGTGCTGAAGCCCAGCACGCCGAACCACCGCTGATCGCGCCCAACCCCGGAACCATCACCGAGGGGGGAGAGCCGCACTCGCTACCAGATTCCCGCGCTATTGCGTCGCCGCTAACACAGGTGGTGGTTGATCCAACCTAGCGCCTGCAGGACGGATCAGCTCACGACGAAGTCCCACAGGATCTTGAGCTCGTCCTTGACCTTGATCACTCCGAGCGGCGCCTTGTACGGCTTGATGCCGAATCGGGTCTGCTGGATCGCGACCTCACCGTGGACGCGCACGCCGTTCGCTGCGGGCTCGAAGCTCACGGGGAGATCGACCGCCTGCGTCTGACCGTGCAGCGTGAGCTGCCCGTTGACCGTCGCCGTACCCTTTCCACCCGAGCTCTTCACGCTCGACACCCCGGTCGACTTGTAGGTGATCGACGGAAACTTGGCCCACTGAATCACGTCCTTCTCGATGTTGCCGCGGATCTCCGCCTTGTCCTTGTCGGTGAGATCCCCGGGCCCGACGATCGTCAGCGACTTCGGATCGAGATCCACCTCGATCGAGCCCGCCGGCGGCTCGACCGCGTCGAGCTGGATCTTGGCCGACCACTGCTTCACGTCGATGACCAGGTCGTGCCCCATCTTGCTCAAGAGGCCTTCCTTGAACGTCTTCACGGTGATGGTGCCGTTGGCCGGCCCTACGGACTTCGAACCTGCGTTGAGCGAGCTCATGTCTTTGCTCCCGAATGAAGCGAGATTCGAAAAGCGTATTCAGCGCAGTCGGTGCCTCCAAGGCGCCGCGGAGGCCCGTCATGGCGCACCTTGACGGCTCGTATCGCGCTTGGGTTCACTTGCGTGCCCGCTTACCTACCGCTCGGTAGACAACCCTCGGGAGATGACCCGTGTTCGAGCTCAACGAGCAGCACCGGATGATCCAGGACATGTTCCGGCAGTGGTGCGAGCGCGAGCTCCTACCTCGGGTGCCCGACTTCGAGAGGGGTGCCCCGCCCTACGATCTCATGCGCCAGATGCTCGACGCATTCGGCATGCGCGACGCGTTGCGCGCGTCGCTGCAGAGGCGCCTCGCGAAGATGGGCGACGACGGCAAGCCGCTCGGGGGCGAAGGCAAGCCCAAGGAAGGCGACGAGCTCGAGTCGGCGATGCGCGACCCGATCATCTCGTTCCTGCTGGTGAAGGAGATCTCGCGCATCTCGCCGGGATTCGCGACCAGCTTCGGCGTCTCGACGGGTCTGGCCGGGTTCAACGTGATGGCGAAGGGGACCAAGCGGCAGATCGAGAAATACGGCATCCCGCTGGTCTCACTCGACAAGATCGGCTCGTGGTGCCTGAGCGAGCCGGGCTCGGGCTCCGACGCGTTCGGCAGCATGCGCACCACCGCCAAGAAGACGGCCGACGGTGGCTACGTCCTGAACGGAACCAAGACGTTCATCACCAACGGTCCTTTCGCCGACGTGTTCGTGCTCTACGCCAAGCTCGACAAGGACGACGGGAATCCGAACAAGGCGGTGCACGCGTTCCTGCTGGAACGCGGCATGTCAGGACTCTCGACGGGTAAGCCATTCGACAAGATGGGCATGGAGGACTCGCCCACCAGCGAGGTCTTCCTGGAGGACGTCCACATCCCAGCCGAGAACCTGCTCGGCGAGCGCGAGAAGGATCCGGACGCGGCGCGCGACGACACGCGCCAGAACCTCGGCCACGAGCGCAGCGGCATCCCGGCGATGTGCCTGGGCATCATCGAGCGCTGTTACGAGCTCTCCATGCGCTACGCGAAGGACCGCGTGCAATTCGGCCGCCCGATCCTCGACTTCCAGGCGGTGCAGCTCAAGCTCGCCAACATGTACATCCACTACCAGAACGTGTGGAACGCGGTGATGCGGCTGGCGTGGGCGGCACGCGAGGGCAAGGCGGACCTCGCGTTCACGTGCGCCCAGAAGGTCTACTGCGCGAAGGCGGCCGTGGAAGTCGCGATGGACTCCATCCAGATCCACGGCGGCTACGGCTACATGCGCGAGTACCACGTGGAAAAGCTCGCGCGCGACGCGAAGATGCTCGAGCTCGGCGCCGGCACCACCGACATCAACCTGCTGCAGGTGGTGCGGCTCGAGCGCGAACGGCTCACCTGACGCAAACGAAAGACGACCGCCTTTCGCAGCAACGCGGGGCGACAACCAGGGCACCCACGACGGGGCCGAAGGAGATCTCGACCATGGCAGACGTTCGATTCGATGGACGCGTCGCGATCGTGACCGGCGCGGGTGGCGGTCTCGGCCGCGCTCACGCGCTCCTGCTCGCGAGCCGCGGGGCGAAGGTGGTGGTGAACGACCTCGGCGGTGCCTTCGACGGCAGCGGCTCGGGGAGCAGCACGATGGCGCAGAAGGTGTGCGACGAGATCCAGGCTGCCGGCGGCCAGGCGGTACCCGACTACAACAGCGTGTCCACGCCCGATGGCGCGGCTGGCATCGTCAAGACCGCCCTCGATGCGTTCGGCAAGCTCGACATCGTCATCAACAACGCCGGCATCCTGCGCGACAAGAGCATCGTCAAGATGGAGGAGGACGACTGGCGCAAGGTCATCCAGGTCCACCTCGACGGCTCGTACTTCGTCACCAAGGCCGCCTGGGAACACCTGCGCGCCAACAACTTCGGGCGCGTGATCTTCACCACGTCGGCGGCGGGGCTCTACGGCAACTTCGGCCAGACCAACTACTCGGCAGCCAAGATGGGGATCGTGGGGCTCGTGAACACGCTCAAGCTCGAGGGCCAGAAGTACAACATCTACTCGAACGCCATCGCGCCGATCGCGGGCACCCGGCTCACGGCCACCGTGATGCCACAGCCGATGCTCGACATGCTGAAGGTGGAAGCGGTGTCACCGATGGTCGCCTATCTGTGCTCGGAAGAGTGCACGGTGAACGGCAAGATCTTCTCGGCGGGCGCGGGACATTTCGCCGTGGCGCAGATGGTGGAAGCCAAGGGCGCCACCATCAAGGGCGACGTCACGATCGAAGCGGTGCGCGAGAAGCTGGATCAGATCATGGACATGAATGGTGCCGTGACCATCGGCAACGCCGGTGAGGCCGGCAGCAAGGTTTTCGCGGCGCTTTCGAGCTGACGCCACGGTCGCCGACGAGACGCACGAAGGCCCGCGGGATCGAGTCCCGCGGGCCTTTCGCTTTTTCGTGAGCGTATCGGCGATCGCGCCGAAACGGGTGAGCGTCGGATCGGGATCGGCTGGGTTGGCAGTCGAGGAACCAGCCGCCCTCCAGGTCCCGATCGCGCTCCGGGCAGCTCAGATCGAGAATGCGCCGGACTTCTGGAGGTAGGCGATCACGTCGTCGGCGAGCTCGCCCGGGGTCTTGGCGCCGGAATTGTCGAGGACCAGCTCCGGCTTCTCGGGCGCCTCGTATGGGTCGTCGATCCCGGTGAAGCCCTTGATCTGGCCCGCACGCGCCTTGGCGTAAAGGCCCTTGGGGTCTCGCTTCTCACAAACCTCGATGGGCGTGTCGACGAAGATCTCGACGAAGCGGCCCGCCTCGAGAATCCCGCGCACCGCATCGCGGTCCTTGCGATACGGCGAGATGAACGCCGTGATCGCGATCGAGCCCGCCTCCGCGAAGAGCTTCGCCACCTCGCCGATGCGGCGGATGTTCTCGGCGCGATCGTCGGCCGAAAAGCCCAGGTTCTTGTTGAGCCCGTGGCGGATGTTGTCACCATCGAGGAGGTAGGTCCGGCGACCGGCCGCGTAGAGCTTGTAATCCAGCTCGTTCGCGATGGTGCTCTTGCCGCATGCCGAAAGACCCGTGAACCAGATCACCAGGCCCTTGTGGCCGTTGAGCTTCTCTCGATCTGCCCGAGGAACCGCGTGATCGTGCCACGTGATGTTGGTCGCCTTCTGCTCAGCCATCGTCGACGTCTCCCTCCACCTCTGCCGGCGGAATGATCGAAAACCGGCGAGTCTAGCGAGGGCGCCACGAACGAGGAAAGCCCGATCGTAGGCCCGGTTCGACTCGAGCGGGCTCGACCACGCCGCGTCCGGACTTCCCGTCGAGGGATACCACCCAGCCTGCTTCAAGCAATGCGCGCTGCGATCTCGGCCAGTGCGAAGGCGCGTGGAGTATTCTCGCGGGTATGGACGAGCTTCGGATCACGGTGGACGCGCGGCAGCCGGGGGAGTCCCTCCGCGATTGGCTCGCGCGGGTAGACCCGGATCTTCTCGCAGCCGCGGAAGAAGTGGACGTCACGTTGCTCGATGCGGCACTCGCGCTGAGCCCCCTGGAACGCCTGCGAGCCTGTACGCGGGCCACGCGCGGCTTGGCGAGCTTCCGACGTGTCTCAACCTGAGCAAGCGGACATCGCGGCGTTGCTCCGCGAGCTGGTCCAGGCCGGGGTCGAGTTCGTCGTCATCGGCGGAGCGGCTGCGGTGCTCCACGGTGCGCCGATCACCACCCGCGACCTCGACATCGTTCCGGAGCGAAGTCCCGCCAACGCCGAGCGCCTCGTCGGCGTCCTTCGAACGTTGGGCGCGACGGTCCGCGACCCCGCTGGACGCACGATCGAGCCGCAAGTCGAGT
>CAYVDO010000469.1:0-5820 GCA_964450125.1 uncultured bacterium
GACTGGGACGACACGTTCCGCGCGATTCGCCGGGAGCTGGGCGATCGCAAGCTGGTCGCCTCGGCGCCGCTCGATACCTCGAAGCTGCACGAGCGCAACGTCATGACGGCGCTTCGAATCCTTCACCGGACACCGCGCGCGCTGCGGCTGCCGTCGCATGTGCCGTCATCGACGGGTGCGGGCGCCGGCTCGGCTGCGGCGAGCGAGGCCGCTGCCTGAACGCGTGAGCCGTCGCTCTCCGTTCGCGCTCGGCTCTTCGCAGCGCGGACTCGGCCGCCCGCAGTCGCCCACGGCCATCGGTGTTAAATCACTGGCGACGCTCTCGCAGCGTGCCTCGACGGGACGGGCCTCACAGCCCTCACCAGCGCTGCACGCCCGATGGCGAGCGTGAACCCCGTCCCTCGACCGTCCTAGACGCGTCGAATCCCGTCGAGGTGAAGGCGATGTCCGATCGCTGGCGTCCGGGAATCGGATGCGTTCGTCACAGCCGCTCGCACGAGCCGCTCGCGTGAGCGTGGCCACGGAAACGCCGCCAAACGCGCGAACCCTGCTCTGGGTTTGCGTCGGAGCGCTGCTGGCGGTCGGCGCCGGCGAGCTCTTTTTCCGCGCCATCGCGGAGCTGCGCCCGCCGCTGCTCGAGGCGGAGGACGGGATTGCGTGGTTTCGCGATCACGATCCCACCACCGTGGTGCTCGGCTCGAGTCACGCCCGTGCGTTTCTGCCGCTCAGCGACATGCTCGCGGGTGAAGCGACGCAGCGGCCCGACGCGCATCGCGAACGCGTCGCGGTGATCTCGCTCGAATACGGCACGCTCACGTCCTATCGCTGGCTGGTCACGAACAAGCTGGTGCCGCTCATGGAAGCGCGCACTGCCGACGGTTCGCGCGTGCGGCCGTCACTGGCGCGCGCGATCCTCGTGACCGATTGGTGGGACGCTTGCGGTCGCGCGCAGGGACCGGCCTCGACCAATCTGCCGGCGAGGGTTTGGGACCTCACCGACTTCATCCACGACCTCGCGGGCCACGGGCTGACGGACTACAACGCGAATTACCTGCAGGCTCGTCTCGACCGATGGCTGCGCTTTTCGGTGCTGGTGCGCTCGCGCGGCCACGAGCATCTCGTCAACGCGCTCAAGCAGCTCGTGAAGAAGAAGAGCGACGCCGAACGCCGCGCGGATCTCGAGGGGGCGATCGACGCGTGGCGCGACATGGTCGAGGCGGGCGCCGGGTGTGAGGATCCGGTTCAGCGCCAGGCCCTCGACGACCTCGTGAACCTCTTCGAGAGCCACGGTGCCGAGGTCACGGTGCTGCTCTATCCACGCATGCCGTCGACCATCAGCGATCGCGCCAAAGCCGTCACGCTCGATCCCTTCTCGCAATGGGCGCGCGAGTATGCAGCGCGAAAAGGCGTTCGATTCGTGGACCTGTCGCTCGGTACGCCGATGACCGACGACGACTGGGAGTCGGATCTCGATCACGTGACGGCGACGGGCGCGCAGAAGTTCTCCGAGTGGGTGCTCGCGGGACCACTCGCGTTCTTGCGCGAGGCACCTCCGGCGCCGCCGCAGGTGCGCCCAGCTGCTCATGCGGAAGCCGGGGGCGGAGCGTGATCTTCGGCAGCGCGGCGTTCCTGTTCTTCTTTCCCGTGGTCTTGCTCGTGCATTGGCTGGTGCCGCGTGTTGCGGCTGCGCAGAACGCGGTGTTGCTCGCGGCGAGCTACGCCTTCATCTGGTGCTGGAACCCGAAGTTGCTCGCGGTGTTCGTGCTCTCCACCGCGGTGAACTTCGCGGTCGCCCTCGGGTTCGAGCCACCGCTGCCCGACGCACCGGCCGACCCGCTGCGACAGCGCCGGGCGCGGCGTGCGCTGGCGTTCGGCATCGGCTGGGACCTGATGCAGCTCGTGGTGTTCAAGTACCTGGGTTTCTTCGCCACGTCGCTGAACGACCTGCTGTCGCTGGTGGGCGCCTCGGCCCGCCTTCCCGTGGTCCAGGTGGTCGCGCTGGTGGGGCTCTCGTTCTGGACGCTCACGAAGATCGGGTACCTGATCGACGTCTACTACGGTCGTATCCGCGCGTGTCGTTCGCCGCTTCAGTTCGCGACCTTCGTGGCGTTCTTTCCGCAGCTCATGGCGGGTCCCATCGTGCGTGGCAGAAATCTGCTGCCGCAGTACGCAGAGCCGCGCGCGCTCTCGCTCGAGGCCGTGCGCACCGGCGCGGGTCTTTTCTTCCTGGGCTTCTTCATGAAGTTCTACGTGGCCGACTATCTGGGCCACTGGATCGTCGATCCGGTCTTCGCGAATCCAGCCAAGTGGAACGCGCTCAGCCACTGGCTCGCGTTCGTGGGCTTTGCGGTTCAGGTCTTCGACGACTTCGGTGGCTACAGCTTCATGGCGCTGGGGTTGGGGAGGCTTCTGGGCATCGAGCTGCCGCTCAACTTCGATCATCCGTTCCGAAGCCGCGGGCTCATGGAGCTCTGGCGGCGCTGGCACATCACCCTCAACAATTGGCTCTTCGACTACCTCTACTATCCACTCACCACCGGCCAAGGATTCTTTCGCGGCAAGCTCGATCTCGGTTTCCTGGTGGTGTTCGCGGTGTCCGGGCTTTGGCACGGCGCCACCTGGACGTACGTGCTCTGGGGTGCGCTCCAGGGCGTGGGCCTGACCGTCCAGCGCCGCTGGGACGAGCGTATGAAGCAGCTCTGCCGCCGCGACCGCGCGTGGGTCGCCCGCCGCAAGAGCAATCCTTACGCGCTCGCTGGGTGGGCGCTGACGACGGTGTTCTTCGTGCTGAGCCTGGTCCCGTTTCGGGCGCCCACGGCGGCCGCGGCAGCGAGCTTCGTGAAGGGCATGCTCGGGCTTCAAGGCTCACGCATCGTCGTGCAAGGCGGCGCGGCGACGTACTTCAATCTGTTGGTGTGCTTCGGATTCGTTGCCGCCTACCACTTGCTCGACCTGGATCGGCTGCGGGTTTGGCGCGAGCGCCTCTTCGCGGTGCCGGCGCCGCTGCGTGGCTTCGCGTACGGAATCGTGATCGTGTTCCTGCTGGTCTTCATGCCGGTCGGTGCCGGCACGTTCATCTACGCCAACTTCTGATGCCGCGCCGTCCTGAACGTGGCAGGATTGGCGGCGGAGCGGATCAGATGCATCGATCGCACGGGATCGCTCGAAGGCTGGCGGGGGTGGCGCTGGCGGGGACGCTAGCCGTGGGGTGCGCCAACGATGGCCCGAGCCGATCGTCCGCACCCAGCGTGACCCCCGAAGACATCGTGCGCGGAATCGTGAAGCCGGGTGAGCGGGTCACCGTCGAGGGGCTGGTGAATGCGGTGGTCCTGAACAGCACGCCGCCCGGAGACGGACACGGTTTCGTGCGCAGCGCCGAGCGTTACGTGCTTCTCGACGCGACACCGGTGGCGGGCCAGAGCGAGTCGCAGGCCGAATGGGGTGTCGCCGCGGTCTGGTCTGGGCCGATGCTGGTGAGCCGGACCTGGCCCCTGCCGCATCCCGGTGACCGGCTGCGAGTCACGGGGACGGTGTCCTCGTCGAGCTTCGGGGCGTTCGTGAGCGAGGCGCGCTCCACCCTCGAGTCGCTGGAAGCGGTCGAGATCGTGAGCTCGAACGTCGCGCCTCTGGTCGACGTGGGGGGGGCATGCGCCCACGACATGGACTGTCGGGACGACCTGGTCTGTGACGTGGGAGCTCGCGTCTGCACGGCGCCACCGCCCGACACGAGCTGGGACACGGATTTCCGCGGGGTCAATGGTGCGTGCGACGCGGACGCCGACTGCGCGCTCGGGCAGTACTGCGACACGCGCTTCCGCATCGCCGCCGACGGCCCCTACCGCGTTCACTACCACGTGGAGCGCGATGCCGGCCGCCACCTCTGCCAGGTGCGCGATCGCGAGGCGCCCATCGAGGACCTCTGCCCGCGCCTCTACTCGGCCGAGGATCTTCTGAGCGGCCGATTCGCCGAAGGAAAGGAGATCTGCATCGCGGGTACCGTGCTGGTCTCGGTCTTCAGCCCCGGCGACTTCGATACGCACGTCCAGTATCGCCTCACGCGGCCCGCGGTGTGGCCGCTCGCGCTCCCGCCGGTGCAGCTCTTCGGTGTCGCCGCGGAGAACGTGCCGCCCTACAAGGACCCCGCGAACCCTGCGGGCAGGATCGGCGACCCGATCCCGGACCAGTACACGGCCCATCTCGGCACGGTGCATTGGGACGACAGCCACGGCTGGTACGAGCTCCACGCCATCAAGATGGTGCGGCTCTTGGATCCTTCGTCGCCGCCGCCAGGCGCCCCGCTGCCGCTCGCCCGCCTGGGAAGCGCCGCCCCCGCGCAGTCGATCCAGGCGTGGCCGGCTGGACTCGGCGCCGCGCGGGGACGGTGAGGATTACGGGATTGCTCGGATCTCGAGGACTCAGAGCGCAGCGCGCTTGAGGCGCAACGCGTTGGAGATCACCGAGAACGAGCTGAGGCTCATCGCCGTGGCAGCGAGCATCGGGCTCAGGACCAGGCCCAGCCACGGGTAGAGCACGCCTGCGGCTACCGGGATTCCCAGCGCGTTGTAGGCGAAGGCGAAGGCCAGGTTCTGGCGGATGTTGCGCAGGGTCGCGCGCGACAGCCGCAGCGCGCGCACGATGCCGCCCAGATCGCCTTTCACCAGCGTGACTCCGGCGCTTTCGATCGCGACGTCGGTGCCGGTTCCCATCGCGATGCCCACGTCTGCGGCCGCCAGCGCGGGCGCGTCGTTGATACCATCGCCGGCCATGGCGACCACGCGGCCATCAGCGCGCAGCCGCGCGACCACGTCGGCTTTTCCGTCCGGCGCCACCTCGGCTTCGACGCGCTCGATCCCGAGGCGCCGTGCGATGGCTGTGGCGTTCACGCGCCGGTCGCCAGTGAGCATGAGGATCTCGATGCCTTCTCCGCGGAGGTCGCGGAGTGCGTCCGGGGTCGTGGCCTTGATGGGGTCGGCGATGGCGATCAGCCCGCGCACGTCACCGTCCGCGATCACGTAGACGACCGTCGCACCCTCGCCGCGCAGTCGTTCGGCGCGCGCGGCCAGCGCGCCGGCCTCCGCGCCCACACGCGCCAACATGCGCTCGTCGCCGACGGCGACGTGTACGGCCTCGGCCTCACCCTCGACACCCACGCCGGGAATCGCAATGAAGGCGCGCGTCGCTGCGATCGGGATCCCGCGCTCCTTGGCCGCGGTCAGGATCGCCGCGGCGAGGGGATGCTCGCTTGCGCTCTCGATCGCCGCTGCCCACGCCAGCACCCGGTCTTCGCTCTCGTCACCGTTGCTCGCGATCTCGGTCACCCGCGGCTTGCCTTCGGTGAGGGTGCCGGTCTTGTCGATGACCAGCGTGTCGATGCGTGCCAGGCGTTCGAGGGCCTCCGCGTTGCGGACCAGGATGCCGCTCGAGGCGCCGCGGCCGGTTCCCACCATGATCGACATCGGAGTCGCGAGCCCGAGGGCACACGGGCAAGCGATGATGAGCACCGAAACGGCGCTCACCAGGGCGTGAACGAGACGCGGCTCGGGGCCGAACGCCAGCCAGACTGCGAAGGCTGCGAGCGCCGCCACCACCACGGCTGGCACGAACACAGCCGACACCCGATCGGCGATCTGCTGCACCGGTGCCCGGCTGCGTTGGGCCTCGCCGACGAGCCGCACGATCCGTGCGAGCAGCGTGTCGCGGCCCACGTGCTCGGCGCGCATCACGAAACTGCCGGTGGTGTTGAGGGTGCCGCCGGTGACGTGATCGCCGCGCGCCTTCTCGACCGGCATGGCTTCGCCCGTCACCATCGACTCGTCGACG
>CAYVDO010000470.1:0-5804 GCA_964450125.1 uncultured bacterium
TCGACTTGGGGGTGGGGCCCCACGAAAACCACGCTTTTCGTGGGGCGGGGGTCTGTTGAGACCCCCGAGGAAGCATCGAAAGGTTGCTGAAAAACTCGCGCTGGCGAGTTTTTCAGCAACCTGTCAGGCGCGGAGCACGCAGGTCATGCCGCCGTCCACGCGCAGCGTCTGGCCGGTGACGTAGGCCGCGGCGTCGCTGGCCAGGAACACCACCGCCCCTTTGATGTCGTCGGCAGCGCCGGGCCGGCGCGCCGGCACGCCCGTCAGGAAACGCTCGAGCCGCGCCGGGTCGCGCCGCAGGGACTCCATCATGTCGGTGTCGAAGAGCCCGGGCGCGATGGCGTTCACGCGAATCCCGTGGGCAGCGAGCTTGACCGCGAGATCGGTGGTCAGCGCCACCACCGCACCTTTGCTGGCGTTGTACGCAACCGCCGGCTGCTCGCTCTCCTCGGCGCCTACGAATGCCGAGGTGGACGCGATGTTCACGATCGAGCCACCGCCCCGCTCGGCCATGTGTCGCGCGATCGCCTGGGTGAGCAACCACAACCCGCGCACGTTCACGGCGAAGACCTTGTCCCAACCGTCGAGCGGATAGTCGAAGGTCGGCGCCCCCCACACGATGCCGGCGTTGTTCACGAGCACGTCGATGCGCTGCGCGCGTGCGAGCGCCGCATCGACCAGCGCGCTCACGTCCTCCGCTTTGCCGACGTCGGCGCGAAGCGCCGACGCGTGGCCGCCGCCTGCCTCGATCTCCTTCACCACGGCCTCGCAGCGTTCGAGCTTCCGCGACGCGACGATCACCCGAGCCCCGGCCTCTGCCAGACCCACGGCGATGTGCCGGCCGATGCCGCGCCCACCGCCGGTCACCAGCGCGGTCTTGCCCGTCAGATCGAAGAGCCGACGCGTGTTCATCTCGTTCTCCGGCAACACCGAGGTCCCGGCGCGTTCACGCCGATCGCGGGAAGAACCGGCGCGCGCGGCGGGCGATCATGCGATCGAGGAGCCCGGGCGCGAACGGCCGCAATCCCACCGCCGCCTTGCCCTTCCACGAGACCACCCGCTCGCGTTCCCCCTTCACGAGCGCATCGACGATCTCCTCGGCGCACCGCGCGGCGCTCATGATCCGCTGTTTCTGCTCGGGTGGGCGCCCATCGGCGATGTCGGTGGCGACGGCCCCCGGGCAGACGATGGTGATCCCCACGCCCGTGCCGCGCAGCTCGACGCGCAGCGAGTCGAAGAATCCATGGAGCGCGTGCTTGCTCGCCGAATACGCCGCGAATCCAGGAAATCCCGCCTTGCCCTGGACACTCGACACCACCACGATACGTCCCTTCGACTCCACGAGCCGAGGCAACGCTCGCCACGCGCAATGCGCGGGTCCGAGCCAGTTGGTGCGCATCACCCGCTCGAACGCGTGCTCGTCGGTCTCGTCGAGGACGTGCTTGCGGTACGAGATGCCGGCGTTGAGGATCAGCACGTCGATGCCACCGAGCTGCGCCACGGCGCGCTCGATCAGCGTGCTGGAGCCCTCCACGGTGGCCAGGTCCGCGACCACTGCAGAGGCTCGCCCGCCGCGGCTCAGGCAATCGTCGACCACGCGGTGGAGCCGATCGGCGCGACGCGCGGCGAGCACCAGCGTGCACTTGCGCTTCGCGAGCACGCGCGCGAGCTCCGCACCGATGCCGCTCGAAGCACCCGTCACCACGACTCGTTTCCCGATGAGATCCTTCATGAGCGCGCATTCGAAGCGGTATTTGACGATCCGTCAACTTTCTCCTAAGTCGATCGGACACATGCCGAGACACGCCGGATCACGCCAGCGACGATGAGCGATCGAACCACACGATCTGCGAGCGATCCGAGGCTGCCGCTCGCCGGCGTACGCGTGGTCGACCTCACGTCGATGATCTCGGGGCCGATGACCACGGCCATCCTCGCCGATCAAGGCGCCGAGGTGATCAAAGTCGAGCCGCCGGGCAAGGGCGATCTGATCCGTCATCTGGGCGCGAGCCGGGGCGGCGTATCGGCCATCTTCCAGACGCTCAATCGCGGCAAGCGCTCGATCACTCTCGACCTCAAGGCGCCTGCGGACTGGGAGACGCTGGCGCGCCTCGTCGCCACCGCCGATGTGTTCATCCAGAACTTCCGCCCCGGCGTCGCGGCACGACTGGGAATCGACGAGGCCGCGCTGCGCCCGCATCGTCCCGATCTCGTGTACGTGTCCGTGAGCGGCTTCGGCGAGGAAGGTCCATACGCCGAGCGCCGCGTCTACGACATCGTCATCCAGGGTGCATCGGGGATGGCCGCGTCCCAAGCCGATCCCGTCACCGGTAAGCCCCAGCTGATCCGCAACGTGGTGTGCGACAAGATCACCGCGGTCTACGCGGCGCAGGCGATCACCGCCGCGCTCTTCGACCGCGCCCGTGGCAACGGCGGCCGTCACGTGCGGCTCGCGATGCTCGACGCGGCAATCGCGTTCCTGTGGCCGGACGTGATGCAGGACCACACCTACGTGGGCGACGACGTCGCGCGCGGTCCGTCGCTTCTGGGCATCGTGCGCATCCATCCGACCCGCGACGGCTGGATCACGCTCTTGGCGCTCACCGACGCCGACTTCGCCGGCGTGTGCCGCGCCCTCGAACGCCCCGACTTCGCCGGCGACGAGCGCTTTCGCGAGTCGCGCGTCCGCCTGGCGCATGCCGAGGCCCTCGCCACGCTGCTCGACGCGGTCACTGCCACGCTCACCACGGCGGAGCTCTGCGCGCGCCTGGAACGCGAAGGCGTCGCTTGCGGCGGCGTCGTGCCGCCCGAGCGAATCCACGAGGATCCGCAGGTGGCGGCCAACGGTCTCGTCGCCCAGCGCGACGATCCCCGCTTCGGTGCCGTGCGCATGGCCGGGCCCGTGGCGCGCTTCGGCGACGCACGCCTCGAGCCGGCACGGCTGGCACCCACACTCGGCGAGCACAATGACGCGATCCGCGCCGAGCTCGGCAACGATCGCTGAACCTTCGACGCAGACACGGGAGGAATCATGGGAGCACTCGACGGAAAGGCCGCAGCCGTCACCGGCGCCGGCCGCGGCATCGGCCGTGCACACGCGCTGCAGCTCGCCGCCGCAGGCGCGGCGGTGATCGTGAACGACGTCGACGGTGCCGAGGCCGAGGCGGTGGCCAACGAGATCCGCGGGCGCGGCGGTCAGGCCGGAGCGAGCACTGCCGACATCGCCTCGCAGGCCGGCGCCGAGGCGTTGGTGAACGAGTGCGTCGCCGCGTTCGGGAAGATCGACGTGCTGGTCGCCAACGCCGGGATCGCCCGTGACAAGACCTTCCTCAAGATGACCGAGGAGGACTTCACCGCGGTGTGGCGGGTGCACGTGATGGGCACCTTCTTCACGTGCCAAGCGGCCGCCAAGCAGATGATCGCGCAGGGCACGGGCGGCGTGCTCATCACCACCACGTCCGCGGCGCACTTCGGGAACTTCGGCCAGACCAACTACGCCGCCGCCAAAGGGGCCATCGCTTCGATGACCTACACCATGGCGATGGAGCTCTCGCGTTACGGCATCCGGGTCAACGCGATCTCGCCTGCAGGCACCACACGGCTCAGCGCCACGTTCAAAGGGCCCGACGGCAAGGAACGTCCGATGCCCTTCATCGATCCCGAGCTCAACGGGCCGATGCTCGTGTACCTGGCGAGCGACGAAGGGAACTACGTCTCGGGGCAGGTTTTCGGCACCGGCGCGGACCGCCTCATGCTCCTCGCCCAGCCACAATACGCTCACGGCATGGTGAAGCCCGGCGGCTGGACCCTCGACGACATCCGCAAGCACTTCAAGTCGAACCTCGGCAATCGCCTCGAGCCGCTCGGTATCCAGAAAAAACCTTACCCCTGGTACGACGGCATCCGCCCGCCAGCGAAAGAGCCGGCGGGCTGAGGACGGGGACGCGCGTAGCGGGGCGGGTGATCTCGCCGCGAGGAGGATCGGATGCAGCTCACGCTCCGGATGAAGGTCTACGCGACCCTCGCGGTCGCAGGGCTGGTGGTGCCCTGGTACTTCAACCTCCAGTTCATGCGCGCCGCGGGAGGTCCGTTCGCGCTCGGTGCGTTCGTCGCCGGCGGTTATGCGAACCCCGCAGCCGCCTCACTCACCAGCGATCTCACGGTGGGCGCCACGGCGTTCCTGATCTGGATGCTCGCCGAAGCGCGTCGCTTGGGGATGCGCTACGCGTGGGTCTACGCCGTGTTGCTCTTCGGCGTGGCGTTCGCCTTCGCGTGTCCGCTCTTCCTGCTCATGCGCGAACGCCACCTCCACGCAGCCTCACCCCAAGGTAATCAGGCCAAACTGGCGTCGGACGTCGTGCCCAGGTGAATCCGAAGCCCCGCGCAGCGAGCACGCGGGGCGATCGGGACGATACGCTCGCCGCGGCGGCCATCGCCAGCGCCCACGCGCCGCCGCGCCGTGCGCGATCGCCACTCAACGCACGCCTTCACGCATCGAGCGCGCGGCTCACCCGGTCGCGCACGGACCCGGACGCCGGGCCGCATCAGCGCCCGATCTGCGCCAGCTCGGCCTCGAGCTCGGCAGCGCTCGCGTGCCGCTCGCCGGGATCCTTCGCCAGCGCGCGCAGGATCGCCGCTTCGAGGCGTGGCGGAAGCGCGGGCACCAACTCGCGCGGCGGGCGCGGGCGCTCGGAAACCTGGCGGGTCAGGATGCTCACCAGGTTCCCGCCACGAAACGGCGGCACGCCGCAGAAGATCTCGTACATCACGGCACCCACCGAATAGAGGTCCGTCCGGCGATCCACCGGTTGCCCGAGGGCCATCTCCGGGGACACGTACTCGGGCGTGCCGATCGAGGTCTCGGTGAGCGCCGCCGTGACCGCGTCGCGGAACTTGGCGATCCCAAAGTCGATGAGCTTCACGTCGCCCTGGACGTCGAGGAGGATGTTCTCGGGCTTGATGTCGCGGTGCACGACGTCGAGACGATGCGCGGCCTCGAGGGCGGAGCACACGGCGCGCACGATGTGGAGGCCATCGGCGAGCGCGAAGCGACCCACCTCGCGCAAGCGGTGGCGCAGGTCGCGCCCCTCGACGTACTCCATCGAGAGGTACGGCAAGTTGCCACATTCGGCGAAATCGTAGGTGCGCACCACACCCGGGTGCACGATGCGGCGGGTGATCTTGATCTCCTGCTTGAAGCGATTGACCACGTCGTCGCCGACGTCGTGAACCGGCTTCAAGACCTTGAGCGCCACGGTCTCGTCGAGGCGCTCGTCCCGGGCCATGAAGACCGCACCGATGGTGCCGGCACCGAGCCTGCGCTCGACGCGGTAGCGCCCGTCGAAGAGATCGCCTTCGCGAATCTCCGTCACGGTGCGGGGCGCGGCACTTCGTTCCGTGGCCGGCGTGAGGCGCTGCGGTGTATCGCTCGCCCAACCGCTCGCTGCCGGATGGCGCGCAGGAGTGACGGCGCTGGTGAGGGGCGCGATCTCCGGCGTGCGGCGGGTGAACGGCGTCGGCGTGCCCGCATCGGGTGCCGAGGCCACGGCGAGCGCCTGCTGGAGATCGGGGATGCCGAGCGCTTCCTCGCGAATGAGGCGACACAGGCGCCGGCATTGATCGTCGAGGGCGCAGGTTCGATAGAGCCGGACCAGCTCGAGGAAGAGCGGCAGTGACTCGCGCGTCACCGGCGTGTGCTCGAAGCGCTCGATCGTCTGCTCGTCCGCGGCGGAGAGATAGCCGCGCTGCGCGGCGCGCCGGAAGAGCGCAGCGAGCGCGTCGCGATCGCCGACGCTCGCCACCGG
>CAYVDO010000471.1:0-5764 GCA_964450125.1 uncultured bacterium
GGTTGCGGGGAGAGGATTTGAACCTCTGACCTTCGGGTTATGAGCCCGACGAGCTGCCAGACTGCTCCACCCCGCGTCCGTCGAGACAAAGATTATGGCAGGGGCCCGCACCCCCGTCAACACTTCCGTTGCTTTTGTCACGCGCCTGCGGCGCCGGGGCGGCCCGGCGCCGCGCTTCTGACCCAGATCAGCCCCGGGGATGATCGCGCGGGGTACCATCCGCGCCGTCAACCGGTACTTCTGCGGAGGCGAATCGTGTCACGAACGCGAGAGTTGGAGATCGTGCGCAAGACGGTGCTTGCGAAAGAGCTCTCCGAGTCGGAGTCCGAGATCCTGTCGGGACTGGTCAGGCTCCGGACCTTGCAGGATGGCGAGATCCTCTGTGACGAAGGGCAGTCCGACAGCAAACTTCACGTCATCGTGAGCGGTGCACTCACCGTGTCGAAGCGCGACCCCGGCAGTGACGGCTGGACCAGCCTCTACGCGCTCACCGCGGGCGACCTGGTCGGAGAGCTCTCGTTCATCGACGAGACGCCGCACTACGCTGCCCTGCGCGCCGCGGGCCCGACCGAGGTCCTCAGCCTCGACCGGAGCGACCTGGAGAAGCTCCTCGAGAAGCATCCCTGGGTGGTCTACCGCGTCATGCGCGCCATCATGCGGACCGTGCACTCCCTGATGCGCCGCATGAGCGTCCAGTCGATCGAACTGCAGAACTACATCTACAAGCAGCACGGCAAGTACTGACCGGCTGCGCGCACGAAGCGTGCATAGGGCTAGACCCGCTCGGTCTCCCCGGCCCGGGGCTGCCACACCATCAAGCGGCGTTCGACGAGCCCCACGACCCAGTCGAGCACCAGCGCGAAGGCCGTGAGGAGCAGGATCCCTGCGAACACCGTGTTGATGTCGAACACGCCCTCCGCCTGCAGGATCAGGTAGCCGACCCCGGACGCCGAGCCAAGGTACTCGCCCACCACCGCCCCGACGAACGCGAGTCCCACGGAGTTGTGAAGGCTGGCGAACACCCAGCTCATCGCGCTCGGCAGGTAGACGTGCCGCAGGAGCTGCCGCGGACTCGCACCCAGGATCCGGGCGTTCGCGAGCACGTTCGGGCTCACCTCGCGAACGCCCTGGTACACGTTGAAGAAGACGATGAAGAACACCAGGGTGACGCCCAACGCGACCTTCGATGCGATGCCGAGGCCGAACCACACGGCGAAGATCGGCGCAAGAATGATCCGCGGCATCGCGTTGAAGCCCTTGATGTAGGGGTCGAGAATGGCCGAGGTGATCGGCGAGAGGGCGAGCCACAGCCCGATGATCACGCCGCAGACGGTCCCGATGAAGAACGCGAGCATCGTCTCGACCAGCGTGACCCACAGGTGCGCCCAGATCTCGCCGCTCGCGAACCAGTTCCACAGGCGCGACAGGACCTTGAGCGGCTCGCCGAAGAAGAACGCCGCCTTGTTGGCGTCGTCGAAGTAGAGCGGCGGCAGCAGCGTCGGGCTCGTCAACACGTGCCAGACCACGAACACCAGCACCAGCAGGAGCCCCTGGTACAGGCGCAGCGTTCGCGGTCCGGGAGCGACCGCCGCCCAGAACCCGCTATTGCCGCTGCTGCCTGGCATAGCCCTTGAGCACTTCTTCTTTCATCACGTGCCAGATCTGCGTGTGCAATGCCAGGAACTGCGGCGTGAGGCGGATCTCGGCGACGTCGCGCGGCCGCGGCAGGTCGATGAGAAACTCTCCGATCGGGTGAGTGTCGGGCCCCGCCGAGAGCACGACGACGCGGTCCGCCAGCGCGATCGCTTCCTCGAGGTCGTGGGTGATGAACACGACCGACTTGCGATCGGCGGACCACAGGTCGAGCAACTCGTTCTCCATCAGCTGGCGCGTCTGCACGTCGAGCGCCGCGAACGGCTCGTCCATCAGGATGATCTGGGGGTTGAGAATGAGCGTCTGGGCGAGCGAGACGCGTTTCCGCATACCCCCCGAGAGCTGGTGCGGATAGCGGTTCCCGAATCCCCCGAGCCCGACGCGCCGCAGCCAGTCCTCACCCTTCGCGAGCGCCTCTTCGCGGGATGTCCCGCGGAACTCGAGTCCGGCCGTCACGTTCGCGAGAGCGCTGCGCCAGGGCATCAGCGCGTCGGCCTGAAAGAGATAGCCGGCGCGGCGGTTAAGCCCCACGAGCGGTGCGCCGAAAACCCGGACCTCCCCCGTAGACGGTGCCAGCAACCCCGCGGCGACGTTGAGCAGCGTCGACTTGCCGCAGCCGGTGGGGCCGACCACCGATACGAACTCCCCTGCCCGGACGGCGAGGCTGGTGTCTCGGACTGCGGTGTATCGCTGGGACGGGTCGTCCCGCGAGACGAACGTACAAGTGATGCGCTCGAGCGCGAGCGCCGGCTCGGCGTCCATGGTCCCTCGACCGGAGCCCGGCTCCCGCCAGGGTGACCGGGGCTAATGTATGTTCACTTGTACTTCGCGTTCGCCTTCTTCGCGAATTCGTTGGTGTAGGTCCTCGCGAGGTCGATCTCGGCGCTCTTCACGCCGGGGTCGAAAGTGCGCAGCGCCGCAAGCGTCGCTCTTGCGCCCGCGTCGGAAATCATGCCGTCCGGCGAGATCGCTTCCTTGACCTTGTCGTAGGAGAACATGTACAGCGCTCGATCGCCGAGCAGGTACGATTCCGGCACTGCCTTCGCAACGTCGGTCGCGCTCGCCTTCGCGATCCACTTGTTGGCCCGCACCATGGCGTTCGCCAGCGCCTGAGCGAGGTTCGGATACTTCTTCACGAACTCCTCGGGCGCATACAGGCAGCCCGCGGGGAGCGGCGCGCCCCAGATCTCCTGGGTGCCCTTCAGGCTGCGCGTGTCGGCGACGACCTTGACATCGCCGTCCATCTCGAGCTTGGTGATTACCGGGTCGACATTGGAGATGGCGTCGATCTGCCCGCTCTTGATGGCGGCGATCGCACCGGCGCCGATGCCGGCGCCGACGATGGAAACGTCCTTGTTCGGGTCGAGCCCGGCCTTGGTGAGCAACTGCTTGACCAGATTGTGGGTACTCGATCCGGGCGCGGAAACGCCGATCTTCATGCCCTTCAGATCCTTGAACGACTTGAAGTTTGCCGCTTTCGATTTGGACACGCCGAGTGCGATCTGCGGCAGCCGACCCTGCAGCACGAATGCGCGGAAGTGCTGCTTCTTGCCCTGCAGGCTGATGGTGTGCTCGTACGCACCCGAGACGACCTCGGCGCTGCCTCCGACCACGGCCCGCAACGCCTGCGATCCGCCGGCGAAGTCGCTGATCTTCACGTTCAGCCCCTCGTCCTTGAAATAGCCGAGTTGCTCGGCGATCGTCAGCGGAAGGTAGTAGAAGGCGGTCTTCCCGCCCACGGCGATGTGAACGTCCTTCTTCTCCGGCGACTGGGCCGATGCGGCCGCGGCCGCAAGCAGGAACAACGGGACGAGCGCGAACTTCAGCGAGCGCATGACGATCCTCCTCAGGGTGCCGGACCGCGCCGGCATGATGCCGGTGGGCGGCGGCGATGCTCACACAGGGCGATGGTGGCTGTCAACGAACCCCACCACCGGTGTCACACGACGCCGCGCGCGCGCAGCGCGGCGATGTCCGCCGGCGCATAGCCGAGCCGCCCGAGCACCTCATCGGTGTGCTCCCCGAGCTTCGGCCCGACCCATTCGAGCTCCCCGGGGGTATCGCTTAGCTTCGGCACCACGCCCGGCACGCGCAGCAGCGCGCCGTCGGGCAACGTGACCTGCCGGATCATCTCGCGCGCAAGATACTGCGGATCGCCCACGATGTCGGCGGCGCTGTAGATCTTCCCGTTGGGCACCTGCGCCTCGTTGAGCCGGCGTACGCATTCGGCCGCGTCGTGGCGCGCCGTCCATTCTCCGATCACGCGGTCGAGTTCCTCGGCCCGCTTCGCACGCCCCGCGTTGTCGGCAAGTGCAGGGTCGTTGGCCAGGTCCTCGCGGCCGATCAGCACCATTAGCCGCTTGAAGATGCTGTCCCCGTTCGCCCCGATGACCACGTGCTGCGCGTCGCGGCTCAAGTACGTATTGGAGGGCACGATTCCCGTGAGATTGCTGCCCGTGCGCTCGCGGACCACGCCGAACATGTCGTACTCGGGGAGCGTGCTCTCGAGCATGTTGAAAACCGCCTCGTAGAGCGCCACGTCGACCACCTGTCCTTTGCCGCCGCGCGCGTTGCGGTGATGCAGCGCCATCATCGCGCCGATGACACCATGCAGCGACGCGATCGCATCGCCGATCGAGAGGTTCGACCGCACCGGCGGTCGATCCGGAAAGCCGGTGATGTAGCGCAAGCCGCCCATCGATTCACCAATCGCGCCGAACCCCGCCTGGTCGCGCATCGGGCCGGTCTGCCCGAACCCGGATAGCCGCAGCATCACGAGGCCCGGGTTGTCCGCCGCGAGGCGCTCGTAGCCGAGCCCCCACTTCTCCAGGGTGCCGGGCCGGAAATTCTCGATCAGGACATCGGCCTCGCGGGCGAGCTTGCGGACGATCTCCTGCCCGTCCTGCGTGCGCAGGTTCGCGGTCACGGATTTCTTGTTGCGGCCCTGCACATACCACCAGAGCGACGTGCCGTTGTGGAGCTTTCGCCACTGCCGCAACGGATCCCCGCCCTCCGGCGGCTCGATCTTGATCACCTCGGCGCCGAACTCGGCGAAGAACTTGCCGGCGAACGGGCCGGCGATGAGCTGCCCCAGCTCGAGCACCTTGACCCCTGCGAGCGGCCGGCGCGCGCTCATGCCGGCCGCCGCTCGTAGAAAGCCTGCGCCAGCGTGCCCGCATCCACGTACTCGAGCTCCCCGCCCACCGGGATACCACGCGCGATCCGGGTCAGCTTGAGGCCGCGATCGCGCAGCATCTCGCCGATGTAGTGCGCAGTCGCCTCCCCTTCGTTGGTGAAATTGGTCGCGAGCACCACTTCCTTCACAGTGCCGTCGGTCGCGCGCGCCAGCAACCGGTCGAGGCCGATGTCGCGCGGCCCGACGCCATCGAGCGGCGACAGCCGGCCCATCAGCACGAAGTAGAGACCGCGATAGGCCATGGTCTGCTCCATCGTGGCGAGGTCGGCCGGCGTCTCGACGACGCAGAGCGACGCGGGATCGCGCTTAGGCGACGCGCAGACGGCGCAAAGCTCGTCTTCGGTGAAGGTGTTGCACCGCACGCAGCGACGCACGCTCGACAGCACGCGTGCGAGCGCCGCACTCAGGCGCTGCGCGCCGGCCGGGTCGTACTGGAGGAGATGGAACGCCATGCGCTGCGCCGACTTCGGTCCGACGCCCGGCAGGCAGCGCAGCGCGTCGATCAGATCGTCGACCGCGTTGACCGGTTTCACCGCCGCGCTAGAACAGCTTCATGCCCGGCGGCAGCGGAAGCCCGGCCGTTACGCCGGCCATCTTCTCCTGCACCGTGGACTCGACCCGGCGGACGGCGTCGTTCACCGCGGCGGCAACCAGATCCTCCAGCATCTCCTTGTCGTCGGCGAGAACCGACGGATCGATCGAGACCCGCTTGACGTCGTGGCGGCAGGTCATGACCACCTTGACCATTCCGGCGCCCGACTGCCCCTCGACCTCGATCGACGCGAGCTGCTCCTGCATCTTGCGCATGTTGTCCTGCATCTGCTGGGCCTGTTTCATCAGGCCCGCGAGCTGTCCCTTGTTCATCATGACCGCAGCGCCTTTCCGACGGGTTGAATCGATTCGATGGTCGCATCG
>CAYVDO010000472.1:0-5761 GCA_964450125.1 uncultured bacterium
CCAGCGCGAGGCCGATGCCGGTGCCGCCTTTGGCGCGAGTCGCGGTGGTGTCCACCTGGCTGAAGCGTTCGAAGATGCGCGCGTGATGCTCGGGTGCGATGCCGATGCCCGAGTCGGCCACCTCGATCTCGACCGCATCGGGCAGGGCGCGCGCGGCGATGCGGATCTGTCCATGCGCGGGGGTGAACTTGATGGCGTTCGACAGCAAGTTGAGCACGACCTTCTCGATCTTGAGCCGATCGAGCGTGACCACCAGTGGCGCTTCGGGAATGTGGGTTTCGAGCTCGAGCGATCGCCACGCGAACATCGGCCCCGCTTGTGTCGTGATGCCTTGGATCAGCTCGACGAGGTCGAACTCCTCCAGCCGGAGCCGCGCCTGAGCCGCCTCGATTCGCGCCAGATCGAGGAGGTCGTTGATGAGCCGTAGCAGGCTCAGCCCGTTTCGCCGGATGACCTCGAGGTACTCGAGCTGGCGCTCGCCGAGGCTCTGGTCCGACGCCGATCCCAGGCTCTCGAGCGCGCCCAGCATCAGCGTGAGCGGCGTGCGCATCTCGTGGGAGATGTTCGCCATGAAGTCGCTCTTGAGCCGGTCGAGGCCGCGGAGCTGCGCGTTGGCGCGCGCCAGGTCCTGCCGTCCGTCGAACTCGGCGCGCGACAAGCGACCGGCCTGGAGGTTCGCGGCCAGGGAGATTCCCACCGCGCCGAACAGGAAGAACGTGTTGTTGAGCGCGACCTGCGCATCGCGCTCGGTGTTGGCGAGCGCCACGGTCACGTACATGACCACGGCGCCGAGGCCGGCGATGAGCGACTCCTCCCAGGTCCAGGGGATCACCAGCCCCATGCCCATCACCACCAGCACCAGGCCGGCGTAGTAGAGGCTCTGCTCGTAGCCGGTGCGGGTGAGCATCGCGCAGATGATCCCGCTCACCCACCACACCTCGACGCAGCCGAGCCAGCGCAGCGCGGCGCGGGTTCGCGCCCGCGGCAGCGTCGCCAGCACCGCGGCGTAGCCCAGCGCGCAGACGATGCGCAGCGCCAGGAACGTCCGGGTCACACCCGGGTAGCGTGACGCCGGATAGATGATGAGGTCGACGACCCAGAAGATCAGGAAGATGATGATGGCGACGACCGCGAAGAGTCGTACGCCGGCGCGGACCCGCTGCGCTTCTTCGCTACGCCAGAGATCCAGGTCACCGGCTTCGTTCATCGCTTCTCGGCGCGCAGCACGACTGCGCGCGGTGGCGTGCCGAAGATGCGCTCGACGCTGTGCACCGTGAGCCCCGCGCTGGCGAAGAGCTCGGCGAACTCGTCGGCCTCGAAGAAGCGGAAGCGCCCTTCGTCGAAGAGCCGAAGCAGGAAGGCGGCCGAGCTCATGTACTCGCGGACGGCGTGCATCGTGCGGTCTTGATCGTAGCCCGGAAGCGGCGCTGCGGTACCCGCGCGGATGTCGCGCAGCAACGCCACGTAGACCTGCGAGAAGTCCGCGTCGGGGCGAAACGTCGAGGCCACCACTCGTGCGCCGGTCTTGAGCCGTGCAGCGATCTGGCGCACCAGCGTCGCCGGATCCACCACGCACGACAGGAAGAGGCTCATGAGCACCGCGTCGGCATGCTCGATCAGGGGGGGTGGACCATCTTCTTCGGCGTCCCACTCGATGGTCTCGAGCGAAAGCCGAGACTCCGCGCGGTTGCGGGCGGTATCGAGAAGCTGCGGCACCAAGTCGTAGAGCATCACCCGGAGCGCCGGCCGATGCGCGCGGCGGGCGAGCGCCTCGAGCGAATGCCCGAGACCGCAGCCGAGATCGGCGAGCACCGAACCCTCGCCGAGCTCCAGTAGCTCGATCTGGCGGTCCATCAGCTCGCGGTACTCGCGCGTCATCGCCAGCACGTCGAAGCCGACACTCTCGGTGTTGGCGCCCAGCATGTAGTTGCGCCAGTACTCGCGCGGGGAAGCGAGCTCGGTGCGCGGCGCCCGCGCCCACTCCTCGGCGGCCACCGTTGCCGCGAGGCGCTCGTTGGGCACGGCCACCACGGGATGATCGACGCCCACCGCGGAGAGGACGAAGCGCGCCACCGGCAGGTAGGCGAGCAGCGCTTCCACGCTCTTGGTGGGCACGTGTCCGCAGGGGACCACCACCAGCCGCCTTTCCACCGTGGGCGCCGAGGCGAGGATGCTGCGGATGCGCAGCTCGTTCACGAACGCGTCGTAGCGTCCGTGCACCCAGAGCAGCGGGATCCGGAGCCGTGCCGCGTCTCGCTGCGCGTCCTGGATCAAGAGCAGCCGTGCGCGCAGCCCGTCGGCACACCACCGATCGGCATCGCTCAGTACACCCAGGATGTTGCGCACTTGGTCGCGCACCCCGGCGCGGTAGTTGGCGACGTAGTCGATGCCGCCGGACGCCGTGCGTATGAGGTCTTGAAGATCGGAGGCGCCCATCAGCTCGATCAGATGGGTGACGCGCGCATCCTCCACCGCGGCGCGCAAGCAGAGCGGGCCCGAAAAGCTCATGCCGATTAGCGCGGTGGCGGCGGCCGGCTCACCGAGCTGGGCATGGGCGTAGTCGATTGCGGCGCCGAGGTTCTGAACGCACTCGCTCAGCTCGAGGCCCAGCGTCTCTTTGCCAGTCCGGTCGAAGCCCGCGTCCTTGGCGCTCTCGCCGAGCGCGTTCACGTAATCGATGCGCAGCACCGCGACGTGGCGCGCATTGGCGTCGTACATGGCGCACAGGAACTGAGCGAGGATCGACACCGATTCCTTGGTCTTTCCCCAGGCCGGCGGCACCACGAAGACCGTGGCCGGCCCGGGATGCCGTACCTCGTTCCAGAGCCCCGCGATCTCCCTGGTGCCGCACGGGAAACGCACCGGCTCGGCGCGGTAGGCGGTGGCGGCGATGCGCGGCGGTGCATCGGGGAACGCCGAGTCCTCCTCGTGCAGCGGCATCACCGCTCGCGAGACGTCGTCCGAGGGCGCATCGACGAAGGTGGCACCGGCAGTGAAGCCGACGGCCTCCGGTCGTCGGTAGCGCAACAGTGCCAGCTCGGGGCGCACCAGGCCGCCTTCCACGTGGAACTCGACGTCGAGCTGTCCCGAGCGCGGCAGCACGTCTTCGTCCGCCGCCGAGCCCACGTAGAACGCGAAGCCTCGCGGCGAGAGGTCGGTGACCGGAAACCAGCGTTCCCCGACGCGAATGCGCAGCGGCGAGTCGAGGCCGAGCACCAGCCGATCCTGCGCACGCTGATCCGTGAGCACGCAGCGCGTCGGCTGCCCGATCACCACCTCGTCGTCGCCCACCGCCAATACGAAGCCGTCGAAGAGGAAGCTCTCGTGCTTCCAGGTCGCGGCGAAGCACACGTACGAACCGGACGGGCCGAGCGACTGCGGATGCGCGAGCGCGATCCGCAGGTGGCGTGCCGATTCATCGAGCTCACGCACCGTGCCTTGCACGACCCGTCCACCGTGGACCCGGGCGAAGGTCACGCCCACTCCGTGGGTCGCCAGCTCGCGCAAGATGCGCACCACGCCTTCGTGCGCCGTGAGCCAGCGGAAGCCGTCGACCTCGACGCGCTCCAGCCGCTCGACGGTGTCGCGGAGCGTGGACGCGAGAATCTGCGCCTTGGCGATCTTGAACAGCTCCTGCTGCGTCTCGCCGGTGGCCCGAATGAAGCGGAGCCTGAGCTCGGCGCGCGCGCCGACGCGGGTCGACTCCGCCACGTGGCACGTGAGCGTGTCCTCGGTCCCGGGTCGCTCCAGCCGAACGGTGAGCGTGAGGATCGGGAGCTCGGCCCGCTCGCCGGCGAGCCGGATCCGCGCGCCGTACGGCGAGAGGTCGAGAAGCTCGCTGCCCGGCGGATCGAGGATCTGCACTCCCGAGGCGGAGGCGCGCGGATAGCCGCGGCGCTCGACCCGCGAGCGCGTGACCGCGAACGCATTTTCCAGGAACGCGCGCAGGTCCTGGGGGCGACGGCGCGGGTCGTCGACCAGGATGCCGCCCGAAAGCCTGAGCGCCAGATACGCCGCGCCGGGGAAGCTCGCGCGTCTCAGGACGGCGGTGAGTGGAGGCTCAACGACGCCGTGGAAGTGAGCGTGCAACGCATCGGCGCCGATCGCTGGGTCGACCAGAAGTGGCCACTCACCCGGTCGGTCCGCGATCTGGATTTCGAGCTCACCCGCGATGGCAGCCACGAGCTGGATGAGTCCCTCGTCACCGGAGAGGACGGCGAGCTGCGGGGAGCCAGGCGCGGTGTGTTCGTCGCTGAGTGTCATCTTCAATTGTCATGACGCGAGGTTACGGCGATTGTGAACGATTCGTAGCGCAACCCACAACCCCTGGCAAAAGTCAGCACTCGGCACTCGGCTTGCGCCGCACCCCGAGCCTCCCCTAAATGTGAAGGGGCTCGACTCACACGCAAAGGAACGGCACGAAAGATGCGGCGCGTGGTGATTACCGGACTCGGGCTCGTGAGCCCCCTCGGCAACTCGCTAGCCGCGAGCCTGGAATCCGCCCGCGCAGCTCGGTCGGGCATTCGGCCCTGCGACCGATATCTGTGGGGCGAGTTCGGTGCGGAGATCACCTGCCGCGTAGCCGGTACGGTCGAGGACTTCGACGGCAGCCGTTGCGTCCCCGCCGATCGCGTCGAGTCCACGGATCCGGCGATCCTGTTCGCGCTCGCTGCAGCCGACGAGGCGATCGCGGACGCGGGGCTGGTCCGCGAGCTCGATCCCGGATCCCTGGAGCGCGAGCGTGTCGCCGTGGTGCTCGGCACGGCCGGGCCTGGATGCGTCAGTTATCACCGCGCCCTGCACGCAGCGTTCGTGGAGCGAGCGGCGCATCGGCTGGCGGGCTCGCTGAGCTTGCAGATGTCCGGCAACATGCCGCCCTCGCTCGTGGCGCTCAGGCACGGTTTGCGCGGGCCCAATTTCGGGATCGTCAACGCATGCGCCGCAGGCGCGACGGCCATTGCCACCGCGACCGAGATGATCCGTGCGGGCTCGGCGGATGCGGTGGTGACCGGCGGTGCGGAATCGTGCATCGGTCTCACACTGCTCGGCAGCATGGGGAACGTGGGAGCGATCAACCCCACGCGCGATCCACACCGCGCATCCCGCCCATTCTCGGCGGATCGTGCCGGCCTCATCATGGCCGAGGGCGCAGGTGTCTTGGTGCTCGAGTGGGAGGAGCGCGCACGGGCGCGCGGCGCGCGGATCCACGGGGAGGTGTTGGGAATTTCCCGTACCAACGACGCCTACCACGTGTACAACCCGGATCCGAGCGGCGCCGCGTGGGCACGTGCCATCGAGCTGGCTCTGCGCGACGCGCGACTCGCCACCGACGAGATCGGCGCCGTGAGCGCCCACGCCGCGTCCACGCCCCGTGGCGACCTCGCCGAGACTCGCGCGCTCAAGCAGGTCTTCGGCAATCGCGCCTACGACGTGCCCGTGAGCGCCACCAAATCCATGCACGGGCACGCATACGGCGCCGCGGGTGCGATCGAGACGATCCTGTCGCTGGCGGCGCTCAATCAAGGTTGGCTGCCGCCCACGGCGCATCTCACCGAGCCCGACCCGGAATGCGACCTCGACTACGTCCCCAACGCGAGCCGCTCCACGAACGCCGAGATCCTGCTCAAGAGCTCCTTCGGTTTCGGCGGGACCAACGCGTGTCTGGTGTTGCGGCGCGCTCCCGCGTGAACGATCGCGCCGGTGTTTCCTCGAGGGTCTGTTCCAGACCCCCGCCCCACGAAAAGCGCGGTGCTCAAAGGGC
>CAYVDO010000473.1:0-5749 GCA_964450125.1 uncultured bacterium
CTGCTCGCGAAGAGCGACTTCCGCAAGGGATCGATCTCGGTGTGATGGCGAGCGCTGCGGCGCGGAGCTCGACGCCCCGAGCATCACGGTCGCGGGGCGCGGCGCGACGCTCGAGTCGCGCTCAGGCGCGGCTGGCGAACGCGTCGCGATCGCGATCCATGCGGGCCTCGAGGACGGCCACGGCGCGCTTGGGATCGTGGGCTCGCAGCGCCGCGAGAAGCTCGCCGTTGAGGTCGGCGACACTCTGCTGCTCCTGCTGGTCGAGCTCGAGGTAGAGGCCGCGAAGCTGCGCGAAGATCTCGCGCACGGTGTTCATCAGATAGACGAAGATCGGATTGCCCGTGGCGCGGGCGATCTCGCGAAAGAAGCGGAAGTCCCACTCCCCCGAGAGGAGGTTTGGGGTGTCGTCGCGCGGGTAGTGCGCGAGCACCTCCTCCAGTCGCGCCAGGCCCGCATCGTCGATGCGCTCGGCGGCGAGCTCGACCATCTCGAGCGCGAAGATCCGCCGGATCTCGTCGAGGCTCAGCACGAAGCGAGGGTCGAGACCGGTGCCCGTCGAGGAAAGAAAGTGCACGAAGGCGAGCGTGGGATCGAGCTCGCGATCCTTCACGTAGATCCCATCGCCCTGGCGGATGCGCACCAACCCCATCGACTCCATCTGCCGCAGGGCCTCGCGCAACGAGGTGCGGTTGACGCCGAGCTGCTGGGCGAGCTCACGCTCGGGGGGAAGCCGTTCGCCGGCCTCGAACTCTCCCGACAAGATCCGATCGACGAGTTGGACGAGGACGTCGTCCGAGAGACGCGAGCGCTTGAGAGGAGTGAGCATCGCCACAACGTGCGCCCGATTGGTCCAATCAATGGACCGAATCGAGCCTAACACGGCGAGGAGCGCTCTCTTTCGATGTCCAACGGGCAACCGCAGCCACGCGTCACTTCTCTCCGCAGGCGATCTTTCGTATTTTGGTACAGTGGTTGTACCAATTTTAATGACCGAGCCGCGCTGATCACCCGGCTGACGACCTACCGAGCGAGCGCATGAGCACGAACTTCGAGCGCTACGAAAACCCGTCGCTCTTCCATCGATGGGCAGCCGCCCAGTGGCGCCGCCCCAAGGACCCGAGCATCTACGGCGCAACGGAGATCGACATGGGCGCTGCGCTCGCGTTCCTGGATCGGGTCCGCGAGGAATGGGGCGTCTCGGTCACCATCACCCACCTCGTCGCCAAGGCGCTGGCCGTGGCCATCGCGCGCCATCCCGAGACCAACGCCAAGGTGCGGTTCTGGGGAAAGCTCGAGCGGCGCAAGACCGTCGACATCACGGTGTTGATCGCCGGCGCCGGTGGTCGCGATCTCTCGGCGCACCGCATCGCCGCTGCCGACACGCTGCCGCTTCGCCAGCTCGCGAGCGACGTCATCACCGCTAGCGAGCGCATCCGCACCGACCAAGATCCCGCGTTCCGCAACAGCAAGCAGCTCATGGACAAGCTGCCGTGGTGGCTCATGCGGCCTTTCCTCTCGCTCGCGAGCCTGTCGATGAACGAGCTCCACCTCGACCTGTCGAAACAGGGTCTGCCGGCGGACCTGTTCGGCACTGGGATGGTGACGAGCCTCGGCATGCACGGTGTCGACGAGGCCTACGCTCCCCTGACCCCGATCGGCCGCATCATGGTCGACATCCTCGTGACGCGTGTGCGCCAGCGCCCCTCGGTGAACGACGCCGGCGAGCTCTGCGTACGGCCGCTGCTCAAGCTCTGCGCCACCTTCGATCACCGCGTGGTCGACGGCATCCAAGCCGCTCGCATCTGCCAGGAGCTGCACGCGCTGCTCGGCGATCCGGACTCGCTGCGCTGAAGGGATACGAGGAAGCCATGGCCGCTTTCGATCTCTTCATCACGCTCGACGGCAACTGCCTCAACGGTTTCGAGGGACTCTGCGGCGTCGCGCGCTTGCGCTGCGATCCCGACGCCGACCGCTGGGAGAAGCAGATCCACTTCTTCGAGGGCGTGGCAGGCGGGCATGCGACCCAGGTGAACCCGACGGGCACCCTCGCCTTTCTCGGCAATCTCTCGCAGACGCTGCTCTTCTTCGATCCTCGGACGCTGCGCGAGGTGCGGCGCCTTTCCACGCTGCGCTTCTGTGCCCCCGAGGTGCTCTACTCGAGCCAAACCCACGTGGTGTGGCTCTCCGAGAAATCCTTCATCGCCGTGCTGGGGGACTCGTTCTGGCGCTTCGACATGGACGATCTCGAGAACCCGGTCCGCCTCGGTGAACATCGCGTCAAACTGCCCCACGCGATGAAGCGCTCGCCGTCGGGCCGCTACATCGGCTACGGCTCGATGGACCACGACCACAAGGGCTACGCGTGCGAGCTCGGCATCTTCGACCTCACCACCAACTCGGCGCGCGTCGTAGCGCTGCCGGCGACCTGCTGGCACATCGCCGCGCACCCGACGAAGGACTTCTTCTACGGGCCGAGCCAGCGGGTCGCACCACAGGGAAACGAGTTCGGCGAGTACACCCTCGCCCACTTCAAGAACTACGTGTTCGAGGTGGACGCCGAACGGGCGATGGTCACCCGCCACGCCTCGATCGCCAAGGAGCTGCCTGCAGCCTTCACCTCCGATGTCGCAGTCACGGCCAACGACGTCTTCTACAACGCCTGCGCCGGCGGCACGCTGGTCCGCGTGGATCTCGAGACCTTCCAGCGCGTGCAGTTCATCGACGAGCGCCCCGGCCTCTTCCGTTCGCTCCTGGGCTTACGCAGCGGTTGGGCGAATCTCGTGGAAGCGTTCAGCCGCGTGAACGTGCTCGGAAATTCCCACCGGCTGCTCAAGGTGTTGCTCGCCAGCCGCTTCAGCCTCCTCGACGGAAGCCTGGGCTTGCAGGTGAGCCCCGACGGACGCTTCGTACTCACCGCGCATCGCGGCTTGAACGAGGTCATCGTCTATCGCCATCCGGAGATGGTGGTGGCGAAGCGCATCCCCTTCCCGTCGATCCGCGGCTTCTTCCCCGAGCACGTCGGGCTGCTCTCCGATCCACGCCTGGGGTTCCACCACACCACGATCTCGACCGCGTCCGCGAACGCCTGATCGCACGCTCGACGACGACGTTCTGCTGCCGGTCGGCGGATCGGTGGTGCACTTCCACGCAGTGACGGGGAGCAGCGACGTGTACGCGAGTCCGCCGACTCCGTAACATCGCGCCATTTTTCCGAGGACGAGGACGCAGGGGCTCTCCATGCGCGGCGAATCGGACATCGAGCGCGTCATCGCGCTGCTCGAGACCCAGCGTGGCGTGCTGGGAGACTCGGCCGTCGGCCTCGCGATCGCGACGTTGCGCGCGCGGGTCGCTGCAACTGCGCCGCCGAGCACACCGTCCCCCGTCGACTCGACGCCGGTCTCGCCCGGAACCGCAGACGCCAGCGCGCCCATCGCCACCGAGCCCAAGCTGCGTCAGGTGAGCGTGCTCTGCTGCGATATCGTCGACTCCACCGCCATGCTCGGCCGCGTGGCTGCGGAGGACGCCGCAATCGTCGTCGGCGAGCCGCTCACGCGCTTCGCATCGATCGTCGCGCACGCCGGTGGCCGCGTGCTGCGCTTCACGGGCGACGGACTGAAGACGGCCTTCGGCAGCGAGCGTGCGAGCGACGACGACGCCGAGCGCGCCGTGCGCGCGGGGCTCGAGATCCTCGCCGCGTCGCGCGCCCACGCGGGCGAGCTCGCGAGCGCTCTCGGGCTCACGGGCTTCGCGGTGCGCGTGGGCATCCACACGGGCCCGGTGCTGCTCGGCGCCGGCCCCGAGAGCGACGAGGCGGCGATGGGCCACGCGGTACACATCGCGGCACGTCTCGAACAGAGCGCGCCGCCAGGGCGCCTTCGAATCGCCGACACCACGTGGCGGCTGGTCCGCGACCACTTCGAGGTCGAGTCGCCGTCGATCGTCACCGTCAAAGGCAGCGACGAGCCGCTGCGCACTTATCTGGTGGTGCGCGAGATCGAGCCCCACGAACGGCGATCGCAGCACGGCATCGAGGGTGTACGTCCCGAGCTCACCGGCCGCGACGCCGAGATCGGCGCCCTTCTCGCCGCGACGGCGCGCGCCCGCGAGAGCGGTCTCAGCCAGATCGTCACGGTGATCGGCGACGCCGGCCTCGGCAAGAGCCGCCTCGCCGCGGAGATGGTCGAGCGCCTGCGGAGCGACGTCCCGGTGCTACGCGTGCGCGGCCACGTGCGGGCCGTGCTCCAGCCCTACGGTCTCCTCCGCGAGCTGGTGGCGCGATGGCTGGGGAACACCGACGGTGAGCCCATGGCCGGCGCGCGCGCACAGCTCGTCGAGCGATTCGCTCCCCTCTTCGACGCCGACGGCGAGATGCATGCGCAACGCGTCGGCCAGCTCATCGGTCTCGACTTTTCCGCAAGCCCGTTCGTCGCCGGAGTGAGCGGCCGTGAGCTCCGCGAGCGCGGCTTCGCCGCTCTCGCGAAGGCGCTCGAGCGGCTGGCCCACGGCGCGGCAGTCCGCCCGCTCGTGCTGCTGGTCGACGATCTCCATTGGGCCGACGACGGCTCCCTCGATTTCCTGGAGCAGCTCGGGGACCGCGATGCGCCGATCGCGCTGATCGCGCGCGCACGGTCGTGTGGCAGGCGCTGCGCGCGGAGGACGATGATCGCGCCACCGCCGTCCTCGACGAGCTTCGCTCGCGTCTCGCGCTGGTCGTCGAACAAGGCCCCGATCCCGAAGCGGGGGCCTGCCTGGTCACGGCGTTACCGTATTGGCGCGACCTTCCTCGAGCTCCCGCACCCGCCGGTGTGCCGTCGTCCAACGACGGCTTCTCGCGCGCGGATGTTGCGAGCTCGTGAGACGCGCGGATCCCCGAGCGAGGCTGCACCGGCTTCGGACACCACGGCCCGACTCACGGCTCCACACCAGGCGAGTCTGGCCCGCTGGAGAGTGCCACGCTGAGCTCGGCCTGTGCCCCACGGGGGAGCGCTGAGCTGGACGGCCCCGGCGAGTCGTTGGGCGGCCCCGTGTCGTCCTCGTCGCGCGCTCTCGTAACAGACGCGTGGGTCAGTTGAGGCTACGAACCTTGCCACGCAGCCCACGACGGCTGCCCTTCGACCTGGCCGGGCGGTCACGAGGAGGAGGTGCTCCGAAGCCCGGGGCACCGCGTCCTCCCGGCGGGGGGCGCCGGCCACCGCCGCCACCACCACCGGGCCGGCCGCCCCGCTCCTCGGCCGCGTTCACGTTCAGGCGACGTCCCGCGAACTCCTGCTGATCGAATCGCCCGATCGCCTCTTGCGCCTCTGCCTCGGTCGAGAACTGCACGAACGCGAAGCCTCGCGGCTTACCGGTGAGCCGATCGCTCGGCAGAAACACGTCGACGACCGTGCCGGCGCCCGAGAAGTAGGTCGTGAGCTCGGCTTGGGTCGTCCGGAAATCGAGATTGCCTACGAAGACTTTCGTGGAAATGGCGCCTCCCTGGGCCGGCACGAGGCGAATGCTCGGCGCGGCAACTGGAATCGCAGCCGCTGGCCGCGAATGCACGCCGAATCGACGGATCCGGCGCGACTCAAGCAGTTTGGATTCCGCCCTGCATCATCTTGCGATGCCCAGACGGAAAAAAGACTTGCATCTTTGTGGGACCGAGGATCTCGTCGACGATCCCGACGCCGAAGGTGGCGTGCTCGACACGGTCGCCGACGCGGTATGAATCCGCGAGCCGGTACGGTCGGACCGGACGCGAGAGCACCGC
>CAYVDO010000474.1:0-5748 GCA_964450125.1 uncultured bacterium
CGCGTTGCGCAGCGTCTTGCGCCGCTGCCCGAACGCGGCGCGCACCACGCGCCGGAAGTGCGGCTCGTCTCGGACCGCGACCCTCGGCTCGACCAGGAAATCCAGGCGTAGGACGGCCGAGTGAACGGCGGGCCGCGGCCGAAACACCGTCGGTGGAACCTCGAAGAGCACGCGTACGTCGGCGAAGCGCTGACAGTGGACGCTGAGCGTCCCCCACTCTTTCGACCCAGGGCTCGCCTCGACGCGTTCGGCCACCTCGCGCTGCACCATCACGGTGGCGCGCGTGAGTCGGGCGCGCGCGTCGAGAAGCGCGAACAGGATCGGCGTGGTGATCCGGTACGGCAGGTTCGCGACCACCGACCAACGCTTGCCGCCGGCGAGCAGTGCATCGAGGCCGATCTCCAGGGCATCCCCCGCGATCACCTCGACCTCGGGTCGATCGCGGTAGCGCTCGGCGAGCGCCCACACCAGCGCGCGGTCGATCTCGACGACACGCAACAGCGCCGCTCTCGCCGCGAGGAGCTCGGTCAGGGCGCCGTGCCCGGGACCGATCTCGAGGACCGCATCGCCGGCGCCGACCCCGGACGCATCGACGATCTTCCGCGCCACGTTGGGATCGACGAGAAAATTCTGAGAGAAGCGTTCGAGCGCCGGGGGGCGCCCTCCCTGCCACGACCCGGGGCCGCGGTCACGCTGCGAGCGAGCGCCGCTCACGATGGTCGCGCGGCGCCCGGCCGCTTCACCGCTCGGGAGGCGAGCACTCCCGGACCGCCCGCAAAGGCGCACCGCGGGCTCAGCGGACACACCTCGCAGCGAGGCTTTCGGGCATCGCAAACGCGCCGGCCGTGGAAGATCATCTGGTGCGAGACCAGCGTCCACGACTCCCGCGGCAGCAGACGCATGAGCTCGGCCTCGACCTTGATCGGGTCCTTCTGCCGCGTGAGCCCGAGGCGGTGCGCGACTCGCCCGAAGTGCGTGTCGATGGTGAGACCCGGCACTCCGAACGCGTTGCCGAGGACCACGTTGGCGGTCTTGCGCCCCACGCCGCCGAGTTTCACCAGCTCGTCCAACGTGGACGGCACCTCGCCGCCGTGGTGCTCGACGATGCGGCGCGTGGCAGCGACGATCGAGCGCGCCTTGTTGCGGAAGAACCCGGTGGGCTGGATGGCCTTCTCGAGCTCGCGCGGATCGGCGGTGGCGAACGCTTGCGCGTCCGGGTAGCGAGCGAAGAGCGCGGGCGTCACCTGGTTCACGCGCTTGTCCGTGCATTGGGCCGAGAGAATCGTGGCGATCAAGAGCTCGAGCGGCGTCTGGTAGTCGAGCTCGCAGTGCGCATCCGGATGGAGCTTCGCGAGCGTGTCGAGCAGCCAACGCACACGCGCGCGGGTCGCTGCGTCCGCCGGCGCGGTGGCGGGAGCGCGGCCGCTGCGTGCGGGAGCCGCTCGAGTGCGCGTGGATCGAGTCGCCATGACGAATCGCGGCGAAGTCTGAAAGCCGGCCGGCGTCGCTGTCAACGCGCGCCCGCTCGAATAGGCTTTCGCATTCCGCCATGGACGACGATTTCTATCTGCCTCCGGAGTACCTGTTCCTCGACGACGCCACCGCGCTCGGTCGCATCCGAGAGCAGCGCCGACGTCTCGGCTCCGCCCTGGGATTGTGGGTCCATGCGTATCAGCGAGCGCAGCTCGTGGAGATCGCGGATTTCGTCGGTGACGGAGTGGCGCTCGCGACACGCGCGGCGCGGCGTCCGCTGCCGCGGCGACTGGTATGCGCCTCGGTGCGCTACGTCGCCGAGAACGCGCGGCTGCTCGCCCCCGCGTCGACGGCGGTGTGGTGCCCGGAGCCGACGGCGGGGTGCCCGATGTCCGACGCGCTCTGCCGCGCGGACCTGGAGCGGGCGGCCGAGGTGTTGCGTGCAGAGCGCCCCTACGATCGGTTGTTACCGCTGGTGAGCATCACCAGCTCGCTCGAGGTGAAGGCGTTCGCCGGCGAGCACGGCGGCGCCTGCGTGGGCAGCTCGAACGCGCGAGCGCTCTTGGCCTGGGCGCTGGGGCACGCGGAACGTGTTCTGTGGGTGCCCGACACGCACCTGCTCGCATCTGCCGCGCGTGCCCTCGACGTGGATCCGTCGCGCATCCTCCAGATGGACCCGGCCAAGCCACCGACCGAGGCCGAAATCGTGCATGCACGGATCGTGATCGTGGCGAGCCCGTGTCCGGTGCTGAGCCAGTTCCGCGCAGCCGACGTGGAAGCTGCTCGGCGCGCCCATCCCGGCGCGCAGGTCTGGGTGCAGCACGACCTACCGGCCGAGGTGGTGGCGGCGAGCGATGGCGCCGGCTCGCTCGCCGAGCTCGCGGAGCTCGCCGCCTCCACGCCACGGCACGCTCCGGTGGTGCTGGGAACCGAGATTCACGCCATCGACACCCTGCGCGGCCAGGTGCCGGATCGCCACTTCTTCCCGCTCGCGACTGCGTTCTGTAGCTCGATGTACTCGATCAGCCTGGCAGCGCTGCTCAGCACGCTGGATCGCCTCGAAGGCGCGTGCGCCGAGGCGCCGCTCGGCCTCGACATCGCACTCGTCGAGCCCGCGCGGAACGCGCTCGTGCGCATGCTGGATATCGGAACAACTGGCTGAAACGCCGCAGAAATCGTGGTTGTTGGCGTGGGAGGGCCTCGGCTATGATCGCCCCGCTCGTGGATCCGCAGGGACGATGGAGCTCGGCATGGGAATGATTCGCAGCGCCCGTACGCGAGGGCACGAGGACCTCGAGAAGACCATCGATCTGCTCCAGTACCAGGTGAATCTGCTCGGCCACATGGTGTGCAAGCTCACGTCGTACCTGGATGTGGACTTCGATCAGCTGCTCGTGGATTCCGAGCGCGAGATGAACAAGCCCGATCTCAAGCTCGTGAAGACCTGACGAGCTTCGGAGACGTTCGCGCGTGCGAACGCCTCCGAGGCTCGTCGAGGTTTCCTCGGGGGTCTGTTCCGGATCCCCGCTCCGACACGTCGATCAGCGGCTGGTGACGGGCAAGCTCAGCCGAAAACGGGTGCCCTTGCCGACCTGGCTCGTCACCTCGAGCCGGCCGCCGTGACCGTGGATGGTCTTCTGCGCGATGGCGAGACCGAGCCCGGTTCCCGTGGGCTTGGTGGTGTAGAACGGATCGAAGAGGTGGGCGAGCTTGTCCTCGGGGATGCCGACGCCAGTGTCCTCGACCTCGATCGCCACGCCCTCCGGCAGGCGTAGCGTCCGTAGCATCAGCGTGCCGCCCCGCGGCATGGCCTGGATGGCGTTCAACACCAGGTTGAGGATCACGCCGCGGATCTGGTCGCCGTCGAGCATGACCTCGGGCAGATTCGGCTCGAACTCCACCTTGAGCTCGACCCCGGAACGCTTCAGCTCGCCCTCGAAGAGCACGATGCTCTTCGCGACCAGCCGGGTGGTGTCCTCGGAGCGGAGCGTGGGCCGCGACGATCGCGAGTAATCGAGCATCGACTTCAAGATCTTCTCGAGGCGATCCACTTCCTCCACGATGATCGCCGCGAGCTTCTCCACCTCGGCGGGATCGCTGGTGCCGCGCTTGAGCCGGCGCGCGAAGCCGCCGATCGCCACGAGGGGATTCCGCACCTCGTGGGCGATGACCGATACCAGCTCGCCGACGGCGGCGAGGCGCTCGAAGCGCATCATCCGCACCTGCATCTGCTCGATCTCGCGGGTGCGGTCGAGGACCTTCTCCTCGAGCTGCTCGGTGTACTTCGAGAGCTCGGTCTTGAGGCGCTGCCGCTCCAAGGCCTTCTCGATCGTGATCTTCATGATCTCGTAATCGAAAGGCTTGGTGAGGTAGTCGTACGCCCCCTGCCGAATGGCGGCGACCGCGGACTCCATCGATCCGTATCCGGTGATCACCACCACCGGGATGGTCGGATACTCGCGGTTCACGTGGATCATGAGCTGGGCGCCGTCGGTGCCCGGCATGATCAGGTCCGTGATGAGCAGATCGTAAGACTGCGCCGCGAGCCGTTCGATCGCCTCGTCACCGCTGGTGACGGTATCGACGCGATAGCCGTCGCGCTCGAGCAAGAGCCGCAGGTTCCGCGCGAGCTGGACCTCGTCGTCGGCGAGCAGGATCCGTGCGCGCGGCTCCGCCGAAACGCGCTGGGGCGAGGGACGAGCGGACGCGACGGCCATGGACGATGAGCCTCGATCCGTCATTCTCTATCACAAGGCCCGAGACGACGACACGTGGAAGGCGTTCACATGTAACCGAGAGCGTGCAGTCGCTCGCGCGTGGCTGCATCGAGGGGGGCGGCGCCGGACGCTTCTGCCGCGCGTGCCCGCGTCGGTGCCAGGTGCGCCAACGGCTCGGCGAGCACAGCCCGGAGCCTCGCAACCGCCTCGGGGTGGGCGCTCGCGACGTCGTGCGCCTCGTCGGGATCGCTGGTCAGGTCGAAGAGAGCCGCCGATCCCAGCCCGTCGACCACCAGCTTCAGGCTTCCTTCACGTGCCGCCGCCCACGAGCGATCGAAGCCCGTGAGGTCGAGATGCGGATCGTTGGCGAGCAGGATGTCGAGGATCGGTCCCGGCGGTGGATGCTCGGCCACCAGCACGCGATCGGTCCGTCCCTCGGGTGGGCTGGTCATGAGGTTCCGCCCCCGCCTCCCTGCTGCCCCTGCTGGGCCGATCCCCGCAAGACCTTCGAGAGTGGGCGCCACGTCCACCAGGCTCACGGGCTCGGCCACCACCGTGCCCGCCGGCACGCGACCCGGCGCGACCAGCAGCAGCGGTACGTGCACGAGGCTCTGGTGGAGCGAAAACACGTGGCTCAGTAGCCCGTGATCACCGAGGTTCTCACCGTGATCGCCGACCACGACCAGCACCAGGTTCGCTGCACCGCGTCGCGCCTCCAGCGCGGTGACGAGCTCGGCGAGCTTCGCGTCCAGGTAGGTCACCTGCGCGTCGTAGAGATCTCGCAGCAGCGCGAAATCCGCGGCACCCATGGTCACTCGCCGTGCGAACCACCGATAGGGGTTCTGATTGAGCCCGTGCAGACGCGAGCGCGTGGTGCCGGCCGGTAGATAACGATCCGCACCGCGCTGGGGCCAATTCGGATCGTGAAGCTCCATCAGGTTGACGAACAGGAAGAACGGTTGAGCTCCCACCGTGTCGAGCCAGCGCGCCACCGCCGCGACCGTGTCCTCGGCGCCCTCGTCGGGATCGTGACCAGACAGGCGCCGCGCGACTCGAACCGCCAGCAATCGGTCCCACGTACCGCCGTGACTGCGCCACATCGGGAAGACCTCGGCGAAGCCACGATCGAGCCCGGCGACCGGACCGATCCACGGATTGTTGGTGAACGCCGCGGTGCGATAGCCCGAAGCGGCAAACGATTCCGCCAAGGTGCGCATCTCGGGACGAAGCGCCATCGGCCCCCAGTCCGCGCCGTGACGATGCGGCAGCTCGCCCGTGAAGAGCGTGCCGTGCGAAGGCAGGGTCCAGGGTGCGGTGCTCATCGCCTGCGCGTAGAGCATGCCGCGGGCCGCCAGTTCGGTGAGCCGAGGGCTGGTGGCGCGCTCAGCACCGAAAGTCGAAAAGCGATCGGCGCGCGCCGTGTCGAGCACCACGAGCACCACGTCCGGCGAGCGGGTCGGCGGCGTGACCTCGGCGCGCTCGTACGCTGTGCCGGCCTGTTGCGGGCGGGCGGCGGCAGCGAGACCGAACGCGGCAGCGCCCGTGAGCACGAGCGCCG
>CAYVDO010000475.1:0-5705 GCA_964450125.1 uncultured bacterium
AACTGAACGCCGTACGAGCGGTACTGATTGGCCGGCATCGGTGTGCCACGCGTGACGTCGGTGCGATCGGTGTAGGAGTTCAGGTAGCCATGGGCGTTGATGTCGGTGAGCAGGAAGCGCCCGTAGGTCGAGCCGTCTTTCTCGACCACGATGCGCTGGTTCTCCTGGTCGTTCTCGTGGTCGGTGCCGCCGAAGGCGTTCCAGTCCTCGGGATGGAAGTACGAGTATTCGATCCAGTAGTGGGTCTGAGTCTCGACCACATCGAAGTAGACGTACGCGCGCAACGGGAGGCCCATCGAGCGCATGCTTTCCAGGTTGTCGTGGGAATCCCAGTTGCCGTCGAAGTCGATGTTGGTGAGGAAATCACGACGGAAGTTGGTCGGATCGTTGTCGATGCCATCGGCCACGTCCTGGTAGATGACGGGGGCGTAGTGTGCGGCGAGCTCGCGGTCGGTGATACCGGTCGAGAGCACGTGGTCCGCTCGTGCAGTCGTGGCGGCGGCGAGCAGCCCTGCGGCCGAGATCGCCAGCACACGCACCGAGATCCGATCGCAGCCGTTCATCGCCACCCCCGCGGCTCCCGTGTGACGGAAGCGTGAGGGGGATGTTACGGACGGCGCTCGCGGCGCGTCAAAGCGCGAGCGTTGCGGAGCGCGGCCCGAATGCCGTGCTCAGATCTGCGAGCAGCTCGCGATCGGCAGGCGGGAAGGTGAGTGTCGTCAGCTCGTGGCGTGTGATCCAGCGATGGGCGGCCACGGCCACGTTTCGCGCCTCGCCGCCGATCCATGCGCAATCGAAGAAGAGGAGCCGCACGGTTTTCTCCGCGTAGTCGTGCACGACCTCGCTGCGCAACCGATCGATCTGGACTGCGAGATCGAGCTCCTCGCGAAGCTCGCGAGCGAGCGCCGCTTCGGGGGTCTCGCCCGGCTCGATCTTGCCGCCGGGAAACTCCCAGAACCCGGCGAGGTGCGATCCTGCCGGGCGCTGCGTGACCAGGAGCTCGTCGCCGCGCCACACCAGCGCGGCGACGACGTCGAGGACGCAGGTGGGATCAGTCACCGCGACCTCGCTTCCCCTGCCACTGCGCGTCTTCGCTCGGGTTCCGACGCGCGGCGTAGTCGGCTCAGGCTGCGAGCGAGGGCGACTTCGCCTCGTCGCTCTTCGAAGACGCCGTGACTTGCGCACGGGTGTGCGACGCGGCAGCGACCGCGCGCCCGAGGGCGCGAACTCGCGCCAAAGTCAGGATCTGCAGCAGCAGCAACAGCGCACCACCTGCGGGCAGCGCCCAGCCAACGAGTCGGATCCACAAGCTCGGCTTGGGCTCGCTGCCGGGTTCGGTCGTGAAGCGGGCGTCGATTCGGAATTCCTCGGTGCCCCAACGATCGGCGACGCGCTTCAGCTCTTTCCGGGTTACGCGCCGCAGCGAATCGATCGGATCTTGGGGCCGCTCGTTCGGCTCGAGCACGCCGGCGAGCCACGCGAGGTGATTCGCGAGGGCCTCGCCGTCGCGATGCTCGCGCAAGAAACGGTTCGTGACGCGATGTCGCGCCTCCTGGATCTCTTCTTGCGCGATCTCCCCGCTCGACACCCGGCTCAGCTCGTTGTCGAAGGCATCGGAGATGGCGCCAAAATCGGCGTCGTCCGCGGAGGCGTAGAGGTAGAGCAGCCCCTCGTGGCGATTGGGCGTGAAGTACACGTAGGGCGCGTAGCTCATCCCGCCGTGGACCCGAATGCGGTCGTAGAGCCGGATCTCGAGCAGCTCTTGCAGTACCCAGAGCGGATGGTAGTCGGCGTCGCGCGCGCCCGAGGTGACCACACCATGGAGCAGCGCGCCGGAATGCTCGACGTCGTCGACCTGGATGGGCCCCGGCGCGCGCTCGGGCGCCGAGTAAGGCGGTGGTGCGCGACCCGACCACGAAAGTCGACCGAGGGTCTCGTCGATGGCCGCGCGGATCTCCTCGGGCGCCCTGTCGGCGAGCACGATCAGCACCAGCGCCGGCGGCCGGTAATGCGTCTGGAAGAACGAGCGCAACTGGCGCGCACTGATGCGCTCGATCGACTCGGGAGTGCCGCCCTCGGGGCGCGCAAGCGCCTGGTCACCGTAGAGCTGGCCGCGAACCGCCAGCAGCAGCGCGTCGTCTTGCTTCTCGCTCAGCTCGCGGCCGACGATCCGACGCTCGATCTCGATCTGCTCCGGAGTGAACGGGCCGGCATCGAGAGAGCGCGTCACCAGCTCGAGGGCGCTCTCGAGGTCCGCGGCGAAGGTGTCCACCACCGCGTAGGTCTCGTCGAGGGTCGTGAACGCGTTGTAATAGCCACCGTTGGCTTCGATCCGCTGGATCAGCCCATGAATGGCGGGATCGGTCTCGCGATCGAAGAGCATGTGCTCGAGACAGTGCGCGACGCCGTTGGCGTTCTCGGGCTCCACACCCGAGCCAGCTTGCACCACGAATCGGACGTGGGCTTGTTCGCTGCCGGGAGTGTGTTGCAGCCAGAGTCGTAGGCCGTTGGGGAGGGTCGAGGCCTGGAGGTCGACGTAGCGCTGTGCGGCGGGAGCGGCAGTCGTGGGAGCTGCCGCGGGTGCAGCGGCGGACCACGGCGCTGGCGCCGGAGGTGTGACCTCGGCCCGCGCCGCCGGAAGGGGCGACGTGGCGACGTGCGCGAGCAACATCGCGAGTGCCGCGCAGCGCCGTCTCGCCCGTGTTCGCACGAGCGCACGAGCCGCCTCGAAGGGTGGCGAAGTTGGCGAGAGCGGAGCTGCGGAGATCACGGCAGGCATCGACGGGGCGGCTGAGCATAGCAGGCGAGGTGCGCGTGGCTCGCTCGGCATCGTCGCGAGGCCGCGCCGTCGGATTCGGATCTGGGTCGTTCCCCGTCGCGAAACGTGATTAAGTTTCGGCTCGAGTCGGCGCGACATCCCAGGCCGGCTCACGCGAGGGGATCGATGCGATTGCGCGTGGCGCTCGCCCAGGTGAACACGACGGTCGGCGCACTCGACGCGAACCGCGAGCGCCTGGCCGCGGCTATCGCCGAAGCGCGGGCAGCGGGTGCGGAGCTGGTCGTCTTCCCCGAGATGGCACTCGTCGGGTACCCGCCCGAGGACTTGGTCCTGCGGACCGACTTCCTCGCCGAGGCCGAGAGCGCTCTCGCTCGTCTCGCCGAGTCGACGCGCGGGCTGACCGCGATCGTGGGCACGGCGCTGCTCGCCGACGACGTCTGCAACGCCGCGGCGATTCTCTCCGACGGCGAGGTGTGTGGCTACGCGCGGAAGGTGAAACTTCCGAACTACGGTGTTTTCGACGAAGAGCGCTACTTCGCACCCGGCGAGGCTCCCACGCTGCTCGTGCTCGGCGAGCTCCCGATCGGCGTCAGCATCTGCGAGGACATCTGGGTGCCCGACGGGCCGCTGGTGTCGCAGGTGCGTGCGGGCAACGCGTTGCTCGCAGTCAACATCTCCGCGTCGCCCTACCACCGCGGCAAAGAGCACGTGCGGCGAACCATGCTCGCGGCGCGCGCCGCCGACCACAGCGTCCCGCTGGCGTTCGTGAACTTGGTGGGCGGTCAGGACGAGCTGGTCTTCGACGGGGGAAGCGCGATCTTCGACGAGCAGGGGCGGGTGATCGCTGCCGGCGCGATGTTCGCCGAGGATCTGGTGGTGGTGGACGTGGATCTGTCGCCGGCACGTCGCCGGCGCTTGCGCGAGCCGATGGCGCGGCGATCGTGGACGCAGACGGCAGAGCCGCCGCTCCACGTCGTCACCGTGGCGCCGCCCGACGCGGCCACGGCCGTGCCGGCAGTCGAGCCCGTGGCCGTCCATCTTGCGCCACCGCTCGACGATCTCGAGGTGGTGTGGCGGGCGCTCGAGCTGGGCTTGGCCGACTACGTCCGCAAGAACGGCTTTCGCTCGGTGCTGGTCGGGCTTTCGGGTGGCATCGACTCGGCGCTCACCTCTGCCGTCGCCGTGGATGCGCTCGGCGCCGAGCGAGTCCACGCGGTCACCATGCCGTCGCGCTTCTCGTCGCAGGGCACGTTCGACGATGCCCTCGCCGTGGCCCAGCGCTTGGGTATTCCGTGTCCGACGATTCCCATCGAGCCGCTCGTGGGTGCTTTCACTCAGGCGCTGGCGTCGCTCTTCACGGGGAAGGGGCCGGACGTCACCGAAGAGAATCTGCAGGCGCGCATTCGCGGCACGCTGCTCATGGCGCTCTCCAACAAATTCGGCCACCTGCTCCTCACCACCGGCAACAAGAGCGAGAACGCCATGGGCTATTGCACGCTCTACGGCGACATGGCGGGTGGGTTCGCCGTGCTCAAAGACATCCCCAAGACCTTGGTATTCGCGCTGGCCCGTCATCGCAACCGGCGCGGTCCGGGCCATCCGATCCCCGACTCGGTGATCGACCGCCCGCCCACGGCCGAGCTGCGCGAGAACCAGAAGGACGAGGATTCGCTGCCGCCTTACGCGCTGCTCGATCGGGTGCTCGAAGCCTTCGTCGAGGAAGATCGTTCGATCGCCGAGATCGCTGCCCGCGGCATCGATTCGGACGTGGTGCGGCGCGTCGCGCGCACCGTCGATCGAAACGAGTACAAGCGCCGCCAGGGGCCACCGGGCATTCGCATCACGCCCAAGGCCTTCGGCAAGGATCGACGCATGCCGATCACCAACAACTGGGACAAGGGTTGAACGTAGCCATCGCAGAACGGGTGCGCGGCGACGCGGCGTTGCGACGCGCTCTTCGCGCGTGGCTGATCGCCGCCGTCGTGGTGGGCACACGCGCGTCTGCTCTGGCTGCGGACGAGGGCGGCGCCCCCATCTCGGTCTCGCCTCCCGCGAGCGGGCCGCTCGTCGCGGCGCCGCCCGCGGGGTCGGTGCGCGATGAGCGCGAGCTCCTGGCGCTGCTCGAGCACGAGGCCAACGCCGAGTCGCGCGTGGCAGCGATGGACGCGCTGGCGGCGATCTTCGCGGAGCGCGCCAACGGGCGCGCTCCGCAAGCGCAGCCGCCGGCGATTTTTCGCAAGCTGATCGAGGATGCCGATCCGCGCGTCCGCGCGTCTGCGGCGCAGGCTTTGGCGAAACTCGGGCCCGGGGCGATCGAGCTGCTCGCGTCCGTGCTCGGGAGTGAGCCGCCCGACGATGGTCGGCACGTGGGCGATGCGTTGGTGGAGATCGGGCCTGCGGCGCTGCCTGCCGTGGCACGCACGCTGAAGGAGTCGCGAGTTGCGCAGGAACGGGGCCGTCTGGTGACGCTGGTCGCGCGTTTCGGCGCTGCCGCTCGGCCGTTCGTGGACGAGAGTCTCGCGGATCCCGCACCCGAGGTCCGCCGTGCCGCGGTCCGAGCTCTGCCCGGTTTTGGCGAGGCCGGCCGGGATGCGCTGTTCGCAGCCGTCGCCGACTCCGACGCGTCGGTGCGCGCCGAGGTCGCGTCGGTGTTGCCGGCATTCGGTGTGGCAGCGGTGCCCAACGTCGAGAAGCTTCTCGCCGACGGCGAGCCCGAAGTGCGGGTGAACGCATGCCGTGCACTCCCCGGATTCGGCCGCGAGGGCATCGCGCTTCTCGCCAAGGCGTCCCGCGACGACTTCTGGGGAGTGCAGGCGGAGGCGATCCGTGGTCTCGCGCACCTCGGCTCGAACGGGGTAGAAGCGCTCGGACAGCTCGTCCACACCGCCGACGAGGACGTGCGGCACGAGGTGGTGCTGGTGCTCGG
>CAYVDO010000476.1:0-5700 GCA_964450125.1 uncultured bacterium
ACCCCCAAGTCGCATCGCTTTGCTCGCGGCTCGCCTCTGGCTCGCGGCGAGACGGACGGCGGGCGTGGAGACCGGGACGCAGATCCGTCGTCGTCCGGCGTGATCGGGGTCTGTTCCAGCCCCCCCGCCCGTCGCGGCAAAGCCGCGCCGGGGATCCACCGGAGGCGCCTCGTTGCGCTCGTCGGTGGCACCTCGAGGAGCGTGCCACTCCCGTCAGTGGAAGCGCGCGAGAGGCTCGCGAGGCGATCGTCTTCCACCTCACGGCGCGCGCAAGACCAGCAACTTCAGATTCCAGGCGACGTGCGTGAGGGTGGAGCCCACGAGCCCGTGGCTCGCGTAGGCACCGCCGAAGAGCAGGTTGGCCGCGAGATCGAAGGCCAGCCCGCGCCAGTCGAGCCCCGAGGGGATCGCGCTCGCGTGCAGGAAACGTTGTTCCAGCACGAACGTGAAGAACGTGGTCCAGAGTGCATGCAGGACGAGGGCCGTGCGCGGCCGCCCCAGCAAGGAGGCGAGGATCGTGAGAAAGCACATGCGCGCGACGGCTTCCTGGCTCAGCACCGAGCCGGCGAACAACGCCAGCGCCTGTGCGAGGTTCGACGCGTAGAGCCCTGGCGCGACGCCCGCGTGGCCGCGGTCGTAGGCCATCGCGGACGCCGCACCGACGACGAGCCCGGTCGCGACGAACGCCGGCATCCCGAGCAACGCGCGTGGGGCGGTGGCCGAGCGGCGGAGCCCCGGATAGCCGGCGCGATGGTGCCACATGAGCCCGACGAACGCGGCCAGCGCGACCTCCAGTGCCACCAGCAACGCCTGTGCGGTCGCGACTCCGCTGGAGTCGAGCCCGGGCGGCACGTGTCCGGGGTTGCGCGCGGCCAGCACCGTGCTCGACGGGTAGGCGAGCACACCTGCGAGCACCGCCAGCGCGAGCGCCCGCGGTGTGGTGTAGGCGAGGCGCGCTCCGAACGATGGCTCGGCAGGTGCAGCCGCTGCCGTCACGGGGCGCTGCCGGTGATCGCCGTCGAGGCGTCTGCCACCCGCACGCCGGCGAGCAAGCCGTCGCTGAGCCACGTCGCGAGAATCGTCGCGGCATGGCCCGGCGCGGCGTCCTCGCCCACACACGCGCCGACTACCCAGCACAGCTCGGCGAAGGTGCGGCGCTCCCGGAGCGCATCGAGGGCGCGGCGCTCCACGGGATCGATCTCGCGGTGCAGCACCTCGTGGCCGCTCCGCCACACGCGCATCGCCTGCCCGCCGCAGCGTGGCACGGGGAGCTCGGGGCGCGGGGCACGCGCGTGATCGGCACAGCCTGCGTCGCAGGTGTGCGCTTGCTCGCCGTCGCGTTCCTCGCTCTCGTCTCGAGCGGCGAGCCACGTGGCTTGCACGGCCGCGTCGAGATCGACGACGCGAAGCGCTGCGATCGGCTCGAACACGAGCGCGGGCCAATCGTCCGCCGCCACCTCGTGAAGGCTCGTGGCGTCGATCGTCGGCGAATCGTGATCGTCGAAGACGTCGACCACCGCCCACTCGAACGTGGCGAGTGCGCTCAGCCAGGGGCGCTCGGCGGCGACCGCGTGCTCGCGCACGTAGGCCGGGAACGGCGATCCCAGGTAGCGAAGCGAATGGTGACTGGGTGGGTGTGCGAGGAGGAAGTCGGTGACCAGGTTGTGGAAGTGCACCGCACCGAGCAGGCGCTCCACCACCGGGAAATCCTTGCGCAGCACGTCGAGGAGACGTGCGAAGTACATGTTGGCGTAGATGTCGAGATGCTCGATCGCGCTCAGCCGCTCGTCACCTTGGAGCACGCGGCCGAGCGCGACGCCTTCGGGGTCGCCCTCGGCGACGAGGCCTTTCGCGACGCCCTCAGGCGCCGTGATGAGACGCCAGAGCAGGCGCTGCGTGCTGTCGAGATTCCAGCCGACGTCGGGCATGTGCGGTCTCCGCGATGCGGCGCGCCTGGTCTAGCTCGCGCAGCAGCTCGCCGAGGGGTGGGATGTGGTCGTCGCGCTCGATGAGGGTGCTCACGGGCCCGAAGCGCGCCACCGCACGTTCGTAGAGCTGCCACACCGGATCGATGATGGGATGGTCGTGGGTGTCGAGGATGTAGCGGCCGTGGTTCGTGTGGCCGGCGAGGTGGAACTGAGCGACCCGCTCGACGGGAATCCCGGCCAGGTACTCGTCCGCGTCGAAGCCGTGATTGAAGGCGCTCACGAAGACGTTGTTGACGTCGAGCAAGAGCAGGCAGTCGGCGCGGCGCGTGAGCTCCGCCAGGAAATCCCACTCGCTCATCGTCGATGCCGTGAAACGCATGTAGCTCGACGGGTTCTCGATCAGGATGCGGCGGCCGAGGAACTCCTGCACCCGCTCGACGCGGGACGCGACGTGGGCGAGGGTCTCCTCGGTGTAGGGCAGCGGCAACAGATCGTGGGTGTTGTGCCCACCCACTCCGGTCCAGCACAGATGATCGGAGACCAGCGCCGGCTCGACGTGCTGCACCAGCTCGCGAAGCTCACCCAGGTAGCCGAGGTCGAGCGGATCGGTCGAGCCGATCGAGAGCGACACGCCGTGCATCACGATGGGAAAGCGCTCACGGACGCGATCGAGCACCCAGCGTGGTCGCCCGCCGCGAATCATGAAGTTCTCGGAGATGATCTCGAACCAATCGACGTGCGGTGCGCCCTCGAGGATGTCGGGGTAGTGCACGGTGCGCAGACCGAGACCGTGGCCGAGGGATGGGATGTCGAAGGAAGGATTCATCGTCGTGCGGTGCCGCTCGTGGGGCCAGTCTCCCCGATGCTGCCGACTCGGAGCAAGCCGGGCCTGCGTGACCAGCGCGTCTCGCTGGTGCGGAGTCGAACCGGGCCCGCTTCCATTACACGTCGCAGGGACCGAGCTGCGCGCGTACGGCCGTGCACACGACCCCATCGACCTCGGGACCGATCGCGGTAGACTCGGGCGCCCTTCGCCGCCATCCCCCGCCCGTGTCCACGTCCACCGCTCTCGACGAGCTGCAAGGATTACTCGGTTCCGGCCACACGTTGGTGTACCTGGTGTCGCCGGAAGAGGCGCGCTGGGAACGCAACGTGCGCGCGCTCGCCAAGCGCGCTCGCGCGGCGGTGCTGGGATGGAGCGAGACCCGCGGCCTGGAAGGTGGCGGCGAAGCGTCGCCCGAGCGCGCCGCCGTGAGCGCGCCAATTCCTGGCGAGGATCCGCGTGCGTTGCTCGACCATCTGGCGACCCTGACTGAGCCCACCTGGTTCTTGCTGCGCGATTTTCACCGCCACCTGGGCGATTCGTGGGTCGTGCGTCGGCTGCGCGAGCTGTCCGAACTCTTCGTGGAGCGGCGCTCGGCGGTGCTGTTGCTCTCGCCGGTGTTGATCGTGCCGCCGGAGCTCGAGCGCGACCTCGCGGTGATCGAATTACCCTTGCCCGACGCGCGCGACCTGCGGCCGCTGGTGAAAGCGGCGCTTGCTCGCTGGCGCCCGAGCGCGGCGACGGCGCCGAGCGGCTCGCGCGGGGGTGACGATCCGGCTGGGAGCGACGTCGCCGAGCGCATCGAACGCGCGCTCCTCGGGCTCACCGAGCGCGCGTCGGCGCGGGTCCTGGCGCGGGCGTTCGGCGCGGCGAAGGCGCCGGAGCACGACGTGGTGCGGGCCATCGTGGCCGAGAAGCGGCGCGTGCTGGCTCGCTCGGAGCTCCTCGAGTTCGTGGACCCCGGGATCAGCCTCGGCGACGTGGGAGGTCTCGACGAGCTCAAGCGTTGGATCGAGCGGCGCCGCGACGCGTTCGGTGAGGCGGCGCGGGCGCGCGGGCTGCCCACGCCAGCAGGCTTGTTGCTGCTCGGCGTTCAGGGCTGCGGCAAGAGCCTGGCCTCGCGCGCGATCGCCGATTGCTGGGGCTTTCCGTTGGTACGACTCGATCTGAGCGCCGTGATTCGAGCCGAGCGGCAAGGTCGCGACGAGGGGCTCAAGCGAGCCTTGGTGATCGCCGAGAAGCTGGCTCCCGTGGTGCTGTGGGTGGACGAGCTCGAGAAGGGATTCGCCGATGCGGGCGGGGAAGGGGAGGGGGCCGTCGCGCGAGCGCTGGCCACTTTCCTCACCTGGATGCAGGAAAAGAAAGGACCGGTGTTCGTGGTGGCCACGGCCAATCGCGTGGATCGGTTGCCGGCGGAGCTGGTGCGCAAAGGACGTTTCGACGAGATTTTCTTCGTCGACCTGCCGACGCTCGCGGAGCGTCGGCAGATCCTCACGATCCACCTCGCCAAGCGCAAGCTCGATCCCGAGCGCCTCGATTTGCCGTGGTTGGCGCGGGCATCCGCCGGGCTGACCGGCTCGGAAATCGAGCAGGCCGTGCTCGCCGCGTGCTACGAGACCTTCGCCGACCACCGCGAGCCGGAAACCAAGGACGTGCTGGCGGCCATGAAGGGCTCGGTTCCGCTCGCCGTCACCATGGCGGAGCAGATCGACCAACTCCGCGAATGGGCGGAGAAGCGGGCCCGGCCCGCGTGCCTCGACAATCGGCTCAAGGACATGATTGCGGAGACGCTGGCTCAAGTGGAACGGCCCGCGACGGAGGATGCGTGAGATCGGTGCGCTGCGAACGCTGCGGTTTCGTGCAAGCGGAACGCGCGACGTGCAGGAAATGTGGTGAGGTGCTGGCGCTCGGCACCGCCGAGGAATCTTCCTGGGAAGCGGAGGAGTCCCGGCCCCCAGCGGCGCTCGCGTCCGACGAGCACGCGACCATCGCTGAACGCGAGCCGCCCGCGACCACGGGGAAGTCGGGCAAGCCCGACAAGCGCGAGAAGCCCGCGCCCGAACCGATCACGCGTCTGCGCAGCGTGCCGCTCACCGCCACGCTCGATCCACAGGGCGCGATCCTGGTCGAGTTCCGGTGCCGAAGATGCGATCAATACGGCGTCATCCTGGTGCCGCCCGAGCTGATGGAAACCGGTATCGAAGGTGAATGTGGCGCGTGCCGTCGCTCGGCGCCGATGACTCGCGTGGAGCTCGCCGCCAAGCGCTTCGATCAACCGAGCACCTGAGCGCCCAGCGCGCCGTCGTGTGAGGGGTGGGTGCGGGTGCGCTCGCAAGCCGCGCGCGTGACGGGCGGTGGGTCGACGCCCGCCGCGCATCAGGATCGCAAGTCGCGCGCCGCGGGTAGCCCGAAGAGCGACGTCGCCGAACGCGCCGCGTCCACGATCGCGTCCGCCACCAGATCGGCAGCGAATGCCCCCAGTGCGTTGGGATCGGCGGCGCGATCTCCGGTCGAGAGCGCGAACACCACGTCGCCGTCGTAAAGCGTGGGCGCGGGGTCGACCGCGCGCATCATCCCCGAGGCGGCCATGCGGGCCAGCCGCGAGGCGCCGAGCTTGTCGAGGCGCGCATCCGTGGCGACCACCACCAGGGTGGTGTTCTGGAAGGTCGCGCGCTGGATGCGGCTGGGATCGCGGATCAGCCGGGCCGAGCCGACGAGGGCGTGCGACCGGGGCGAACGCCGCGTCCCGGCGATCGGCAGCCGTGAACGCGGATCGACGATGTCGCCGTAGGGATTCGCGACCGCGAGTGCCAGCACCGCCGTTCCGTCGGGCAGCCTGCCGCTCGCCGCGCCGAGCCCGCCCTTCGTGGCACAGGTGATGCCGAGCAACTTGCCGCAGGTGGCGCCGGTGCCGGCGCCCACGCAACCCACGCGAACGTGATCGGCCCG
>CAYVDO010000477.1:0-5680 GCA_964450125.1 uncultured bacterium
ACTCGGGCATGCCCAGCTCGCCCATGTTCACGTTCAGCCAGGCATCGATCGCGCGCATGCTCCCGTCACTCGATCGGCGACATCATGGCGGTGGTGAGCTGCTTCACCACCTGACCGCAGGTCACAGGCCGCAGCGTGTCGCCCTCCACCCGCGATCCGCCGCCTTGGCTCTTGGGGCTCACGTCCACGTCGGCGGCCTCGGCGCGCAGCGCACCCACGGTGGCCTGCTCGCGCGGCCGGTGCCGGAACGGATCGAAGCGGAAATGCCGGAGCGCGTTCGCGTACGTGACCTTCACGATCGCGTCGTCGGTGAGCCCGCGCATCTCGTCGAAGAGCAACTCGGGTGAGCGCGGCCAGGTGGTATCCGAGTGCGGGTAATCGCATTCCCAGGTGACGTTGTCGACGTTCATCGAGCCCAGATCCCTTAGGCCGGTGCGGTCGGAGATGAAGCAGGTCACGATCCGCTCGCTCAAGAGCTCGCTCGGCCGCTTGCCGCCGAAGCGCTGGTGGGTCCACTGGCGATGGTGCTCGTAGACGTAGTCGATGCGCTCCTGGAAGTAGGGCACCCAGCCGATCCCGCCTTCGCTCAGCGCGAACTTGATGGTCGGGAATTTGCGCAAGAGCGGCGACCAGATCAGGTCGGACGCGCAGTTCACGACGTTGAGCGGGATGAGCGTGATCATCACGTCGATGGGTGCATCCATCGACGTGAAGTGCATGCCCTCGCTCGAACCGATGTGCAGGCACACGATGGTGCCCTCGTCCTCGCATGCTTTCCACAGCGGGTCCCAATGGTCGCTGTGGAACGTGGGCAGGCCGATCTTGCCGGGCTGATCGCAGAGCGTGATCGCGTGACAGCCCTTTCGCGCCACGCGGCGCACCTCTTGCGCCGCGAGAGCCGGGTCCCAGAGCGGCACCAGTGCCAGCGGGATGAAGCGCTCGGGCGCGGCCCCGCACCAAGCGTCGATGTGCCAGTCGTTGTAGGCCTGGAGGCAGGCGAGCGCCAGATCCTTGTCCTCGGCCTTCAGGAAGATCTGTCCCGAGAGCCCCGTGAAGGACGGGAAGCAGAGCGACGCCAGCACACCGTTGGCGCTCATGTCGCGGACCCGCTCGCGCACGTCGTAGCAGCCAGCACGAAGCTGATCGAAGGCCGTCGGCTCCACGCCGTATTCCTCCGGCGGACGGCCCGCAACGGCGTTGAGCCCGATGTTGGGAAGCTGCTGGCCCTCGAAGGTCCACACGTCGCTGCCGTCTTTCTTGCGCACCACGCGCGGCGCGCGGTCGCGCCACGGCGCCGAGAGGTGGCGCGCGAAGAGGTCGGCCGGTTCGACGACGTGGTCGTCGATGCTCACGAGGATCAGATCTTCGACGCGCATGCGCGGGCTCCGCGGCTCACCACGTGGTGCTGAAGAATTGCCTCATCCAACGACGATAGATCCCGAACGGGCCGTCGCCTTCCACCAGCATGGGCTTGGTGAGATACGCCTTGTTCTCCCAGATCGGGATGTCTTGGTGCATCTGCTTCTCGAGGTCGCGGATGATGGCCGCGCCCACACCATGCTGGTCGCTGGCGCCGTCGACGGCGTGCACCGAGTATGCGAACGTCACGTCGGTGGTCTCCTCGTCGATCGGGGTGGCGGTGTTGACCATCCAGGTCTCGATGATGCCGGTGAGATGCACGGTCTGGAACGCGGGCCCGTAGTCCGTGGTGTCGATGCCGCCCGCGATGTCACCCTTGGGTGTGCCGAGCTTCATCCGCGACTGGCAGCGCAGGACGGGACCCTCGGCCTCCACGGTGCTCTGGGGCATGGTGTGGGCGCCGTGGACGTACACGAAATGCGCGCGATCCACCGCGTTCTCGTTCATGTCGAGCCAGCGGCTCTTCACCTGCCAGCGCAGGATGCGGTAGGGCGTCCAATCGGGTTGGCCGTAATGCGGTAGGTCGGGCAGCTCGAAGCTCGGCGGCGCGTCTTGGTCGTGATGCCAGACCAAGACGAGGCCGTTCTTCTCGCAGACCGTCCAGGCGCGGATGCGGGCGTTGGCCGGCAAGCGATCGCTGTATGGCACTTTGCGGCAGCCGCCGTCGGCACCCCATTCCCAAGCGTGGAAGGGGCAGCGAATGCGATCGCCTTCGACGATCTTGCCGCCCACGCCGAGGTGGGCACCGAGATGCGGGCAGATCGCGTCCAGCACGTGGGCCCGGCCCGCCGAGTCGCGGAACATCACCAGGTCGCGACCGAGATAGCGGGCCGAGTGGAGCTCCCCTGGCTTCAGCTCGTCCGAGTAGGCGATCCGGAACCAGCCGTTCGCGTAGGGCGGAAAGGGGAAGCGGCTCGCCATCGATTCCTCGCGCGACGGGGGATGCTCGAACGTTTTTGACGAATCGTCAAAAACCAATTTAGCCCTGGAAAAGTGGGGGCGCAAGCGGTAGGCGCATTCCCGCTCCCGTCGTCCCCGCGCCCGCCGTGAGTCGCGCGGACCACGTCGTCGAGGTGCTGGGCTGTCGATCCCACTCTGCCGACCTGTGATAGTCCTATCCAATCGAAAGATGATGAACAATGTATTGGACCAATCACGGAGGCAGACGCATCTTGTTGCGCATCGAGCGGGGCCGCGGTGGTCCCGCCAAGCGAAGCGAAGGAGGTCGTCGTCATGTATCCGAGCCCAAGCCATCTGCCCGAAGCGGCCCGCCGCGACTTGTCCGAGACGCTCAACGCGCGTCTGGCGGACGGGTTGGACCTCTTCAGCCAGATCAAGGTCGCGCACTGGAACATCAAGGGGCCGCAGTTCCCCGGGTTGCATCCGCTCTTCGAGACCTTCGCCGTGAGCCTCGCGAATCACAACGACGCGATCGCCGAGCGGGCGGTCACGTTGGGCGGGAAGGCGTACGGAACGGCGCGGCGCGTGGCGCGCTCGTCGCACCTGCCCGAGTACCCGGAGGAGACCACGCGCGACGTGGAGCACGTGTCGCTGCTCGCGGATCGGATCGAGGCCTACCTCGCAGGCCTGCGTGAATCTCGTGCCGTCGCCGAGCGCGCTGGCGACACGGACACGGTCGATCTGCTGACCGGCATCGTCACCGAGTTCGAGAAGCACGCCTGGTTCCTGCGGGCGTCGCTGGCGAGCTGAGCGTGAGATCTGGTTGGAGGGCGGCGCGCCGTCGCTGCCGAGGAAGGTGAGCGATGGCCACGGTCACCTCCCAACGGTCGATCCAGTACGCGCTCAGGCTCACGCTGTGAACTGGCGTCTCGACCTCCGAGCCGCTCGCCGATCCCATCGAGAAGTCGCCCGCCGGCACGAACACCATCTCCGGATCGCAGGTCGCGGGAGGTTCGCTGTGCGTCCAGGCACAGCTGTCGGCGGACTCGAAGCCGTTCTGCCACACGAGCTCGGGTTGGCTGGCCAGGACCACGGACCGCCAAGCGAGCACGATTCCGACTCCGACCGTCGCAGCCCCTCGTCGCAGCATCCGAGGTCCTCCCGCCTAGGAGTGTGTCGGGAAATTCGCTCCCAACACACTCCTCGCCTCGCCGAAGGCGAGGATCGGCGCGCGAAGCCGAGCCGGCTTGGGGGTGGGGCCCCGAAAAAGTCACGCCTTTTTCGGGGCGGGGGTCTGTTGAGACCCCCGAGGAGGCATCGAATTAGGAGCCTGTCGCCGTGCGCGGCACATTTTCCGACAGGCTCCGAGCGAACGTAGCACGGGGCCGTCGCGCCCCCGCAGCTTCGCAGCGAGACAGGCTGTCGCGTGGCCGAGCCCGCGGGCGCTCGGAGATCAGAGCGGCGAGACCAGGCGCTCGCACGCGGCGCGGGTGATGTCGTCGAGGGGGTAGTAGGCCTCGATGCGCAACTCCTGGACGAGCACGTTCTGGGGCGCGCTGAAGGCGGTGAGCGTGGTGAGGAAGCTCAACACCTCTTCACCGGCGGCGAGGCGCACGGTGAAGCACGGCTGCGCCGGCTCGGAGAGATCGGGCTGGCGCCATTCCGTGGGGATGTCGGGAAGCGCCAGCAACCGGCCGAGCAGCGCCGAAACCGAGCCGTCGTCGAGCTCGCTGAGCGCTTCGCGGTGCAATCGATCCAGCGTGAGGCGCGCAGTCTGGTCCCAGTTGAGGATGTACGGCTTGAGCTGGGCGGGATCGAACATCGCGTCCAGCAGGTTGAAGGTCGACGGGTCCGGAAGCGCCGGCAGGATGCGCGCGAGCAGCGCGAAGGCACCGGCGTTGGCGTCGATGAGATCGTAGGTACGGCTCATGATCACGAGCGGGAAGGGCTCGTGCTTGGCCTTCATCTGCTCGAGGGTGGCGCGGATGAGATCGGGTAGCTCGCCGCGATCGGCGTCGCCGAACTCGGCGTCGAAGCCCGCAGCGCGCAAGAGCGCGTTCTGATCGCGCAGCGGCACGTCGAGGGTGGCGCCGAGGCGCAGCACCATGTCGCGGCTCGGTTTGGCGCGGCCGGTCTCGAGGAAGCTCACGTGGCGCGCCGACACCTCGGCGGCGAGCGCCAGGTCGAGCTGGCTCAGCCCGCGGCGTGCGCGCCAATGCTTGAGGAGTGCGGGGAAGAGTCCGGCGTTGGTGGCGGCTCGGTTCGTCATGTCGGCAGGGTCGCTCCGTGGCGCGCGCGAGTCACTTACCTCGCCAGGTCGTTGCGGCGAGCCTGCATCGCGCGCACCTTCTCGCGACACCCGCTCGCGAGGAGGAACCCAGCATGGCCACGCTCACCCAAGCAGACGTTGTCCGCTCGCTCGCCGCCGCCGACGTCACGCGCATCGACGTCGGAAGCGCGCGTCTCGCCCATTGGAAGCTCGGCTCGGGGCCGGAGCTGGTCTTCGTTCACGGCTGGCCGCTTCACTCGGCGACCTACCGAGCGGTGGTGCCGGCGCTCGTGGATTCGTTCACGTGTCATCTGATCGATCTGCCGGGCGCGGGGCGCTCGGAGCACGACACGGCCAACGACTTCACGCTGCACGGCCTGGCGGCGTCGCTTCGCAGAGCGGTCGATGCGCTCGGGCTGGTGCGCTACGGCCTCGTCGCCCACGACAGCGGCGCGGGCATCGCGCGCTTCGTGGCGGCCGAGGATGCGCGCGTCGCCGGCATGGTCTTCGGCGACACCGAGATCCCCGGGCACACGCCGTGGCTGATCCGGCTCTACCAGCTCACGTTACGTACTCCAGGCGGCGCGTCGGCGGTGCGCGCGCTGCTGCATTCGGCCGCCGTGCGTCGCTCGCCACTCGGCTTCGGCGGTTGCTTCCGAGATCCGCGCTTCGTCGACGGCGAGTTCGGGGATTGGTTCGTGAAGCCGCTGCTCGGCGACGGGCGCTACTTCGATGCCCAGCTCGGATTGCTCCGGAACCTCGATGTCCGTGAGGTGGAGCGGCTACGCGAGGCGCACGGCCGGATCTCCGCACCCCTGCGGCTCGTGTGGGGCACCGACGATCCGATCTTCCCGATCGCAAAGGCGCGGGCGATGAGGAGCCAGTTCGCAGGACGCGTCGACTGGGAGGAGATCCCCGGTGCACGCGCGTTCCACCACGAGGACCACGCCGACCACTTCGCTTCTCAGGTGCGCGACCACTTCCGCCACGTCTTCGCGTGAAACGGGGGAGTGGTTCACTTTCACGTCGAACCCGTTCGAGGCGTGCGGGGCTGGGGGCACGTCGAAGGGCGCTCCGCGACCGCGCACCCCG
>CAYVDO010000478.1:0-1819 GCA_964450125.1 uncultured bacterium
CACGCGCCAGCGGCGCGCCGCGAGCGAAGCGAGGCGACTTGGGGGTGGGGCCCCACGAAGACCGCGCTCTTCGTGGGGCGGGGGTCTGGAACAGACCCCCGAGGAAACATCGACTAGGGCTGAAGCAAGTGCCTTGCGCTTGCTTCAGCGCTAGCGAGCGATCCGCCGTGAACGAGCTCTTCGAGCGCCGCTCAGCCATCACCGGCATCGGCCAATCGGCAGTCGGACGCCGCCTGGGCCGCTCGGGTCTCGACCTCACGATCGACGCGTGCCTGGCAGCGATCGACGATGCCGGCCTCACGCGCCGCGACATCGACGGCCTCTCCACCTACCCCGGCGCGGGGATCGGCACGGGCGGCTTCGCCGGAGCAGGCATCCCCGAGGTCCAGGATGCGTTGCGCCTGAATCTCAACTGGCACGCCGGCGGGCACGAGTCGCCCGGCCAGCTCGGCTCGGTGGTGAACGCGTGCATGGCGGTCGCGTGTGGCCTCGCCACCCACGTGCTGTGTTTTCGCACCGTGTGCGAGGCGAGCGCCCAAGGTGGCGGCGGGCGCCAGGGAATCGGTGGCGGCGGACGCGGCGGCTTCAAGGCGCGCGACATGCTGCAATGGACGCTGCCCTTCGGCGCGGCGTCGGCGGCGAATTGGCTGGCACTCACGGCGCAGGCGCATTTCCACGCGTACGGCACGCGTCGCGAGCATCTCGCGGCGATCGCGCTCAACGGACGGCGGAATGCCGCGCTCAATCCGCGCGCCGTGTACCGCGAGGTGCTCACCCTCGACGATTACCTGGCCGCGCGCATGATCTCGACGCCGCTCTGCCTCTACGACTGCGACGTGCCGGTGGATGGGTCGACGGCCGTGATCGTGTCGAACGCTTCCGCGTGCGCGACCGTGGCCAAACGGCCGATCCGCGTGGAAGCCGTCGGCACCGCGATTCACGGTCGGCCGTCGTGGGACCAGTGGCACGACGTCACTTCCATGGCAGCAGTGGACGCAGCGGCGATGATGTGGGATCGCACCGACCTCGCTCCCTCGGACGTCGACGTGGCCCAGCTCTACGACGGGTTCAGCTTCCTCACGTTGGTCTGGCTCGAGGCGTTCGGATTCTGCGGGCGCGGCGAGTCCGGCGAGTTCGTGAACGACGGTGCACGCATCGGACGCGGAGGCGAGCTGCCGCTCAACACCGGCGGCGGCCAGCTCTCCGCGGGCCGGCTTCACGGCTACGGTCACCTCCACGAGGCCGTGGTGCAGCTCCGCGGCGAAGGCGGCGATCGCCAGCTCCCGCGCCAACCCGAGGTCGCCGTGGTGTCGGCAGGCGGCGGGCCCCTCGCCGGCTGCATGCTGCTCACGAGGAGCTGAGCCCGGCGATGAATCCGACCGTCACGGCCTCACTGCCGCTCGCGATGCGTATGGCCTGCGGGGGGCTGTTCCAGCCCCCCGCCCCGTCCGAAGTGAATTCGGACGGGGCCCCACCCCCGAGGCGCTGCGCTGCGCTTGCGGCTCGCCCCGGGCTCGCGGAGAGATGGCCCGCGGGCGTGGAGACCGAGGCGCCGAGACCTGCGTGGACCGCCGGTGTCCGCGGCCTGGGCCAGCCCCCCGACACAACTCGCTGGGCTCGCCGCCTCGCCGCTCGCGATGCGTATGGCCTGCGGGGGGCTGCGCTGCGCTTGCGGCTCGCCCCGGGCTCGCGGAGACGCGGCACCGTGGTGCGCCGCCATGAATCCGACCGTCACGGCCTCACTGCCGCTCGCGATGCGTATCACCTGCGGGGGGCTGTTCCAGCCCCCCGCCCCGTCCGAAGTGAATTCGGACGGGGC
>CAYVDO010000478.1:1919-5666 GCA_964450125.1 uncultured bacterium
GCCCCACCCCCGAGGCGCTGCGCTGCGCTTGCGGCTCGCCCCGGGCTCGCGGAGACGCGGCACCGTGGTGCGCCGCCATGAATCCGACCGTCACGGCCTCACTGCCGCTCGCGATCCTCTATGGGGGGCTCTCCGCGGTCGCGCTCTGCCTCGGCAAAGGATTCCAGAAGTACGGGGTCGAAGCGCTCGGGCGGCCCAAGCAATGGTTCACCCGCGAGTACGGGCCGCGATTCCTGGTGTGGTGCATCGGCACGGCGGGGATGGTCGCCTCGACGTTCCTGCTCTTCACCGCGTGCGCCTACGGCCCCGTCACCATCGCCGCAGCGCTCTCGGGAATCGGGCTCGTGGCGCTCGCGATCTTCGCCGCCCTCGTGCTGCGCGAGCGCCCCAGCGCGACCGAGCTCTGGGGCATCGCGGCGATCGTCGCGGGCACCGCGCTCACCGGCTACTTCCAGCCCGAAACGGCAACGAGTGCCTCCGGCATCGTGAGCGAGCCGATCCTGACCGGCCGGCTCACGGTCTTCTCGTCGGTCACCATCGGCGCCTCGATCCTCGCCACCGCCTACGGCCTTCTCGCCCAAGGACCGCAGACGGGGGTGGTGCTGGGATTGGTGTCGGGCTTCTGTGGTGGGATCTCGGTGCTCTTCCAGAAGGGGGCGATGCTCCACTGCGCGTGCGCGGACCTCTTCGCCGACGTGCCCGCGGTGCTGCGCAACCCGTTCTTCTACCCCTTCGTGCTGTTCGGCATCCTGGATTTCGTGACCACGCAGTACGCGCTCAAGCGCGCCCGTGCGGTGACGGTCGTCCCCTGCTATCAGTCGTTCTACATGCTGGTTCCCATCGTGGGCGGCATGATCGGGTTCGCCGAAGAGCTCACGGGCTTGCAGGTGCTCGGCCTCGCGTCGCTGCTCGGTGGTGTGGTGCTGGTGTCGCGATACCTTGCGCGCGAAGCGGCGGTGTGACGCGTTCGCGGCACCCGAGGGTTTGCATGGCATTTCACGGCAAGATCGCGCTCATCACCGGTGCTGGCAGTGGGATGGGTCAGCTCGCGGCGCGCAATCTGGCCAAAGCTGGCGCCATGATCGCAGGGCTGGACGTGAACGAAGCCGGCCTCGCGGAAACCCGCGCCGGCGCGGGCACGATCCACAGCTTCCCGTGCGACGTGACGAGCTACGCCGCGGTAGACGAGGTGATCACGCGCGTCGAGCGAGACCTCGGGCCGATCGACCGGGTCATGAACGCGGCAGGGGTCATGCCGGTGGGGCAGCTCCTCGACCAGACCGCGGACCAGGTGAACCGCGTGATGGCGATCAACTACTGCGGCACCGTCAACGTCACGCAACGCACGTTGCCCGGCATGCTCGCGCGCGGGCGTGGCGATCTGGTCCAGTTCGGCTCGCTCGCCGGCTGGATGCCGACGCTGCGCTTCGGCGCTTACGACGCATCCAAGTTCGCGGTGATCGCGTACAGCGAGGTCCTCTACCACGAGAACCGCAAGCGCGGAGTGCGCATCACCTGCGTTTGCCCGCCGGCTGTGGCGACGCCGATGTTCGAGAAGATGAAGGACGGCGCCAAGACCACGCGCTTCTCTCCCGTGATCCAGCCCCAGGAGGTGCTCGACGCCATCGAGCGCACGCTCGAAAAGGGCGAGCTCTGGTGCTTCCCGCGATTTGCCGCGATCACGCTTTGGACGCGCCGACTGATCCCCAACGCCGCGTGGTGGTTCAATCATCGCGTCGAAGGGACGCCTTGATCCATCGGCCGCGGCACTGGGTTCTCGCCGCGGCACTGATCGCGATCCCGTCGGTCGGCTGTAGCAGCGGCAGTCGCGACTCGCGTGGGGCTGCGCTCGAGCGATCCCTCACCGCGGTGCGGGCGGAGGCGCTGCGCGCCCACGTCGACATCCTCGCCAGCGACGCGATGGAGGGCCGACGCCCGGGCTCGGCCGGCCACGACCGCGCCCGCGACTACATCGCTCGAGCGCTGGAAGAGCGCGGTATCCAGCGCGCCGGCGACGGTGGCACCTCGTACCTCCACGTCTACCCCACCGCGCCGCAGCCCGAGTACCTCTTCCCCTATCCCAACGGCGCCAACGTCGTGGGCATCCATCCCGGGACGACGGCGCCCGACGAGATGGTGGTGGTGAGCGCGCACTACGACCATCTCGGCAGCGACCGCCGCGGCCACGTCATGAACGGCGCCTACGACGATGCCGCGGGCGTCGCGGCGCTGATCGAGCTCGCGAGCGCGTTCCACGCCAGCGGCTACGGCGCGCGACGCTCGGTGGTGTTCTTGTTCAGCGACGAGGAGGAAACACCCGGCGACGGGGCGCTGCGGTGGATCCAGGCGCCCACCGTCGGTGTGACGCGCGACATCGTGTTCGGCATCTCGGTGGATCCGATCGGGCGGCCGAATTTCCCCGACTACGCGTGGACCGCGCTCTTCGGCCTCGAGCACAGCCCCACGCTCGACGCGTTGCTGCGGCCGCGACTCGCGAGCTTCGGCGGCAACGACGTGATTGCCGGCGATCGCTCGGTGATCCCCTACTTCGAGAACGACCAGGACCGCTTCTTCGACGCCGGCATTCCCGCGGTGTGGCTCATGACGCCGGGCTTCAGCTTCTATCACCAGCACACCGACGATCCCGAGACCGTGGACTACGCGGTGCTGCTCGATGCGACCGCGGTGCTGGCCGGGGTGATCGACGTGGTGGCGAACGACGATCAGCGCCATGCGTTCGTGGCCGAGACACCGGTCACGCCCGCGACGCTGCTGCCGTATCGCACGGTCTTCCGGCGATTCGCTGCTGCCGACAGCGTGCTCTCGCCCCTCGAGATCGGAATCGCGAAGAACGTCGTCACCCAGCTCGACCGCATCGAGGAGCGCGGACTCGTCGATCCCGCGGCGGCGAAGCCGCTCTCGCTCGAAGCCACCGGTCTCATTTTCCTCACCTCGGTGCTTCATCCCGGCGACGTACCCGTGCCGTTCCCGAGCGGCGCCACCGCCGCGAGTCCGCGTTGAACGAGCGAGCGCGTTGGAGCAAGGTGGCGTCCTGGCGAGCCGCTGCCCATGGCCCGCTGCGGGAACACGACGGAAGGGCCTGCGCGTGACGTCCACGATCGATCGTCTGGAATGCTGCAGCGGTCGCGGGTGCTCGCCATCGCCGCTGCGGTCTGCAGCACTCGCAGCGGCGATGGCGCTCTTCGTGCTCGCGACAGGCTGCGGCGACAACGATCAGCCGCACATCGACCTCACCCTCGCCCCCGGCGAGCGCGCCCCGTTGGTGCTCTCCGTCGACACCTCGAACGGCCACGACGGCATCCGGGACGTGGACGTGTGCCTGCTGGCGTTTCCCGATCTGGGGAACTTCGATACGCAGAACGCCCTGGTGCAACTGGACGTCGCGATCGACGGAGTCGGCAAATCGGGCGATCACGAATGTTCGGCGAACATCGACGTGCGCGCTCACGACGACGCCGTCGCGGGGCGCTACCGAATCCGGATCCTCTTCACCTACTGGCTGGCGACCGGCTTTCCGAACCAGAACGGCAACAACATCGTGGTGGACGTGACGGACGATTCCACTGGCGACGCCGTCGTGCGGTGAGCGCTGCGCGAACGAGTCAGCGGCTGCCGAAAACGGCGCGCGCCAGCGGCGCGCCACGGCGCCTCCGGCGCCTGAGCACAGCGAGTCGACTTGGGGGTGGGGCCCCACGAAAACCACGCTTTTCGTGGGGCGGGGGTCTG
>CAYVDO010000479.1:0-5663 GCA_964450125.1 uncultured bacterium
GGAAAGCACCGCCTGCGTGTCCGTCACCCCATCGGGCACCGGGATGAGCTGCGACTCGTGCGCCGAGTAATACGGCGCGAACGCCCCGCCCACCGCCGAGCAGTTGCCCATGTGGATCCCGGCGGGAATGCGGCCCTCGGTGAAGTGCTCGCACAGCGAATAGTCGCCACGCGCACAGTGCGGGCACGGCGGGTTGATGCCGCGCGGCCCACAGGAAAGCCACGGATTGAGCACCACCCGCTGGCCCACGGCGAGTTGCTTCACCGCAGGACCCACGCGATCGACGATGCCGATGCTCTCGTGCCCCAGAATGTGCGGGAACGAGATCACCGCGGTCATCGGGTTGTCGAACGAGCCCTTGAGGAACACCTGCTTGGCGTCGCTGCCACAGATGCCGGTGAGGCGGTTCTTGATCAGCACCCAGTCGTCGCCCACCAGCTTGGGCTCGGGGACCTCTTCGAGCTGAAGCGGTCCCCAGCTCCCCACGAAACCCTCGGGCGTGAAGAAGCTGGCGATCTTGGCGGCCGCGAGCTTCGGCATCGAATAGCGAAACAGCAGCGCTTGCATGATGTCCCTCGGATCTTCGCGAATCCTGTGAACGCCGGGCGTGGCTTCGCGGGCGCTCAGCTCCAGAGTAGCCAGCGCCGCACCACCACCAGCTCGAGCGCGACTTCCACCTTCCGCAGGGCGCGCTCCAGGCGCTGCACCCGGCCCGCCTGCTCGGGGCTGAGCGCCGCGCGGCCCGGTCCGTTGTCACCGTAGAGCACGGTCACGCCGCCGCGCCGCGGGAAGATCGGCGCGAGCACGGCGGTGTTGGGGCTGGCGCCACCACCCAGCGCCGCGAGCAGCGAACCGTCCTCGATCGAGGCGCGCAGCGGCTCGTGGAGGATCGCGTGCTCGGTGAGCGCACGCTCCGCGAGCCCGCTGCCCAAGAGCACCGTCACGCGCCGGAAAGCACGGGGGTCAGCGGCGGGTGCGTGCACCCGCGCACCGCGCAGCACGCGACCGTGAAGGCGGAAGATCGCCACCCGTTCGAACCAAGTCCGCGCGTACTCGAGAAGCGCCTCGTCCACCTCCTTGCGGCTCTCGGCAGCGGCGACCCGCCTCGATAGCGTGGCCTCGGCATCCGACGCGCGCTGCGGCGGTATCAGGTTGTCCTCGAACCCGAGGTACGGATCTTCCTCGGCAGCAAGCTCGCCGAAGTCCACGTCGGCTTCGTTCATGCCCAGCGGATGCGCACTGCCGGCTTCCACGCCCGCGCGGACGCGCGCCAGCTTCTCGACGCCGGCGGGGCGGTAGAACTCGGCGAAGGTTGGAACGTCGTAGTGGGCTTCCAGCCCTTTCTTGATGACGAAATCCGGTAGCGTGCGCACGCGGATCGAGCGCCCGGTGCGGAACGCCAGCTCGTCGATCGCCTTGAAGTTGGTGGGATCGGCCATCGCGACCGTGACGCCACCCCGATCGACGGTGAGCGGCAACACCATGTAACGGATCGCCACGTCGCGCGGGATGGCGCGCAACGCGTCGGGTCGTACGTGCCCGATCTGGCGGGGATCGGCTGCCGGCACGTGGAAGTAATCCGCCAGGTGCTGGGTGAGCGTTCCCGTGCTCAGGAAACCGAGGTCGACGAGGTTGTAGCCGAGGCGGCCACCGAAGAGGATCTGCGCCTCCAGCGCCAGGCGGAGCTGTTCCGAGCTGATGGCGCCTTGGGTGACCAGATACTGGCCGAGGGACATGCCCATGATCGCCTCACGATGCGCACTCACGGAGCGGGAAGGTCACGCCGTGGTCGCGAGAGTGACGATTGTCGCGCGAACGCGCAGAGTGAAGCAACGAGCTTTCGTCACGCCCGCCGTCGCGAATGGCCATCGCCAGGTCTTGGTTCACGATCGCGCTGGACCCGTTCGAGGCGCGAGGGGCTGGGGGCACGTCGAAGGGCGCTCCGCGGCCGCGCACCCCAGTCGTACTCGCGGGGAGTGAGCCCCAATCGCGCGGCCGCGGCGCAGGCGAGCCTCCGGTTCCACGGGATCGACATGGGGCGAGCCGTGCCCGCCGAAGCGTCCCCAGATCCTCGCGACTCGATCCACGCTTCCCGACTCGAGTGAGCCACCAACGTCGATCGGGAGTCCTTGTGACCCGCATGGGCGTCGGGTAATCATCGCTCTCGCCACGCGGCCCGAGCGTTCACGCTCGGCTACGCTCCTCACCATCCAACCGAAGCTCATCGTGCGGCTCGGGCCGAGCGACGGCCCCATCGCCTGATGCCACACCAACGGAGGGCCTCGTGCTGACACCCGGCGCGCTGTTCAAGATGGGAACCGAGATCGTCGCGGGTCTCCGCGAGATCCTGGTCGAGCTCAAGCACGTGCGCAGCACCATCGACGAGGGGCTCGGTGAGCTGCTCGAGCAGATGCGCGTCTTCACCGAGCGCCTCGACGGGATGAGTGAGCAGATCGATCGCGCCATGGCGATGGCCACGAGTGTGCTCGAGGACGAATCCGTGCTCGCCGAGGACGCGCCGCCCGACCAGGTGCTGCGCCGCGCTGCCGCCGCCGCGCGCAAAGCCTCCCACGCCGGAGCGCCCGCGCCACGCCGCAAGCCGCGAAAGCCCTGACCCACCTGCTGCGGCTCCCATCGACCCGCGTAGCGAGCTCCATCCGCGTCGCCGCCGCAGGCGAAGTGCGCCCCATCGGAGCGCGACCCGGTGGGTTGCGGAAGGGGGACGCTTGCGAGAGGCTCGATGGGCGAGTGCGAGTCTCCACGAGGGATGCCATGAATCCAATGCGAAGCGAGGCGAGACGATGGCTGCGAGCGCTGTCCACGGTGCTCGTCGTCACGGTGCTGAGCACGCCGGCCGCGCAGGCCACGACGATGATTGCGCTGGATCTGGATCAGCTCGCGCGCTTCGCCGACGCGATCGTCGTCGCGCGCTGTGACGAGGTGGTTTCGGGTCGCGCGGCCCGCGAGGGCGCCCGAGCGGAAGGGCCGCTGGTGTTCCGCACGCAGGCGCGCTTCACCCGTCTCGATTCGTGGAAGGGTGCGGCGCCGGACGAGATCCACGTGGTGCAGCCCGGCGGTGTGGATGGCCGGTATTCCGCGCTGGTGCCGGGAGGTGCGGCTTTCCAGCCGGGGCGCGAGAGCGTCCTCTTCCTGCAGGACTTCCGCGACGGAAGCTGGGGCGTGATCGGGCTCTTCCAGGGCAAGCTCGACCTCGATCACGACGCCCGTGGCCGCGTCTGGGTGAGCCGCGCGGGCGGCATCGGCGAGGGCGGCGACGCGGCACCAGCGGGTTCCGGGGCGATCGAGCTGCTGCGGCTTCGCGATCTCGGCGTCGACGGCCGGGTTTCCATCGACTCCTTCCACGAGCAGGTGCGTGCGGCGATGACGCGCGCTACCGAGACGCGGGGTGCGCGATGAGACGCGGCAGCCGCCGAGCCTCCGGCCGCGCGGGAGCGCGGTCCTCCGCGCGAGCGCTCGGGCCTGCGATCGTGCTGATCGCCTCGCTCGTGGTCGCCGACGAGCGGGCCCTCGCCGGAGGCCGGCTCTACACCACCTCGAAGACGGTCGCGCCGTACTGGCCGGACGAGGACGGCGACGGCCGCCCCGATCCGGTCATGTACAACATCAATCTCGACAACATCACCGAGAACATCGCCGGCCCCGATCCACTCGACGGTTGGCAGGCGGCAGTCGCGGCGTCGTTCGAGGCTTGGCAGGACGTTCCCACCGCCTCGGTGGAGTTCTTTCGCGGACCCAACACCACCAAGGTGAACGGGTTCGCGCTCGACGGTGTGAACCCGATCGCATTCTTGCCGGTGGGCATCCCGATCGGCGTGCTCGCCATCACGTTGCCGCTCTCCGAGGCCGGCACCGGCGAGATCGTGGAAGCGAGCATGCTCTTCAACCCGATCCCGCTCGGCTACGACGTTCCCAAGCCGCACTACGCCACCGACGGCACGTTCGGGAGCCTCGACATTCAAGCGATCGCCACCCACGAGGCCGGCCACTACATCGGCCTTTGCCATTCGGCGATCCGGAACGACGCCGACGAAGAAAACCCGCGTCCCGCCGAGACCGCCGTGATGTATCCCTACATCGGCCGCGACGTCCTCGCTGGACGCCAGCTCAAGCAAGACGACATCGCGTGGGTGTCGAACGTTTACCCCGGCCCCTCGGAAGCCACGACGTTCGGCGGGGTCGTGGGCAGGATCGTGGTGGGCTCGGCGCCGCTCGGCCTCTACGGCGCCCGCGGGGTCCACGTGGTGGCACGCGAGCGCGCAACGAACCGCATGCTGGTCGGCACCTACAGCCGTCCCGAGCTCGGCATCTATCGCATCCCCGGTTTGCCGCCTGGCGACTACAACGTGTGGGTGGAAGCGCTCGACGGGCCGGTCTCGAGCCTACAGGTGAGCGCGCTGACCCAGTTCACACATTTCACCAGAATCCCCGCCGACTACTACAGCGGCGATGCCGAAAGCGGCAGCGAGGTGAATCCCAACGACGTTGCGAGCGCCGTGCCCGTCACGGTCGTGGCAGGTGGCAATCGCAGCTTCACCGACATCGTGCTCGAGGATTCGGTGCCGGTGTGCGGACGAATTCCGCGGCTCGCCGGGTCGAGCAGCGATGCGAGCGGCGCGGCGCCGGCGCTCGCGTGGCTGGCGACGCTGATGCTGCCCGTCATCGTGATGAGCCGATCTGGGCGGCGGTGCTGGTGCTCGAGCGCCAGCGAGTGACCAATTTGGGCTGACAGATCCGGCGATCTGACGGCCCACCGCTCACGGGGCGACCCCGTCGCCCATCGGCTACCTGCGCGATGCCACGCGCTTCCAGCGGTGATTTCTCGCGCCATCGCGTGGCATTGAGCGCGTGGTCCCGGTTGTATACACGGGCCTCCGCGGGCGTGATTCGCACTTGGGTCTCGCGGTACGTGGCTTGCTACCAGCGTTTCGTGACCGACCCTTCGTCGGAGGTGAAACCAAGGAAGGTGCGCCATGCCCGAGCCCATGATCGTTCTCGCCGGTCCTGATCCCCGATCGCTCAAGACGTTTTTCACCGAGCTGACGCACGACGTATTCGGCCAGCTCGCGATCGAGGACGCCGCGATCACCGACTACGTCTCGGGAGTGCTCGCCGATTTCGCGCGGTCGGAGCGGCTCTACCGGATCACCAACCTCGCGGGGCGTCCCATCGAGAATCTCGTCGAGATGCTCGTGGGTGAGACGATCGCCGAGCAGTCCGGGGAGGCGAAGCACCGCGACTTCCGACGCTACATCGGGGATTTTTCGCTCTTCATGAGCGGGCTCTTCCGCGATTTCGTCGAGCGCCACGCCTCGCTCGAGCGCTACGTGCAGGAAGGGCAACGTTCGTATCGGCGCGTCGCCGAGGTCGAATCGCTCATCGCAAGCCACGACGCGCCCATGTACCGCGATCTCGCCGAGCGTTTCGTCTATTACTCGGGTGCGCTCGACTTCATGCGCAAGACGCGCTTCTTCCGGCAGGAAGCAGCCATGCCCCTGCTCACTTTTGCCGAGGAAGTCGCCCGCAGAATGGGCACCGAGCTGACTTGCCACTGAGTTGCGTGCGGGGGGCTTTTGAAGCACCCCCCCCCCCCGGGGCCAGCCCCCGCGGGGCCCCCCCCCCCCGCGCAGACCCGGCGCGACCCG
>CAYVDO010000480.1:0-5657 GCA_964450125.1 uncultured bacterium
GTGCGTGGCCGCGGAGCACCCTTCGACGTGCCCCCAGCCCCTCACGCCTGGAAAGGGCTCGGCACAAAACTGACCCACTACCCGCGATTCGTTGGCGCGGCGAGGCTCGTCCGTGCACGGGCACTTCCCGAGCAGTCGAATGGTCATCGAGCCGACGAGTCGTTAGACTTTTCGAAAGAACATCGCGCGAGCGTTCGCCGGCACGGGGGTTGGGCAGGCGGAACGGTGTCGATCCCCTCGCTGTCGCGGCCGCGCGCCACCAGCCGGGAACGTCGCCGTGGATTCGGCGCGGAGGTCGATGATGAAAGTCTTGTTCGTCTACTCGCTTCAGGGTGCCATCTCCGAAAAGCATCCGCTTCGGCTCTCGGAGTCCATGCACTTCGGATTGTCGTACATCTCGTCCTTTCTCAAGGCTCGCGGGCACGAGACTCGGCTCCTGACGATCGGCCGGCTGTCGAAAGCGCTCAACCCGAAGCTGGTCGACGACCAGCTCGCCAACTTCGATCCGGATCTGCTGGCGTTCACGGCGGTCACCACCGAGTTCCCGTTCATGACCGAGGTCGCCGAGTACGTGCGCTCGAAGACCGCCAAGCCGCACCTCCTGCTGGGCGGCTCGCACGTCACCCTCGATCCCGAGAGTGCCCTGGAAGGGCCGTGGGATTCGCTCTGCGTGGGCGAGGGCGAGTACCCCACCGCGGAGCTGCTCGAACAGCTCGGCGACGGGCGTCGTCCGAGCGGGATCAAGAACCTGTGGATTCGCACCGACGGCGGCTGGGAGCGTAATCCCACGCGCGAGTTCGTCGCCGAGCTCGATTCGTTCCCATTCCCCGATCGCGAGATGTGGGCGCCGTGGATCAACGATTCGCCCGACGCTCGCTACTCGATCCTGCTCGGACGCGGCTGCCCGTTTCCCTGTACCTACTGTGCGAATCACGCGCTGTGGCGCCAGGCCGACGGTGACTACGTCCGATACCGCTCGCCCGAGAACATCGTCGCCGAGGTACGCGAGCTCAATCGTCGCTTTCCCGAGAAGCGCGACTACTACATGGAGATCGAGACGCTGTCCCGGAAGAGCTGGGCCTTGAAGCTCTGTGAGGCGCTCGAGGAGTTCAATCGCGGGTTGCCCAAACCGGTCCGCTTCGGCGTGAACGTGCGCATCACCCCCAAGACCAACTTCGAGGACATGTTCGCCGCGCTCAAGCGCGCCAACTTCACGTTCATCAACGTCGGCCTCGAGTCTGGCAGCGAGCGGGTTCGCAAGGACGTGCTCAAACGCAACGAGTCGAACGACGACATCATCCGCACCGTCCAGACAGCCCGGAAGAACGGGCTGCAGGTCTCGTTTTACAACCTCATCGGCCTGCCCGGAGAGACGATCGAGGACCACAAGGAGACGATCCGGATGAACCGGATCTGCGAGCCGGACTGGCACTCGACGTCGATCTTCTTCCCGTATCCCGGCACGGATCTCCATCGCGTGTGCAAAGAGATGGGCTTGATCCAGGGCACGGTCACGGCCGACTTCATCGAGCGCAAGAACGCTTCCCTCGACCTGCCCGGCTTCCCCAAGCGGGAGATCCTGCGCGCGTATCGATGGTTCGACTTCCACGCCTTCAAGGGCAAGAAGCCGCTTCCCAAGCTCCTCTACCCGCCGCTCAAGGAAGGAATTCGCGAGCGTCTCATGGCCTCTCCGTCGGGGCGGCGGGTGTGGGCGTTCCTCGCCGCTGCACCGGTGCTGCGTCAGGCCGCCGCCGCGCTCAAGTCCTGATCGCGCCGTGACGGCGTGGTGGGTGCGCACCGAGCCGGGTGCGCGAGCGATCTCGATCGCTGCCGTGGGGGGCTTCGTGGTCGCTTTCGCGGCCGTCGGCGCCGGGCTCTCGCCGGTCCCGTCCGAGCGCATCGGCGCGGTGGCGCAGGCCGTCGGAGCAGCCGTCGTTGCGGCGACGAGCGTCTTCGCCATGGCGCGTGCATCGAGTGCCTGGGCGCGCTCGCGCGGCTACCGGCCGTATCGATGTCGATGGGCGCGCCTGCGCGCCGACGAATCGCAACGCCTCCTGCAGCGGATCCGAAACGGTGCCGAGGCCGCGGGACTACGAGTGGTTTGGCACGATCGCTGGGCCGGGTCGATCGCCGAAGGTGTCACGACGTTCGGGCCGGTGCGGCTCCGGTTGCGCACGCGAGGCGCGGATACCAACGACGGATGCGCCGAGCTTTCGATTTCGCTGCGTCGATTCGCGTGGTTGCGAGCGGCTCGCGCGTCCGCCATGTGGTCGTTCGGCAACGCGCTGGTGGCGAGCACGGATGTCCCGGTGCTCGCCGTCGAGGACCGCCCGGCCCTCTCGCGGCACGCTCGCAACGCTTGGGCAGCGACCCTGGATCCCCCTGAATCGTGAATCGGCTCGCGTGCCTACGTCATCCGATCTCGTGTCGGTTGCGCGCGGACCGGGCTCTTCGTCAGAATCTTTAGTCGGACCAACGCGGAGCCGATGAATCGGAGGCGACCGCCGGTGGCAATGCGTGATGGGTGAGGAGAGCGACATGGTGGAGCGAGATCGAGCAGGCGAAGATCCTGATCATCGATCTCGCTTCGGCGCCCGCCCTCGTCGAATGCTGGCGGCGCTCGGCTTGACGATCGCCGCGCTCACGAGCCTCGGTGGCTCCTGTCAGACGCTGCTCACCGTCGAGGTGCTCGATGCCGAGACGGGTCAGCGCATCCCCGCGAAGCTGACGGTCTACAACGCCGCGACCGGTGCGGCGCTCAACCTCGGTACCGGCACTGGCGGCGCGCTCACGTCCTGGTTCCTGAATCGCGTGTACCTCGGCGCTGGGATGGCCCAGGTCCAAACCGCCGGTGCAGTGCTGGAAATCTGGGCATCGCGCGGGATCGAGTGGACCGTCGAAAAGAAGCTCGTCGACCCAGCGACCACGTCACACGTCATGTTCACGCTCTCCCATGCGGTCCAGACCCCGGGGTACGTGGCCGCCGATTTCCACATTCACGCACGTCCGAGCTTCGAGTCGGCGCTGCAGAGCCCGCCGCTACCCGAGCTACCCGATCGAGTCCTCCAATACGTCGCCGAAGGGATCGAGGTCATGACGTCGACCGATCACGACTGTGTGATCGACTACGCGCCGACGATCGCATCGCTGGGACTCGACTCGCTCGTGACCTCGATCGTGGGCGTCGAAGCCACGCCGGGTCTCAACGCCTTTCGGTCTGCTGCAGGCAACTGTGACCAACTCGGCGGTGGCAGCCCACCTGGATCGGCGGAGCCGGGCCACTGGAACGGCTTTCCGATTTCGCCGAGCGCCACCTACGACACCACCGCCGACACCGGACCTGACGGGAACCATCTCGTCACCGCGGCGACGATCTACGACATGCTACGCGGATTCGGCGATTCTTCGACGTTGGTTCAGCTCAACCATCCGTACTACGCGCTCGGCAGCGCTGCGAACATCGGCTGGCTCGACAAGAAAAGCTTCAACGCCGCGGTGCCCGTGCCTGCAGGGTGGGCGGGGTCCCCGGCGCCGAGCAACGCCTTTCTGCGCCAGCCCTCGCTCAACACGGGAAGCACGACCCAAGGCATCGACTTCGATGCGATGGAGCTCTGGGCTGGTGGCTCGGTGGTGCAGGGGCGATCCACGCGGGCGGCCTGGTTCAGCTTGATGAACCAAGGCTTCCTGAAAGTAGGAACCGCCAACAGCGACAGCCACAACACGATGGCCACCGCCGGCTATCCGCACAGCCTGGTTTACGTCGCGAACGACGATCCCGCGGCACAGACGCCGAAACAGATCGCCGCGGCGGTGCGCGCAGGCAAGGTCGTCGGCACGACTGGACCGATCCCCTCGATCTCCGTGAACGGCGCCGGCATGGGTGAGCTCACGCAGGATGCCGACGGTACCGTCGACGTGACGATCTCGGTGAGGGCGGCGCCTTGGGTCCCGGTCGAAGAAATCCGCATCGTGGTGAACGGGGTCGTGGTGGAGACGATCCCGTTGGCGGCCCAGAGCCCGCCGCCGGCGCTGCGTTACGAGGGCACGGTGCCGATCACGCTCACCCGCGACTCGTGGATACTCGTCGAGGCGGGCGCGGCGCTACCCGCCAACCCCAACCAAGAGCCAGCGGTTCCGTACGAGTACTCACGGGTGACGCTCGGGGCAGCCGCCGACAAGAACCGCGGCTTCACGCCGCTCTCGTTCACGAACCCGGTGTTCGTGGACGTGGACGGCTCCCGCAGCTTCGACCCGCCTGGGCTGTAGTTTCTGCGGGGAGCTGTTCCCGCCCCCGCCCGCAGCGGCAAAACCCCTGCGGGGCCCGCCCCCCAGTCACACGCGCGCTTCCCCCGTGGGACGCCGCAGTCTCGCGGAAAGCACGACGGCGCGCGTGGAGGCCCGGGGGGCGTGTGGATGCGCCGGTGCGATGAGTGGGGTCGCTCGCTCTGCCGCCCACCGCGCGCGGCGTCAGCCCGGCTTCGCAGCGAGGAAGCTCGGGGTGGCGAGCTTGTTGGTGCCGGTATTCTCGCCGTGGATGAGCACCGGAAATCGGTCCGTGTGCATCGAGCACTCGGGTGAGGCATAGCCGAACGTGACGGCGGCGCGACGTCGATCCGTCGTGTTTCCCGGCGCCGTGTGGATCATGTCTTCGCGAAAGATCCAGAACTCACCGGCCTTGCACACCAGCGGACGCGGCTTGGCAGGCATGCGCTTCAGCGCGTCCACGGTGATCTTGTTCACGTTCGGCCCGGCGTATTCCGCCCACGTGGACTGCTCGGCCCGGGTCAGGCCGGTGAGCGGCGGGGCGCGGAAGTCGTTCTTCATGGTCGCGCCGGAGCGCTTGTCGATCGCTTGCTTGGTGCGTTGGGCCAGGCCGATGGCGCGCAACGCCGTGCTCACCACGGGCCAGGCTCCGCGTCCGATCTTGAGCTTCGATCCGATGGCGAGAGATGGAACGTCGTACTCGGCGAGGAACGAGCGCGTGGGGAACATCCAGTAGTCCACCGGTTCGTAGCGCGGGATCTCCGTGGCTTGCCACTGGATGAACTGCGAGCCGGGCAACACCCACAGGCAGCCGCTCTCGAGATCGGCGGGCTCGAGAGCCACCCAGACGGCGATCGATCCAACCCGCGAACGCGGCTTGTTCACGGTGGGCCAGGTCTGGTCCTGGCGTCCGTCGCGGTGCACGCCCGTCGCCTTGGCGCCCGGCTTCTTCACGAACGTCCACGCCCGCCAGAAGAGCACGTCGTCGCCGATGATGCTGCGGATGCGGTCGACGATGGCCGGTTCGGCACCGAGGCGGTACACGTGCTCGTTGAGCATGTGCACGTCCATCGTGAGGTTCGCCCACGGCGGTCCTTTGGGATCGTCGAGCAGTGGCTGGATGTCGCTGCAGAGCTGCGCCATCGCTTCTTCGCTGCGCACCCGGAACGGGCCGATGCATCCGTCGCGCTCGAACGCTTCGAGCTCGTCTCGAGTCAGCATTTCCCCTCCTCGGTGTGGATCGTCGTGCCCACGGTCAAGCCGCCGGATCCAGGATGATCGGCATGCCGTCGGACGGCGCCAGCACCGTCGAAGTGCGCACGATCGTGGGTTCGAATCCCGGCGCTTGGCGTGGCACGACCTGCGTCAGCGCCTGAGCGATCACGATCTTCATC
>CAYVDO010000481.1:0-5639 GCA_964450125.1 uncultured bacterium
GGGGCTCACTGCCCACGAGCGCGACTCGAGGTGCGTGGCCGCGGAGCGCGCTTCGACGTGCCCCCAGCCCCTCACGCCTGGAAAGGGCTCGGCACAAGACTGACCCACCATCCAGCCGATCGGCGCAGCGGTCTCCACGTGCGACTTCCATCGCGCCGCGAGCCAGCGGCTTGCCACGGCGCCTTCGGCGCCTGAGCGAAGCGAGTCGACTCGGGGGGGACTCCCCCCCACCCCCCTGGAAACATCAACTAGGCCTGAAAGAAGCGCACTCGCGCTTATTTCAGGCCTAGTGCGGTTGATCGAGTCCGTGGGCGGGCGTAGCCTCCGCCGCATGAACAAGGCCTTTTCGACGATTCTCTGGATCGCCATCGCGCTTTTGGGCGCGGTCGCGTTCGCCACCTTGGCCCTCTCTCGCGGCGAGACCGTGAATGCGGCGTGGCTGGTCACCGCCGCCGTGTGCACGTACGCGATCGCGTACCGCTTCTACTCGCGCTTCCTTGCCAATCGAGTTTTCGGTCTCGATCCGCGACGCGCGACACCCGCCGAGCGCCTCGGCAACGGCAAGGACTTCGTGCCCACCCACAAATGGGTTCTCTACGGCCACCACTTCGCGGCCATCGCTGGCGCGGGGCCGCTGGTGGGTCCGGTGCTCGCGGCGCAGTTCGGCTATCTGCCCGGCACGATCTGGCTGGTGATCGGCGTGGTGCTGGCGGGAGCGGTGCAGGACTTCGTGATCCTGGCGGCGTCGCTTCGTCGGGACGGGAAATCTCTCGGTCAGATGGCGAAGGAAGAGATCTCAGGCTTCGCCGGGCTCACCGCGATGGTGGCGATCATGCTCATCATGGTGATCCTGCTCGCCGTGCTGGCGCTGATCGTGGTGAAGGCGCTCGCCGAGTCGCCCTGGGGGCTCTTCACGATCACCTGCACGATTCCCATCGCGGTGCTGATGGGCTTCTGGATGAAAGTCTGGCGGCCGGGGGCGGTGGGCGAAGCGTCGATCTTCGGGTCGGTGCTGCTGGTGCTGGCGCTCATCGGCGGGCGCTGGGTCTCGCACGATCCCACCTGGTCGGCGGCCTTCACCCACGACGGCAAGGCGCTGTCGTGGATGATGATGGGCTACGGCTTCGTCGCGTCGGTGCTGCCGGTGTGGATCCTGCTCTGCCCGCGAGACTACCTCTCGACCTTCCTCAAGATCGCCACCGTGGTGGCGCTGGCGATCGCGATCCTCGTGATCTTGCCGCCGCTCAAGATGCCGGGTCTGACCCCCTTCGCGCGGCTCGGCGAAGGCCCGGTCTTCGCCGGCAAGCTCTTTCCGTTCTGCTTCATCACCATCGCGTGCGGTGCCATCTCCGGCTTTCACGCGCTGGTGGCGTCCGGCACCACGCCCAAGATGATCTCGCGCGAACCCGATGCGCGGCTGATCGGCTACGGCGGCATGCTCACCGAGTCGTTCGTGGGCGTCATGGCGATGATCGCGGCGTGCACGCTGGAGCCGGGCGTCTATTTCCAGATGAACACCTCGCCCAAGGCCCTTGCGGCGGCGTCGAGCGTGCTTCAGGAAGCGGGGTTCGTGGTCACGCCGGAGCACATGGCCGAGCTTGCGGCGCAGATGGGTGAGAAGACGCTGGTGGCGCGCGCCGGCGGCGCACCGTCGCTGGCGGTGGGGATCGCGCAGATCTTCGGCGGTGTTTCGCGGTTCATCGGCGGCGATTCGGTGCTCGCGCTCTGGTACCACTTCGCGATCATGTTCGAAGCGCTCTTCATCATGACTACCATCGACACGGGCACGCGCGTCGGACGTTTCATGTTGCAGGAGCTGCTCGGCCACGTGCACCCGAAGCTCGCTGACATGGCCTGGACTCCGGGCGCCATGCTCGCGAGCGGGTTGGTGGTCGGCGGGTGGGGCTACTTCCTCTATCAAGGCGTGGTCGATCCGTTGGGCGGCATCAATTCGCTCTGGCCGCTCTTCGGGATCGCCAACCAACTGCTCGCGATCGTGGCGCTCTGTGTCGGCACGACGGTGCTCATCAAGATGGGGAAGCAGCGCTTCGCATGGGTCACGCTGCTGCCGCTCGCGTGGCTCTTGATCGTGGTGATGTCGGCGGGCTACCTCAAGGTGTTCTCGCCGCAGCCGAGCATCGGATTCCTCGCGCAGGCGCAGAAGCTCGCCGACTCCACCGAGCCCAACGCCGCGCGCCTCGTCTTCAACGCCAAGCTCAACGCGACCATGGCGCTGGTGTTCATGGGAGTGACTTTGCTCGTGATCGCGGCTTCGGCGCGCGAGTGGTTCCTGGTGGTGATGCAGCGCAAGCCGGCCAGCGTGCGCGAAGCCCCATACGTCGAAACCCGGCTCGCTCTCGAGTGAGCGCCGCGACATGACCCACGACCACACATCGGAAAGCGCCGCTACACCTGCGCCAGATCGTCCGCGACCGGCGGGCCCAAGTGGCCGCGTTCGATCTCGCGGACGCCTCTCACGCTGGCTGCGCGTATTCAGGCAACTCGTCGGCGCCCCCGACTACGACGCCTACCTCGACCACTGCCGCGCCGCCGGCCACCCCCCGCACTTCACGCAGCGCGAGTTCGTCCGCGATTTCTTCGAGCGCAAAGGCCACGCCCCGCGCTGCTGCTGAGCGTCGTATCGCCTCGAGTTCGCCAAGACCTCGGGCGTTCGCACCAGCTCCAGATTCCGCGCACATAGCGGCGTGACTCCAGCGACGTCACAAGCTGCGGATACCGGCGAGGGGCGAGGAGCATTCGAGCACCGCCAAATCAGCGGCCACGCATTGGAACGATCGTGTCGCACGGACCCGTTGGGCGCAGGCTCGTCCCCCGCCGATGATCGGCGCCGTCACACCTGCGGCGGCGCCGCCTTTAGCAGGCTGCTGAAATACTCGCCGGTGCGAGTTTTTCGAGCCTGTCGATGCTTCCTCGGGGGGCTTCTCAAGCCCCCCGCCCCGCAAAAAGCGCGGTTCTTGCTGGGCCCCACCCAAGCCGACTCGCTCGGCTCGTCGGCCGAGGTGTGTTCTCGCCCGTCCGCTATCGCCGCTGGAAGTCCCAGGCGCGGGTGACTTGGGCGACTTCGAGACGGAAGTATTGGTACCACTTCTCGCGGCCGAGCTTCTGGGCCAGGCGGTGGCGCTCGTCGTTCGCCCAGAGCCTCATGGTCTCTTCGTCTTGCCAGTGGATGACCGAAAGCCGTTCGCCGTCGTTCGCGGCGAAGCTCTTGAAGTCGACGAAGCCGGGAGTGCGTGTGGCGCGTTCGACCATTTCCGTGGCCATCGCGGAATAGTCCTCGCCTGCCTCGCTGGTGAGACGCGACCAGAAGAGCACCACGATCACGTGGCCTCCGGGGTACTCGGTGGCGCCTCCTGCGCCGGCGCATGGAGCACGCCGCTCACGAGCAGCAACGCGACGCCGACGACGATGCCCACGTCGGCGACGTTGAAGGTGAAGTAGCGAAACCGCCCGAAACCGATGTCGATGAAATCGATGACCCCTCGGGTGGAACCGGCGCGGTCGATGAGGTTGCCGATGGCGCCGCCCAGGATCATGCCGAGCGCCGCCGCCGAGCGGCCGTCGCGTCCGGCGAGCTGGGCGTACTGCCACGCGATCACGCCCAGCGCCACGATCGAGACGGCGATCAGCACGCCGCGCCCGAGCGGCAGCCCGGTGGCGCCGCGGGTGTTGAACGCGAGCGTCAGGCGCACCAGATCGCCCAGCACGTCCACCGGCTGACCCACACCGGGAAGAAGCTCGACGGCGAGCTTCTTGGTGGTGCAATCCGTCGCCAGCAAGAGCGTCGTGGCGATCGTGAACGCGCGAGCCTTACGAGTCACGTGCTGCCTGGCAGAAAACCGGGATCATTCCTTGCCGGAGCTCGACTTGGTGGCGTCGTCGATGATGTTGCCGATGGCGTCCTGGGCCTTGCCCACGCCGCTGCGCTCCCACAGGAAGCACATCGGACCGACCTCGGCCTTGCAGGTGTAGCCGACCTTGCCGGCCTGCGCGGCACCGAGCAGGCCCCAGGCAATCACGGCTCCCACGAGCCCGATCAGGATGGCGAGATTCTTCATGGTCCCCTCCGCGGAAAGCGCGGCGGGCGCCGCGCGCGTCGAAGCATGGCATCCGAGAGGGGCAGGGATCTAGCTGCGAAGGGTGCGTGCCGATCTTGGTGCATCGGGTCGCGTCGCACGCGGTCGCTCGCGGGTGCTGGACGGTTCGGTGGGCCTTGCGGCCGCCCCTACGAAACTCGCGTGTGTGCGGGCGCGCGAGGAGTCGAGACGGGCGCCACGCGAGAGCAGCGATCCACGAGGTCACTTCGCCGCGGCGAGTGCCTTGGCCGCGGCGATCGCGACCTCCTCGTCCTGAGCGGCACTCTTGGCGCCGCTCACGCCCACGGCACCCACGATCTGCCCGTCGACCTCGATCGGCACTCCGCCTTGCAGCGGCGTGAAGTCGGGTAGCGCGGTCATGGCCGTGCGGCCATCGTTGATGATCTTCTCGAACACCGACGTCGGCTTCTTGAAGAGCGCTGCGGTGCGCGCCTTACCGATCGAGATATTGGCGCCGGCGGGGAAGGTGCCGTCGATGCGCTCGACCGCCACCAAGTTTCCGCCGTCGTCCACCACGGCGATCACGCCCGTGGTCTCGTTCTGCTTGGCGAAGCTCACACCAGCGGCGATCGCCTTGCGTGCCCCGTCGAGCGTCAGCGCTCGCTTGGGGCTGACGTCGTCGGCCGCCGCCGGCAACGCGGCCGAGAATGAGAGCAGCGCCGTGAGCACGACCCGTGTGCGGGTTCGATTCATGGAAACCTCCGTGGAGAGCGAATGGTCGAGTGGAATTCGTCCGCGCGCCGCGCGGGTCTGCCGCCAGCGCGCTAAGCTACGGTCGCTCGCGGCGCGCGTTCGTTTCAGCGCCCGATTCCGGGCGCTTTTCACGCTCTCCCGCATCGCACCGAGGACGGATCACTCATGTCTGCCACGCACGCCATTCCCTCGCTCGAGAGCTTGCGCGCGCCGTTCGCACCTGGCGGCCCGTTCGAGCTCGACGCCGATAGCTGCCGCAAGCTGCTCGCGGCGGCGCTCCGGCGCGGCGGCGATTCCGCTGACCTCTTCGCCGAGATCTCCACCAGCGCTTCCATGGGCCTCGAAGAAGGCATCGTGAAATCCGCATCCCGTAGCGTGTCGCTGGGTGTGGGCTTCCGGGTGCGCCGCGGCGAGGCCGCGGGCTACGCGTACACCGAGGATCTCGCGTGGGAAGCGCTGGTGCGCGCGGCGGAGACCGCCGCCGAGATCGCGAACGGCAACCCCATCGAGCCGGTGCGCGTGAACGAGCGTGCGCTTCCCAGCCGCTATGCCGTCGCGACACCGTCGATCGTGACCAGCGGTCTCGACAAGCGCGAATTGCTCACGCGCGCCGACCAGGCCGGGCGCGCGGTGGATTCGCGCATCGAGCGCGTGGAGGCATCGCTGGTCGAGAACTACCGCGAGCTTCTGATCGCCAACTCGGACGGCTGGTTCGCCCGCGACGTGCAACCGATGCTGCGCTTCGGCGTGCGCGCGCTCGCCGCGCAGGATGGCCGGCGCGAGAGCGGCAGCTCGGGAGGCGGCGGGCGTGTGGGCCTCGAGTATTTCGCG